>JBGAVM010000007.1:0-101591 GCA_044228125.1 Methylophilus sp.
CAACCCAGAATTTGCGATTTTGCAAATTGGGTAAAAAGCGGCGTTTTGTTTTGTTTTGTGCGTGGGATACATTGTTGCCCACCATCGGTTTTTTACCAGTTACCTGACATACACGTGCCATGGTTCACTCCAAATATCTGCTTTTCGAGAAAGAGCGAGATTATAGTACGAAATTAGTTGTTTATTCAAGCTAAATTTAATGTTTTCCGGTGCTGCCAAAGCCGCCTTCGCCTCTTTCCGAAGTGGCAAACTCATCCACGATGTGGAAATCCGCCTGTACGACAGGCACGATGACGAGCTGCGCGATGCGCTCCATCGGGTTGAGGATGAATGGATACTGGCTGCGGTTCCAGCAACTCACCAGCAGTTGACCTTGATAATCCGAATCAATTAGCCCCACCAGATTGCCCAACACAATGCCGTGCTTATGCCCCAAGCCCGAGCGCGGCAGAATCAGCGCGGCGTAATAGGCATTGTCGATATGAATCGCCATCCCGGTCGGTATCATCACCGTTTCGCCTGGTTGGATAGTTTGCGTGTGCTCTATACAAGCGCGCAAATCCAGCCCTGCCGAGCCGGGCGTGGCATAGCTGGGCATCATGTGATGCAGGCGTGGGTCGAGAATTTTTAAATCTACTGAAATAGCCATGTGATTCACTTTGCATAGTGGTTGAGCAGGTGACATTAAACACTAATTGGGCGCGAAAATCACTAAGCCAAGCTGGCAAAAACGCGTTTAAAGCTATCTATCTTTCATTGTCAAACTGGCATGCCTGGAGGCCGCATCCAGCTTGGCTTCCAGGGCATCAGTTTAAACAATGAAACGCGCGCGTACGAGGGTGCTCTTTTTGTGGAAACAAAGAAGCCAGCTAGAATTTTTAATTCTGGGCTGGCTTTGATCAGGATGGTAGATTTAGATTAGAACTTGTAATTCGCGCTCAAACCAAGCAGGTAATTTCTGTCTGCAGCAGGTTCAAAGAAGCGCAGATTGGTGTCGTTTACGCGCACCGAGCCGATATATTCTTTGTCGAACATATTTTCCACACGCACATATTCACTAAAACTCCAGTTGCCAATTTGCTGTTGGAATCCTGTGCGAAGGTTAAATATTGTGTAAGAAGGTGCAGAATCGCTGTTAATGTCATTGACATAAACTTTGCTATTATGGCGACCTTCCAGCGCGGCACTAAAGCCCAAGGGCGCGTATTTCCAGGCGATCTCACCATAGATCTGGGTACGGTAAGTGCCCGGTATTTTATTGCCGGATTGAATTGTTCTGGTGCCGCTGGTAGTGGTGAAAGTAAAATCGGCATCAAATTCTGCATCTAGCAAAGAATAAGAAAGATATGTGGAAATATTGTTGCTGAATTGCGATTCGATGGATAACTCAGCTCCTTTACGTTTGGTTTTCTTTGCGTTGCCAAACACACTTCTGTTAGCGGCATTGGTTTCTTTGTTGACGATTTCATCGTCAGTATCAATTTTAAAAATATTAAAGTTGACTTGATGGTTGTCTGCCAAGAACGCTTTTGCACCTAGCTCATAATTCCTGCTTTTGCTAGGTTTCAGGCTGAGGTTGGGGACGCCATTGTTGACTGCATTAAAGGCTGCCTCGATAAAGGTTGGTGTTTCAAACCCCTGGCCATAGTTCGCATAAAGGTTAAATGCTGGAGTGATCTTCCACACCGCACCTGCAACCGGAGTGGTGTCCTGATATTCGACAGAGCCGCTGTTGTTGCCATTATTGGCAGATCCGGTCAGGAAGTGGTCATTAACCTCCAGTTTTACTTTAGTATGTCGAATACCCGCGTGAATGTCGACGTTGTTGGTAAGTGCTAATTTGCCTTGAACATATTGGTCAAAGTTGCGAGAAATATTATCTTCGTCGCGGTTAAGCGCAAAGTTGCCATTGCCTGCAATAATGGGGCGTTTGATGCCATTGTCCGTGTTGATGTCCAGTCGGGCATCTTTCATTTTGCCATAAGTAAGCCCGACCGAGATGTTGTAAGGAAGGCTAAGTAGGTCGCCGTTATGATCCCAGCGTAGATCGCTGCCCCAAAAATCACGGGATATTTCGCTGGCGCGTCCTACCGCAGTGGTTGCACTTGTTGTGAGGTACTGCAGATTCTCGCGTGTGCCAACATAAGTCATTAAGTTGATTTTGTTGTTGGCATCAAACGCATGCGAGATATTGAATCCGGCTTGTGTATGGCTGCGACTAACTCTGGTATCAGCGCGGAACGCGCTTCTTGGTACGGCTTTAGGATTGTCAAAGGCAGACGGATCATTTGCAGTCGCAACGCGAGGTAAGCCGAGTGGATCCTGTGCGTCTTGCTCAAACCAATTTACCAACGCGCTGATATCAGTATCATCACTGACATGAATCTTAAATTTGGCGGTGGCAGCTTGCTTATCTCCCTCGCTGTTGTCACGATACCCGTCGGTTTCAAAGTTGGAAACATTTAATAAATACTCTATGTTCTCTGATGTTCCAGCGGCATTCATGACTTGACGCTTGGTGTCGTAGCTGCCAAACATGATTGTGCCACCTATGGTTGGGGTTTTTGGGGCGTCTTCTGTCAACATTTGAATCACGCCGCCGGAAGAGTTGCCATAAAGCGCGGAGAACGGGCCGCGCATAACTTCAACACTTTTAACGGCGGAGAGGTCAACAACACCAGGTTGACCTTGGCCATCTGGCATAGAGAGTGGAATGCCATCTACATATACGCGTACTCCACGCACGCCAAAACTGGAACGGGAACCAAACCCCCTTGAGGAAATTTGGGGATCTTGGGACTGGTTGGTGCGGTTCTGTGCGGTTACTCCGGGCAAGCGAATCAGGCTCTCGGACAACGTCATTTGCAATTGACCCGCCTGAATGTCTTCCATGTCTACGACATCGATCGCAACGGGCAAATCGAAGCTGTTTTGCTCTACGCGGGTGGCAGTGACTACTACAGGGGCAGCGACAATCGTTTTTGTATCAGTTTCTTCTGCGGTAGCGCTATAGCTGATGCCAAGTGCACTAAGTACGGCAACGTGTAATAATTTTGCTTTGAAAGTATTGGAAGACATGACAAACCCTGATTTCAATTATGGTAATAAGCGAACAGGCGCGATTTTACCTGATGCCGCTTGCCAGGGCATCAGTATTTTCATGAACATCAGGCAGTTAGCCCGAAAGGGCTAAAGCATTCGGGCGATATGTTGCAGCAGTAGGCGGGCAACTGCGGCTTTCAGGGCGCGTTCCAACGGATGCGCCCCGTTTTTATCCAGCAGAGTTACTTGGATATCGTCGCTTCCCAGTGCATCGCTGGCGATATTGGCAACGATCAGCGGCAATTTTTTGGCGATGCGTTTTCCTTCGGCATATTGCAGCAAGTTCTCGCTCTCGGCAGCAAATCCCACACAGAATGGCGCATTGGGCAGGCTTGCCACATCGGCGAGAATGTCCCTGTTCTTCTTAAGTTCTAGTGTAAGTGACGACTCACTTTTCTTGATTTTCTGTGTGCTGGGTTTGGCGGGCGAGTAATCCGCCACAGCCGCTACGCCGATAAAAATATCCTGCTGGATGATATGCTGCATCACAGCCTGATACATGTCCTCAGCAGTAGCGCTGGAGACCGCATGGATATTGGCTCCCAGGCCTTCCATGTTTTCGATTTTTCCATGCACCAACGTCACTTCTGCGCCCATGTCGGCCGCTGCTTGCGCCAGCGCCACACCCATTTTGCCGCTGCTCAGGTTGGTAATCACGCGCACCGGGTCTATCGCCTCTTGCGTCGCGCCGGCGGTGATCAGGATCTTTTTGCCTTTCAGCAATTTCGGCGTAAAAAACGCGTTGATTTCGCGCAACAAGGCTTCCGGCTCCAGCATGCGTCCCATGCCGGTTTCGCCGCACGCTTGTGTGCCGCTATCCGGGCCAAGCAGGGTAATGCCATCTTTGACAAGTTGTGCGACATTGCGCTGCGTAGCGGGGTTCTCCCACATTTGCCTGTTCATCGCGGGGGCGATCAGCAAGGGGCAGTCGCGTGCCAGGCAAAGCGCGGCGAGCAAATCATCGGCACGGCCGTGCAGCAGCTTGGCCATGAAGTCCGCACTCGCGGGCGCAATCACAATCGCATCCGCACTGCGGCTGAGTTCGATATGCGGCATGCCGTTTGGCACGCCACCATCCCACATGCTGGTAAACACCGGTTGGCCGGATAGCGCCTGCATGGTGATAGGCGTGATGAACTGCTGCGCGCTTTCGGTCATCACCACTTGTACCTGCGCGCCAGCCTTGATGAGCAGGCGCGTCAGTTCCGCCGCCTTGTAGGTTGCTACGCCGCCGGTAATGCCGAGAACTATCTTTTTGTTTGCAAGAAGGCTCATGTGTATATGGATTACTGAATTGGTGCCAAGTTTAGCATACCCATGCGGCGCATTACCTGTTATCTTATGCGTAAACTATACGAAGAATCATAACGGACAAAGTATGGCAATAACGGATTGGCCGGAGGGTGAGCGCCCACGCGAAAAGCTGCTGCAGAATGGCGCGGAAAGTTTATCCGATGCCGAGTTGCTGGCGATTTTTCTGCGCGTTGGCGTGACGGGGAAAAGTGCGGTGGATCTGGCGCGGGATTTATTGAAGGAGTTCGGTAGCCTGAACGGTATTTTCGCCGCCAGCGAAAAGCAAATCAGCGCCGTGCATGGCATGGGTAGCAGCAAATATGTGCAGTTGCAGGCGATTTTTGAAATGAGTCGCCGCGCCTTGAGCGAGCAATTGCAACAGCGCGATGTGTTTGAATCACCCAATCAGGTGCGGGATTATCTGCAATTAAAACTCGCGCATTTGCCTTATGAGGTGTTTCTGGTGTTGTTTCTGGATGTGCAAAATCGCTTGGTTGCGGCGGAAGAGATGTTTGTCGGCAGCCTGATGCAAACCAGCGTGCATCCGCGCGAGGTGGTGAAGCGTGCTTTGCATCATAATGCGGCGGCGGTGATTTTCGCGCATAATCATCCCACCGGCGTGGCACAGCAAAGCCGCGAGGATGAGCATCTGACGGCGCATTTGAGGCAGGCGCTGGAGCTGGTGAGTACGCGGGTGTTGGATCATTTTGTGGTGGCGGGTAACCAGATATTGTCGTTCAAGGAAAAAGGCTTGCTGTAAGGCATGGTTGTGGGGATAAATTGGCATGAATAAAAAAAGCGTCATTTGGGTATTAGTCGCGCTGCTGGGCGCGTTCGCGTTGGCGGGTATCGCGCTTAATCGCGGGGAAAGCATCAACGCGCTGTGGCTGATTACCGCAGCGGTGTGTGTGTATGCGCTGGCTTACCGCTTTTATGCGGCTTGGATAGCCGCCAAGGTGCTGACGGTGGACGCGACCCGCGCGACGCCTGCTGAAAGGCTGGATAACGGGCGCGATTATGTGCCCACCAATAAATGGGTGGTGTTTGGTCATCACTTTGCGGCAATCGCCGGCCCCGGCCCGCTGGTGGGGCCAACGCTGGCGGCGCAATTCGGCTATTTGCCCGGTACCTTGTGGATTCTAATCGGCGCGGTGCTGGGCGGCGCAGTGCAGGATATGGTGACGCTGTTCTTCTCGGTGCGCCGAAACGGTAGAAGTTTAGGCCAAATGGCGCGCGACGAGATTGGCGCGATTGGCGGTACAGCGGCCTTGGTAGGCACGTTCATGATTATGATTATTCTCATCGCCGTGCTGGGACTGGTGGTGGTGAACGCGATGAAGCATAGCCCGTGGGCGACTTCCACCGTGGCGGCGACAATTCCGATTGCGATGATAGTGGGCATCTACATGCGCAATATCCGCCCCGGGCGCGTGCTGGAGGCCTCTGCGCTGGGCGTGGCATTGCTGTTGCTGTCGGTGTTCGCAGGCGGCTGGATAGACCACAGCGAGACTTTGCGCGGCTGGTTCGATCACGAAGGCTTGCCACTGGCTTATGCGGTGATTGCCTATGGCTTTGCCGCCGCCGTGTTGCCGGTGTGGCTGTTGCTTGCACCGCGCGATTATCTTTCCACTTTTGTGAAATTAGGCACGATTTTCTTGCTGGCCATTGCGATTGTGCTGCTGCGTCCGCAAATCCACATGCCAGCAATGACGCAGTTTATCGACGGTACCGGGCCGATTTTTGGCGGCAAATTGTTTCCATTCGTGTTCATCACCATTGCCTGCGGCGCGATTTCTGGTTTTCACGCCTTGATTTCCTCTGGCACCACGCCCAAGTTGCTGACGAACGAGCGTGACATTCGCATGATCGGCTATGGCGGCATGCTGCTGGAGAGCTTTGTGGCGATGATGGCCATGATTGCCGCGACAGTGCTGGAGCCGGGCGTTTATTTTGCTATCAATAGCCCGCCAGGCGTGGTGGGTAAAGAGGCGGTGGAGGCTATCGCGAAAATCAATAGCTGGGGATTTGCCGTCACGGTGGAGCAGATGCAGCAGTTAGCGAGCGACATGGGGGAGACTAGCCTGTTTGGCCGCATTGGCGGCGCGCCCAGCTTGGCGGTGGGCATGGCTAGCATTTTTGGCAGCGCGTTTGGCCAGGGTTTGCTGGCGCTGTGGTATCACTTTGCCATCATGTTCGAGGCGATATTCATCTTGACCACACTGGATGCAGGGACACGCGTCGGGCGTTTTATGTTGCAGGATTTGCTGGGGAATTTCAGTAAAAAACTGGGTGAAACTTCCTATACACCATCGGTCATTATCACCAGCGCGCTGGTGGTGGCGGGTTGGGGTTATTTCCTTTACATCGGCGTGATAGATCCGAACGGCGGCGTGAATATCCTGTGGCCTTTGTTTGGTATCGCCAACCAGATGCTGGCGGCGATTGCGCTAAGTGTGGCGACGGGCATTCTGGTGAAGTCCGGCAAGCTGAAATATGCCTGGGTCACCGCATTGCCATTGGCCTGGCTGGTAACGATTACCAGCACGGCGGCTTTCCAGAAGATTTTTAGTGAGGATGTTCGCATTGGCTTTTTTGCGGCTGCGAATGATTTGAGCGCCAAACTGGCAGCGGGTACGCTTCCGGCAGAGAAGGTGGCAATTGCGCCGCAGCTGATATTCAATCAGCATCTGGACGCTTATCTGACCTTGTTCTTTGTAACCGTGTTGTGGGTGGTGATACTGGATATGTTGCGTATGTGCGCGCGGCACTTAAACGGAAAACCGGTGCCTAAGCTGTCAGAGGCTCCACATGAGCCAAGCCAATTGGTAGAGGACTGGGTAAGGGATTGACGATGTTGCAAGCTTTGTTGAGAAAAGTGCGCCACTTATGGCATTATGTGCGCCGCTTGTCCGGCGATGATGCTTATGAGCAATATCTTAAACATTATGCGGCGTTTCATGCCAATACGCTAGATGCTCCACCGGTATTGTCCCGCAAGGAGTTTTACAAGCTCTGGCAAGCCAATAAATGGCAGGGTGTCAAACGCTGTTGCTAGTGCTGGTACAAATTATCCACGTACATTTCGTCATTGGAGGATAGGTCGGAGTCCAGTTCCATTTCCATCTCGTCCAGTTGGTATTCGGAGCGAAGTCGGTTCAGTTGCTCTGGTCTATAGTCGGCGATGATGTAATCCAGCGGAGTTTCTTGCTTAAAAAATTTCTCAAACCATTTTTTCATTTTTATGTTCCAATCAAAATCGCATTTGCTTGAGTGTATTATTGCAAGCGGTATGCCTGATTGAAGCGTCAATAAGAAGGTGATTTAAGGTCTTGATTTCAGTATAAGAATTTCTAGGCAGTAAAGATTTTACCTGGTGTTGAATGCCGGAAATTCGATGGCTTTGATGACTTTTTGACAGCGCTTAGGGTTGTGGGCGGTGTGCCCAGACCCACATGCCAATCCCTGCCAGAACCATGGGTATGCTCAACCATTGCCCCATGCTCAAACCTAGCTGAAGTAAGCCAAGATTTGCATCTGGTTCACGTGTAAATTCTACAAGGAAGCGGAATGTGCCGTAACCTATAAGAAACAGCGCTGAGATGGCGCCAACAGACCGTTGCCGACGTGAAAACCACCACAGAACAGCGAATAGCAGTAGTCCTTCCAGCGCAAACTCATAGAGCTGGGAGGGGTGTCTGGCGATATTATCTACCTGCGGGAAGATTACACCGAAGCTCCCGTCGGTAGGCCTGCCCCATAATTCGCCGTTAATGAAATTACCCATGCGGCCTGCGCCCAAGCCGATGGGCACTAAGGGTGCAACAAAATCCATTACTTTAAGCCAAGGTTGCGGATATTTTTTATTGAATAGCCACATGGCAACCAGTACGCCCAGAAAACCGCCGTGAAAGCTCATGCCGCCTTGCCATACTTTGAAGATATCGGCCGGATTCGCAAGAAAGTGCGCGCTTTGGTAAAACAAAACATAACCTAAACGTCCGCCGATCACTACGCCGAGTGCGCCGTAGAACAAAGCATCATCCAGCATCTGGGCGTTCCAGCCAAACCAGGGCTTATGTTTAATCTGCCATCTACCCAGCAACAAGAATGCAATAAAGCCAAGCAAATACATCAACCCATACCAGTGAACCCCGAATGAGTCCCAAAGCTTGATTGCAATGGGATTGAATTGCGGGTGGACGAAGATTTCTTGCTTAAGCATGAATAGCGCCTATATTGCGGTAAAATACACATTATAAAGGTTTAACACTTACAAAGGCTTTAATCTATGCCAGCATATCGTTCCCGCACAACCACGCATGGTCGTAATATGGCCGGAGCCCGCGCGCTATGGCGCGCTACCGGTATGAAGGATGAGGATTTTTCCAAACCCATCATTGCTATCGCCAACTCGTTCACCCAGTTCGTGCCCGGCCACGTCCATCTCAAGGACATGGGTCAGCTGGTAGCGCGCGAGATCGAAAAGGCGGGCGGTGTGGCTAAGGAGTTCAATACCATTGCGGTGGATGACGGCATCGCCATGGGGCATGGTGGCATGCTATACAGCCTACCCAGTCGCGATTTGATTGCCGATTCGGTGGAATACATGGTGAATGCGCACTGCGCTGATGCGCTGGTGTGCATTTCCAACTGCGACAAGATCACCCCGGGCATGCTGATGGCTGCACTGCGCCTTAATATCCCCGTGGTGTTTGTGTCCGGCGGACCGATGGAGGCGGGCAAGGTCAACTGGCACGGTGAAACGCGCGCGCTGGACTTGGTGGATGCGATGGTGGAAGCCGCAGACAGCCGTGTGAGCGACGAGGAAGTGGCCGCTGTTGAACGCTCTGCCTGTCCCACTTGCGGCTCCTGCTCCGGCATGTTCACTGCCAACTCCATGAACTGTCTTACCGAGGCACTGGGATTGAGCTTGCCTGGTAATGGTTCCATCGTCGCTACCCATGCCGACAGGAAGCAATTATTTTTGCGCGCTGGCCGCTTGATCGTGGACCTAGCCAAGCGTTATTACGAGCAGGATGATGTTTCCGTGCTACCACGCAGCATCGCTACTTTCGAGGCTTTCCAGAATGCGATGGCACTGGACGTGGCGATGGGCGGTTCCACCAATACGGTGCTGCATTTGTTGGCGGCGGCGCATGAAGCTGGCGTGGATTTTACGATGTCCGACATTGACCACATTTCCCTGCGCGTGCCGTGCTTGAGCAAGGTCGCACCAGCCACGCAGAAATACCACATGGAGGATGTGCATCGTGCAGGCGGCGTGATGGGTATTTTGGGTGAGCTTGACCGTGCTGGCGTTATCCATCGTGATGTGAGCACAGTGCATGCGCCAACAATGGGCGCCGCATTGGAGCAATGGGACATCCAGCGTACAACAGACGAAAGCGTAAAAGAGTTCTACCGCGCTGCGCCCGGCGGCATCCCGACAACCATCGCGTTTTCTCAGTCCATGCGTTATCCCGACCTGGATGACGACCGCGCCAATGGCTGCATTCGCAACAAGACACATGCCTACTCACAGGATGGCGGATTGGCCGTGTTGCATGGCAATATCGCAATGGATGGCTGTATTGTCAAAACCGCCGGTGTGGATGAAAGTATTCTTAAATTTACCGGGCGTGCCCGCATTTTTGAAAGCCAGGACGCTGCAGTTGCCGGAATTCTTGCCGATAATATCGTAGCAGGCGATGTGGTGGTGATTCGTTACGAAGGACCTAAAGGCGGCCCAGGCATGCAGGAAATGTTGTACCCGACCAGTTATCTGAAATCGAAAGGTTTGGGAAAAGTGTGTGCTTTACTGACCGATGGCCGTTTTTCCGGAGGCACATCGGGGCTGAGTATTGGTCACGCCTCGCCCGAAGCGGCGGAAGGCGGTGCGATTGGTTTGGTGGAAGAGGGTGATACCATTGAGATCGATATTCCCAACCGTCGTATTCACTTGGCAGTTTCGGCGGAAGAACTCGAACGCCGCCGTACTGCCATGGACGCCAAAGGCAAGGGCGCCTGGAAACCTGTAAACCGTGAAAGGCATGTGTCTGCTGCGTTGCGGGCCTATGCTGCCATGACAACATCTGCAGCCAAAGGGGCTGTGCGTGACGTGACACAAATTGAACGATAGAGAACATAATGACGACAGAAGTAATTAAAGACACTACTGAACCCGCGACCCATAAGAGTCTGAAGCTGCATGCGCATGTCATGCAAACGCAGGACGAAAACGGGTTGCAATATCTCGAGATCGATAATCCGCTAGCTGTTGGGAAGATTGCTTTGCAGGGCGCGCATTTAATGAACTGGCAACCAAAGTTTCTGGCTAATCCGGTACTATGGCTTTCCAGTAACGCGCGTTATGTCAAAGGCCGTTCTATTCGCGGAGGCGTGCCAATTTGCTGGCCTTGGTTCGGGGCGCACCCGACAGACAGCACATTCTGTCCGCATGGCTTTGCGCGTGTGATCCCATGGCGCGTGATGGATATTGATTCTACGCCGACCGGTGCGACGCGCATCATTCTGGAAATGCAGCAAACGCCCGAGGCCCAACGTCAGCTATCTTATCCCTACGTATTGACTGTTACCATCACCATGGGCAGAAGGTTGCGTATTGAAATGGCGACGACCAACAAAGCGGATCATCCATTTGTCATTGGGGAGGCGTTTCATACCTACCTGAACGTGAGCGATATTGCCAATGTGAAGATCACCGGCATGCAGGATTGTGTCTATGCCGACAAGATCCTTAAATATGAGCGGCAGGTTGAACATAATGCGTTGACGTTTGACGGCGGCGAGTTCGACCGTGTATTCATTCATCACAGCAGCGATTGTTTGGTGCACGACACCGGATTCAACCGGATTATCCATGTAGCAAAATCCGGCAGCAACACGACTGTTGTCTGGAGCCCGGGGGGTGAGAAAGCGTCGCAGATGGCAGATATGGGCGTTCCGGATGAGTGGCGCAAGACGATCTGCGTGGAAACCACCAATGCACTGGATAACATGGTGGTGATTAACCCAGGCCGGACGCACGTCATTAGCGCAGAATATTCTATTGAGACGCTTTGATTTTTAAATTTTGCAAGTAAAAGCTGTAAATGTTGTCAACGCGGAAAAATTTGAAGCGTTTAACTACGCATTGAAGGAATGTGATTTGAAGTGGCTTTTCAAAAGCGTTTTGGCGCTTTATGGAAACGCAAATTACGGGTATGATATATATTGCAAATAAGGTTGCAACCAGAATAGTTAAGAGATCAAGGAGATAGCATGAAAGCATTATTGACAGCAGTTGCAGTTGCCGGCATGTTGATGACTGGTGTAGCACAGGCAGATCAGGCATTGGCACAGAAAAATGGTTGTTTGGCATGTCACGGTGTAGATAAAAAAGTATTGGGCCCGTCTTACAAGGATGTAGCGGCTAAATACAAAGGTGACAAATCCGCAGAAGCCAAATTAGTTGAGAAAGTGAAAAAAGGCGGTAGCGGTGTTTGGGGTCCTATGCCTATGCCAGCTAACAGCCCACAAGTAAAAGATGAAGACATCAAAGCTATCGTTAAGTGGATTTTGACACTGTAATTTTTGCTTGTAAGTTAGAAGTAAAAAAGCCCGCTTCCGCGGGCTTTTTTATTGGTAAAAAGTTGCTCTTTATTTGATAATTTCAAGCAGATACAAGAACACTGCCACAATTGCAATCGGGGCGATGTAGTTATTGGTAAAGCGCCAGGCTTGGTACCCGGCATTGCTCAAATGCAATTCTTCCTGCGAGTGTTTTTTTACCATCACATAGCCCGCAAAGATAGCCATGAGCAAGCCACCCAGTGGTAGCAAGATGGTGGAAGTCAACTTATCCAGCGTTTCGAAAATATTGAGATTGAACAGCAGCTTGATATGGCTCCAGCGGTTGAAAGACAAGGCAACGGCTACGCCCAGCAGCCAGATGACGATACCGATTGTATAAGTGATCTGTTTGCGGGATAAGGCCTTGTTTTCAGTAAACCATGCGACTGCGGGTTCAATGAGCGAGATTGCGGATGTCCAAGCGGCAAACGCAACGAAAATAAAGAATAGCGTGCCAATGAATCCGCCAAGCGGCATATGGCCAAAGGCGATTGGGAGCGTTTTGAAAATCAGCCCGGGGCCTGCGGCGGGTTCTAGCTGATTAGCAAACACCAGCGAATAAATGGCTAAACCTACCAGCAGGCCAAGCGCGGTGTCTGCCAAAGCGATGTAAATGGTGGTACGCGCGATGGAAACCTCGCGCTGCAAATAGGAGCCATAAACCATGACCGCGCCCATGCCCAAGCTGAGCGAGAAGAAAGCGTGTCCCAATGCAGAGAGCACCGCGACAGGCGTGATTTTGCTGAAATCCGGCGTAAACATGAATTGGCGCGAGGTCTCGAAATCACCCACGGCCATGCTGTAGCCGAGCAGGATCATTAAAATCACGAAAAGCGCTGGAATCAGAATGTTGTTGGCGCGCTCCAAGCCGGCACTGACGCCTCTTGCGACGACGCCAAGCGTCATCAGGCTAAATACGGTATGCCAGAAAATCAATGTGCCGGGGGATGCCAGCATGGCGTCGAATTGCGCGGTGGCCGCATCTGCCGAGATTGCATCAAAGCTGTTTTGCATGGCAAACAGGATATAGCTGAGTACCCAGCCGCCGATGACGCTGTAAAATCCCATAATCAGCAGGCCGGTAATCATGCCTATGCCGCCCACCCATTTCCATGCGCTTTTCGCCCGGGCTTCGCGCGCCAATGCAGCCATGCCGTCCAGCGGGTTTTTCTGTGCGCGGCGACCCAGCAGGATTTCTGTCATCATCAGCGGGATGCCAACAAAGAAAATGCAGGCGATAAATACCAGCACAAAGGCGCTGCCACCGTTGACGCCTATCATGTAAGGCAATTTCCAGATATTGCCCAAGCCAATGGCGGAGCCTGCGGTAGCTAGCATGAATGTCCAGCGATTTTTCCATGCGCCGCGATGTTGTGAAGTGGTCATTGATTGCGCTCGTAGAAATAACGTTCGGTTTCGGACTTGATAATCTTGCTAAGCAATAGCAGCCCAATCAGGTTAGGAATCGCCATTAGGCCGTTGGTCAGGTCGCTGAAGTTCCACACAAAATCTAGGCTCATGATAGCGCCTATCATCACCGCGACGGTAAATATGACGCGATAGGGCTTGACAGCGCGATCCCCTAGCAAGTATTCAATCGCTTTTTCACCGTAATAGTTCCAGCCGATGAGGGTAGAGTAGGCGAACAGAGCAGTGGCAATAGCTACAATCATATTGCCCGTATACCCAAGGGTTTCGGCCATGCTGGCGCTGGTTAGCAATTCAGGCTTCACGCCTTCGATCCAACTGGTGGCGGTGAGAATCACCAATGCGGTCATAGTGCAGACGACCAAGGTGTCGATAAACGTTTGCGTCATGCTTACCAGCGCCTGCGTGACGGGCTCCTTGGTGCGTGCAGCCGCAGCGGCGATAGGTGCGGAACCAAGTCCGGATTCATTGGAGAATACACCGCGTGAAACGCCCATGCGAATCGCTGCGGCGACGGTTGCGCCTAAAAAGCCACCGGTTGCTGCAGCTGGCGTGAAAGCATATTCAAAGATCAAGGCAAAGGCTTTAGGCACTTTGTCGATATTGAGCCCGATGACAAGCAAACTCGCTGCCACATAACCGATAATCATGACAGGCACCAGCAGCGAAGTGAATTTTCCGATAGACTTGATGCCGCCCAAAATCACCAAGCCGGTCAGCAGCGTGAGCACGATGCCGGTAGTCATGGTGGGGATGTGGAATGTGGATTCCAGTATCTTGGCCGTGGCATTGGCTTGGGTCATATTACCAATGCCGAAACACGCGCATGCGGTGAAGATGGCGAACAAGGTGCCTAGCCAAGGCAAGCCCGCACCTTTGCTAATATAGTACATGGGGCCGCCGCGCATGCCGTGCGTGCCATGTTCGCGGTATTTCACGGCCAGTACCGCCTCGCTATATTTGGTCGCCATGCCCACTAGGCCGGTCATCCACATCCAGAAGACCGCACCCGGCCCGCCTTTGGAGATGGCTGTGGCAACGCCGACAATATTGCCGATGCCCACAGTAGCGGCAAGCGCAGTCATCAACGCTGCAAAGTGGCTTATATCGCCGTGGTGACCGTGGTCCTTATGGAAAATGAGTTTAAAAGCTAAAGGTAGGGCGCGAAACTGCAAGCCTTTTAGCAGAATGGTCAGATATAAGCCCGTTCCCACGAGCAATATCAACATGGGAGGCCCCCAAACCCAACCGGATAAGGTGGCGATAACTTGCTCAATAGTGTGTTGCATGGGCTGTCCTAAACAAGATTTAGGACATTATGCGAGATTTAACCAATCTTTTTCAACTAGAAAATCGGTGTAGAGTTTGGATTCCGCGCTGCCCGCTTCCGGTTTCCAATCGTAGCGCCATTTCACGATGGGCGGCATGGACAGCAGGATGGATTCGGTGCGGCCGTTGGATTGCAGGCCAAATATCGTGCCGCGGTCGAAGATGAGGTTGAATTCGACATAGCGGCCACGGCGATACGCCTGGAAATCGCGTTCGCGCTCGCCGTAAGACATATCCTTGCGGCGCTGCACGATAGGCAGATAGGCGTGGATGAACGCATCGCCCACGGCTTTCAGCATGGAAAAGCTTTGCTCAAAGCCGAACTCATGAAAATCATCGAAGAAGATACCGCCGATACCGCGCGGCTCTTTGCGGTGTTTAAGGTAAAAGTATTCGTCACACTGCTTTTTGAATGTTGGGTATAAATCTGCGCCAAATGGGGCGAGTGCTTCTTTATTGACGCGGTGAAAATGCACGCAATCCTCTTCGAAGCCGTAATAAGGAGTCAAATCCATGCCGCCGCCGAACCACCAGATGTCTTGCTCATTGGCGTTTTGCGCTTTTGCATGAAAGAAGCGCACGTTCATGTGCACGGTAGGCACATAAGGATTGCGCGGGTGGAATACTAGCGACACGCCCATGGCTTCCCACGGCCTGCCAGCGGCTTCTGGGTGCGCCACGCTGGCGGCTGGCGGGAGTTTGTTGCCCAGTACGTGCGAAAAGCCGATGCCTGCGCGCTCGAACACATTGCCTTCTTCCAGCATGCAGGATGTGCCGCCGCCGCCTTCCGGGCGTTGCCAGCTATCGTGCAGGAAAGTTTTGCCATCCACTAGTTCCACCGCTTCCACGATACGGGACTGTAGGCCTTGTAAATAATCAAAAACAGGTTTGGTTTGCATGATTAGCTCTTAATAGCGCGATAGCCAATATCTTTGCGGTATTGCGCGCCATCGAAATGGATTTGTTCGGCGATTCTGTAGGCTTGCTGCTGGGCGAATTTCACGGTCTCGCCCAATGCGGTCACGCACAGCACACGGCCGCCACTGGTGACGACTTTGCCGTCCTTAAGTATGGTGCCGGCATGGAACACGTAAGCATCTTGCATGTCTTTTGGCAGGCCGGTGATTTCGTCGCCCAGTTTGGGTGTGTCGGGATAATTGGCGCTTGCCATCACCACGCCCAAAGCAAAGCGGCGATCCCATTCGGCTTCCGCCTGATTCAAGGTGCCATCGATGGCGTGTTCGGCTAAAGCCACCAAATCGCTCTTCAGGCGCATCATAATCGGTTGCGTTTCCGGGTCGCCCATGCGGCAGTTGAATTCCAGTGTTTTTATTGAACCATTCTTGCCTATCATCAGTCCGGCATAAAGAAAGCCGGTGTACGGGATACCATCTTTGGCCATGCCTTCCACCGTCGGGCGGATGATTTCGCGCAAGGCTTTGGCGTGGATTTCTGGCGTGACGACTGGCGCGGGTGAATATGCGCCCATGCCGCCGGTGTTGGGGCCTTGGTCGGCATCCAGCAGACGTTTATGGTCCTGGCTGGTGGCGAGTGCGAGAATGTTTTTACCATCCACCATCACCATGAAACTGGCTTCCTCGCCTTCCAGAAACTCTTCAATCACTACGCGCGCACCAGCTGCGCCGAGTTTGTTGTCTGCCAACATCATGTCGATGGCTTGATGCGCTTCGTCATCAGCCATTGCCACCACCACGCCTTTGCCCGCAGCCAAGCCATCGGCTTTAATCACAATCGGCGCCCCGTTAGCCTTGATGTAATCGTGTGCCTTGGAGGCATCGGTAAAGGTTTCGTATTTCGCAGTCGGGATGTTGTGGCGCACCATGAACGCTTTGGCGAAGTCTTTTGATGATTCCAGTTGCGCAGCGGCTTTGGTGGGGCCGAATATTTTCAGTCCAGCTACGCGGAAAGCATCCACGACACCTTGCGATAATGGTGCTTCCGGGCCGACAATCGTCAGGTAAATTTGCTCTTTTTTCGCAAACTCTACCAGTTCTTCCACCTTGGTGATAGGTACATTCATCATGTCCGGGTTGGTTGCCGTGCCTGCATTGCCGGGTGCTACATAAACGCGGCTGACTTCCTTGTTCTGAGCGACTTTCCAGGCGAGAGCATGCTCACGGCCGCCACTGCCAATAACGAGTATTTTCATAATTAATGTCTAAAATGTCGGATTCCTGTAAATACCATGGCAAGACCGTGTTCGTCAGCCGCAGCAATGACCTCTTCGTCGCGCATGCTGCCGCCCGGTTGAATCACGCAGATTGCGCCAGCCTCTGCCAGCACATCTACGCCATCACGGAACGGGAAGAATGCGTCAGAAGCTACTACGGAGTTTTGCAGGCTCAAACCGGCGTTTTGTGCTTTGATGGCGGCGATCTTGGTGCTATCCACGCGGCTCATCTGGCCTGCGCCAACGCCGAGTGTCATGCCATCGCCACAGAACACGATGGCGTTGGATTTCACATATTGCGCCACGCGCCACGCGAAAAGCAAATCGGCCAGTTGCGCGGGTGTTGGCTGTTTCTTGGTGACGACTTTCAAGTCTTTTTCGCTAATCACATGGTTGTCAGCTGTTTGCAGCAATAATCCGGAGCCGATGCGCTTGCTGTCCATCAAGTTGCGGCCTTGCTCCCAAGCTGTATTGCCACCTTTGGGTAGCGTGATTTTCAATATGCGTACATTGGCTTTGGCTTTGAATATATCCAAGGCATCGGCAGTGTAATCCGGCGCAATCAGCACTTCGACAAATTGCTTGGAAACGGCTACAGCAGCCGCTTTGTCTAGTGTGCAGTTGAAAGCGATGATGCCACCAAAAGCGGAAGTCGGATCGGTTTTGAATGCTTTGGAATAAGCCTCCAGCGCGTCCTTGCCTAGCGCCACACCGCATGGATTGGCGTGTTTGACGATGACGCAAGCCGTGCTATCGAAGGATTTTACAGCTTCCCACGCAGCATCGGCATCGGCGATATTGTTGTAACTCAGCTCTTTGCCTTGCAGCTGTTGCGCAGTTACCAGGCTGCCGGGTGCCGGGCAGAGATCGCGATAAAGCGCCGCTTGCTGGTGCGAGTTCTCGCCGTAGCGCAAATCTTGCACCTTGATAAAGCTGCTGTTTTGCTGCGCGGGGAACAGGCTGCGCACGGGTTGCGGCGCATTTTGGCTGGCTTCAAAGTCGATGGAAGACAGGTAATCGCTGATGGCAGCATCGTACTGTGCGATGCGGTTGAACGCGGCAACGGAAAGCTTGAAACGTGTTGCCTTGGAAAGCGCGCCGCTATTGGCTTGCAGCTCGGTCAATATGGCCTCGTATTGGCTGGCATCGGTTAAAACAGCCACATCGTTCCAGTTTTTGGCGGCAGAGCGCACCATGGCTGGTCCGCCAATATCGATGTTTTCTATCGCGTCTTCCAATGTGCAGTTGGGTTTGCTCACCGTAGCTTCAAACGGGTAAAGATTCACAGCCAGCAGGTCGATGTTTGGGATGTTTTGTGCTTGCATCGCTGCCACATGCTCGGGCAAGTCACGTCTGCCTAACAGGCCGCCATGCACCTTGGGGTGCAGCGTTTTAACGCGGCCATCCAGCATTTCCGGGAAGCCGGTGTAATCGCTGACCTCGATGACAGGGATATTGTTATCTCTGAATAGTTTGGCGGTGCCGCCTGTGGACAGGATTTCCACGCCCAAGCCAATCAGGGCTTTGGCAAAATCCACGATACCGTTCTTGTCAGAAACACTGATGAGTGCACGCTTGATAGTAGCCATAATAAGTAATGATTGAGAGTTGATTATTCGAGATTGTATTGCGCCATCTTCTTGCGCAACGTGTTGCGGTTGATACCCAGGATTTCCGCTGCTTTGCTTTGATTGCCGCCGACCTTACCAAGGATGTATTCAATCATGGGCTTTTCGACACAGCCCAGCACCATGTCGTAGATGGCATGAGGCTTTTCTCCATCCAGGTGCTCGAAATATTCATCCAAAGCCGCTTTGACGCATTCCCCCAGTTTGTTTGCCATGATTATGCCGCCAACTCTTCTGGTTCGTTTTCGTTATCTGCATACACCAAGCGCTCGTTGTCGGCTTTCAATACTGCAAAAAAGTCGTTGATGGCTTGCAGTTGCAACTCAATCGTTTGCAGCGTGTTCATGCTGTGGCGGAAGTGCGCGGAGTTCTTCAGTCCTTTGGTATACCAGGAGATATGTTTGCGCGCCACGCGCATGCCGGTCAAATCGCCATAAAATGCATATAAATCATGCAGATGTTCCAGCATTACCTGATGAATCTCATCGACGGTAGGCGGCAGCATATGTGTTCCGGTGTCCAGATAGTGCTGAATCTCGCGGAAAATCCATGGGCGGCCTTGTGCGGCGCGGCCTATCATGACCGCATCTGCGCCTGTGTAATCCAGTACGTGTTTGGCTTTTTCAGGCGTGGTGATGTCGCCATTCGCAATCAAAGGAATGTTAATCGCCTGTTTCACCGCTGCGATCGTGTTGTATTCAGCCTCGCCGTTGTATAGGCACGCGCGGGTACGGCCATGCATCGCCAGCGCCTGCACGCCGATATCTTCCGCCATTTTGGCGATTTGCACCGCGTTGCGGTTTTGCTTATCCCAGCCGGTGCGGATTTTCAAGGTGACCGGCACATCCACGGCGCTCACCACCGCTTTTAGAATCTGCGCAACCAGTGGCTCATCCTTCAGCAGTGCGGAGCCTGCCATCACATTGCAAATCTTCTTGGCCGGGCAGCCCATGTTGATGTCAATGATTTGCGCGCCATTGTCTACGTTATGTTTGGCTGCTTCCGCCATCATTTTCGGATCGGCCCCTGCAATCTGCACGGAGATAGGGTCTGGTTCGCCTTCGTGATTGGCGCGGCGTTTGGTCTTTTCACTGCCATACAACAGCGAGTTGGAAGTCACCATTTCACTCACGGCCAAGCCCGCCCCCATCTTTTTGCAGAGGATGCGGAAAGGCCGGTCTGTCACACCCGCCATGGGGGCGACAACCAGGTTGTTCTTCAACTTGTATGGGCCAATTTGCATGTTTTTACGCAACACTGATTTCTTGCCAGAAAAGACTGTCTATTTTATACGCAATTGCGGTTTGCTGGAACCAAAAAATGCGCATTTTGCGCTTACAATGCCGCATTGATTAAAGGATTGGATATGTCCCAGATCTCCACTCGTCAAGTCGCGTTTGCCAGTTTTATCGGCACTGCGATTGAATTTTACGATTTTTACATTTACGCCATGGCCGCCGCTTTGGTCATAGGCCAGATTTTCTTTCCCGCCAGCGATGCCGTGGCGCAATCGCTGAACGCTTTTTTGACCTTTGGCATCGCATTTATCGCCCGTCCGGTTGGTGCGCTGTTGTTTGGGCATTTTGGCGATAAATTCGGGCGTAAAACGACTTTAGCGGCTTCGCTACTGGTGATGGGCGTATGTACGCTGCTGATCGGCCTGCTGCCGGGCTACGACATGCTGGGGTGGTTTGCGCCGGTTGCCCTGTGTATCTTGCGCTTCGGCCAAGGTATCGGTTTGGGTGGCGAGTGGGGCGGCGCGGCACTTTTGGCGACCGAATACGCGCCGCCCGGCAAGCGCGGCTGGTTCGGCATGTTTCCGCAACTAGGGCCTTCCATCGGCTTTTTGTTGGCGACCTTGAGTTATCTTGCGCTTAGCCTGTTTTTGAGCGAAGCGCAATTCAACGCCTGGGGTTGGCGTATTCCGTTCATCGCCAGTGCCGCGCTGGTGATGGTGGGTTTGTATGTGCGCTTCAAGCTGGCGGAAACGCCCGCTTTCACCGCGGCACAGCAAAAGCATGAGCTGCATGCCATGCCGCTGAAAGCCTTATTCCATAAGCATCTTGGGCGGGTGGTGCTGGGCGCGATGGCGATGGTGGTGTGTTATAACCTGTTCTACACGGCCACGGTATTCTGTTTGAGTTATGGTACCAAGCAGCTGGGCATTCAGCGTGCAGAATTCCTGCAACTGCTGTGTGTTGCTGTGTTGTTCATGACATTGGCGACGCCAATATCAGCGCGCTTGAGTGACCGATTCGGACGCAGGCCGGTGTTGTTGGCAAGCAGCTTTCTTGCGGTGCTGGCTGGGTTTGCGCTTGCACCGTTGATGCAAGGCGGCATGATGGCGATTCTGGGTTTTCTTGCGTTGGCCTTGTTTTTGATGGGCGCCAGCTTTGCGCCAATGGGCGCCTTTTTGCCCGAGCAGTTTCCTGTGGCTTTGCGTTATAGCGGCGCTGGATTGGCGTATCAGCTGGGCGGTATTTTGGGCGCCTCGCTAGCGCCGTATATCTCGCAATTGCTGGTGGTCAAGGGCGGTTTGGCTTGGGTGGGTGTGTATATGTCGGCGATGGCATTTGTCAGTTTCCTCGCTGTCATGTATATGTCAGAGACAAAACAATCAGGGTCTGGTTAATTCTTCCAGCCTGTTTAGCCACGCAATCGCCTGTTCCCGCGTCTCGCCGCACATTTCAGCGCTGGGCTGCAGGCTGGCGCAGAAAGACGGGCGTTCGGACTTGCCGAAAATCATGCAACGGTTTGCCTCATCCAATTGAATGCAGCGCGTTCCTGCGGGTTTGCCGTTGGGCATATCAGGGATGACGCTGTTAATAGACGGTGCGATGCAGCAAGCGCCGCAGCCGCTTCGGCATTGCATTAAACCTCCGTCCACGGATACCCCAGTGTGCTCACGCCCGTTTTCAAATCCCGCATGGCTTTTTGCACCTGTGCACTTTCGCCTTTCATACCCACCTCAGTGGTGCGGCGCTGATTGGTGCGTGGCAGGCTGAACAGCTTGAGCATAGGGTAATCGGCCAGCATGCTGTTCATCAAATCAATCAAATCGCTTTCGCCCGCTTCGGTGATGATAATGGACGCTTCCAGGTAATCCTGCGTGTGAAACAAGTGTTTGTAATAGGTTTCCAGCACCCATTCCACCATCGGGTGTGCCATTTCGGGGAAGCCGGGCACAAAATAATGTTCATTAATGCTGAACCCCGCCACGCGGTTGATCGGGTTGGGAATCAGTTCGCAGCCTTTAGGAAAATCCGCCATGATGAGCCGCTTCGAGTTGCCGTCTTTGCCATAGCGGGCTTCGATTTCCGCCACGGCGCCCGGGTGGCGCTCAATGGGCACGTCAGCCGCATCTGCCGCGCACTGGCGGGTGTAGTCGTCCGGCGTGGCGCCGATGCCGCCAAAGCTGAACACCACGTCACCACGCGCCATGCTGGCTTTGAGCGATGCGGTAATTTGCGCGGGGATGTCGCCCATGTAATTGGCCCAGCTGAGTTGCAGACCGCGTGCGTTCAGCAGCTCGATGACTTTGCTCAAGTGCGCGTCCTGGCGTTTGCCGGAAAGGATTTCGTCGCCGATGATGTAAGCGCCAAATGTTCGCATGATGAAAGTGGAAAGTGAAAAGCCGTATTCTGCTGGCTTATGGCGATTAAATCCAGTCGCGCGCGTATTCATTGCAAAAAAAGATGCTCTGGAAGCCAATCCGAATGCGGCTTCCGGGCCGATACTGTTTGCAATGAAAAAAACGGGAAAAATTGCGAAACCCGCATGCTTTTCGCAGCTCCAATCTGCTGCATGTTAGAATGGCATTGAAAGCTGACCAGACAGTCGCTGCTTGGCAACAAGGAGAGGAAAGTCCGGGCTGCGCAGAGCAGGATGACGGCTAACGGCCGTACGCCGTGAGGCGAGGAACAGGGCCACAGAGACGAGCGTATTAAGTTACGGTGAAACGCGGTAACCTCCATCCGCAGCAAGACCAAATAGGCTGGTATTGGCGTGGCTCGCGCCGCCAGCGGGTAGGTTGCTTGAGCGTATTGGCAACGATACGCCTAGATGAATGACTGTCATTTACCGCAAGGTAATTACAGAACCCGGCTTATCGGTCAGCTTTCCTTCAAAACCCCATCAAATCAATTCAATCAGATAACAGTCATTGGTGATATTTCACTTTCAGTGAAAATCGCAACACATTGATTATAAATAACATTTTTTTGTATTAAAAATTGCGCTAAGTCTTTGTCTTATAAAGAAAAAACTCAGAAAGTGCTTGCAAAGCACATATTTTTTATCTATAGTGCAATTTAGTGGGGAAAGGTGGGGTTTTGTGGAGAGTGTCTCGCTAAACTAAGGGGGTGAGGCATTCTCTGCCTTTAACCACACACTCAAAAATAGAGCAGGGTAACGATTACAAATGTTTAGGGGTGCGACGAAATTAAGCATGGATGCGAAAGGTAGGCTGATAGTGCCTACCAAGCATCGCGATGCTTTGCTGGCAGAGTCTGCCGGCAATGTCGTGCTGACTGCACACAAGCATGGTTGTTTGGTGCTGTATCCGCAGCAGGCCTGGGAGCCTGTTCAGGCCAAGCTGATGGCTTTGTCCAGCTTTGATAAGGTATCGGCGTCTCTTCAACGTCTGATGGTGGGCCATGCGGAAGATATTACGCTGGATACCACTGGTCGCTTGCTGGTCTCTCCGGTGTTGCGGTCATTTGCAGGGTTCGAAAAGGATGTGATGTTTGTGGGTCAGGGTAGCCATTTCGAGTTGTGGAGTATCGAAGCATGGGGCAAGCAATTAGAAATTGTCACGCATGATGATGAGATTGTCATGCCCGCAGAGTTAGAGGGATTCTCGCTATGATGACGGGCGCACTTTCTGCGCCCCCAGCAGCATCAATGTCACTGTTAGTAAAAAACGAAGTAGGAAGTTCCAGTCTCATGCCGCATCTCACCGTTCTGTTATCCGAAGCAGTGGATGCGCTCAACATCAAGCCGGAAGGCACATATATCGACTGTACATTCGGTCGCGGCGGACATAGTAGAAAAATACTTGAAAAGTTAAACGAGCGTGGCCGGCTGTATGCCATAGATCGCGATTTGGCTGCGGTTGAGTCTGCAAGCCAGATTCAGGATGCGCGTTTTCAAATCCGGCATTTGCATTTCTCCGAAATCGAACAACTCGTTGCCAGCGAAGGTCTGGCCGGGGTGGATGGCATTTTGCTGGATTTGGGCATTTCATCCCCGCAGGTCGATGAAGCGGAGCGGGGTTTCAGTTTTCGGTTTGATGGTCCGCTGGATATGCGGATGGACCAGACGCGCGGCAAAACGGCAGCCATGCTGTTGGCCGATATTTCAGAGCAACAACTCAGGGAGGTGATAAAAGACTATGGTGAAGAACGGTTTGCTAAGCAGGTTGCAAGGGCGATTATTAAAGAGCGCGATCACGGGCGCTCCATCACCACTACAGGACAGCTTGCCCAGGTCGTGGCAGGGGCAATCCCCAAGGTCGAGCCGGGGCAGAACCCTGCAACGCGCACCTTTCAGGCTTTACGGATTTACCTCAATCAGGAGCTTGAAGAGCTATCGCTAGTGTTGCCGAAATGTATGGATTTGCTGGCGGAAGGCGGACGCCTGGTGGTGATCAGCTTCCATTCATTGGAAGACCGCATGGTAAAGCGTTTCATTCAGTCTCAAGAGAATCGGGATACCTTGCCATCGCGTTTGCCAGTTAAGGCCAAGGATCTGCCGCAGCCGCGACTGGTTGCGGTGGGTCGTGCCATCAAGCCCAGTGCGGCAGAAGTGAAAGCAAATCCGCGGGCACGCAGCGCGGTGATGCGCGTTGCGGAAAGGACAGCCGTACTATGATGCGCCTGAACCTGATTCTGTTCTTTGTGCTGATCGCGGTCAGTCTGGGCTTGATTGCCTCGCAGCACAAGGCGCGTAAGCTGTACTTTGAACTAGAACAGCAACAGCAGCTGGCCAAGCGTCTGGAAACGGCTCATGAGCAGTTGCAGCTGGAACAAAGCACTTGGGCCATGCATTCCCGAGTTGAAGAGATGGCCGGTAAGAAACTGCGCATGCAGGTGCCGGATGCCAAGCGTATTCAGGTGATTTCTCTGGAAGAGGCGGTGCGCTAATGGTATACAAAATCGCCCAGCATCACCTCGTCAAGCTGCCTGCTTGGCGCCGTCGCTTGCTGCTGATGTTTGTGCTGACGGGTTTTGCCGCTTTGCTGGTGCGAGGGGTGTATCTGCAAAGCTTGCATAAGGATTTCCTGCAGCGCAAGGGCGATGCACGCTATAGCCGTACGCTGGTGTTGCAGGCGCATCGCGGCAAAATCACCGACCGCAATGGCGAATTGCTGGCAATTAGCAGCCCGGTGGAGTCGGTGTGGGTCAGCCCTCCTGATCTCGAGCTGAATGCGCGCAACAAGAAAGAGTTGGCCAAGTTGCTGCAAATGAAAGCCGCCGACATCGATAAAAAAGTGGCGAATACCGAGCGCGAATTTGTTTACCTCAAGCGGCGTATTTCTCCTGCATTGGCAGGCAAAGTAATGAGCCTGGAGATTCCAGGTGTGTTTTTACAGCGTGAATATAAGCGTTTTTATCCTGCAGGCGATGTGACTGCACACATTGTCGGGTTTACCGGGATTGATGACAACGGTCAAGAAGGCCTTGAGCTGGCCAAGAATGACTATTTATCCGGCAAGGCGGGTAGTCGCCGCGTGATCAAGGACCGCCAAGGGCGCATCGTCGAGGATTTGGAAGCAGTCAAAGTTCCGCAGGATGGCCAGGATATCGTGTTGAGTATTGATCGCCGCATTCAGTATCTGGCTTTCCGTGAGCTGAGCAAAGCGGTAGAGCAGTACAAGGCCAAGGCTGCCGCAGCGGTGGTGCTGGATGCGAAAACCGGTGAGGTGTTGGCGATGACTAACATCCCGACTTACAACCCTAATAATCCGGTCAATATCAAGGGAAAAACGCGAAACCGCTGTATTACCGACATCTACGAGCCTGGTTCGACTATGAAACCTGTGGCGGTTTCTGCGGCCATGGAGTTTGGCGATTACCAGCCGGCGACTAAGGTAGATACCGGTGGTGGTACGCTCACACTGGGTCCTGCCACGATTCATGACGCGCACCCGCATGGCCTGATTTCGGTGGCGCAAGTTATCCAGTATTCATCGAATGTGGGTGCCTCCAAAATGGCACTCAGCCTGAAAAAAGAAGAACTGTGGAGTACCTTTAACCAACTTGGGTTCGGCGCGTCAACCCAGATTGGGTTTCCCGGCGAGGTTTCCGGCAAGGTGCGTCCGTATAAGACCTGGCGGCCAATTGAGCAGGCGACCATGTCCTATGGGCATGGTATCAGTGTGACTTTGTTGCAAATGGCGCGTGCTTACACCGTGTTTGCTAATGAGGGCGAGTTGAAGCCGGTGTCGCTGGTCAGGCTGAAAGAGCCGCCAGTGGGGCATCAGGTATTTTCCACGCAAGTGGCGAACGACATGAAAGACATGCTGGAGCTGGTGGTGCAGCCGGGGGGTACGGCCATCCGGGCGCAAGTGGCAGGCTATCGTGTCGCTGGCAAAACCGGTACCGCGCATAAGCTGGGGCCGCACGGCTATGAAGAGGATAAATATGTCGGTTCGTTTGTTGGGATGGCGCCAGCCTCCAATCCACGCCTCATCATGGCGGTCATGATTGATGAGCCGACGACGGGCGAGTATTACGGTGGTACGGTTGCTGCACCTGTGTTCAGCGCGGTGATGTCGGATGCTTTGCGTATGCTGGCAGTACCGCAGGACGCCGCAAACGAGAATGTAGTGATTCCGCCTTCTGTGGCCGAGGATGTCAAGGAGGTCATGTGAGCCGAATCGAACTGAATGTGGTGCCAACCAGCATTACTACCGACAGCCGTCAGGTGCGTCCAGGCAGCTTGTTTCTGGCTTATCCCGGCGAGAAAACCGATGGTCGCCACTATATTGCGGATGCCATTCAGAACGGTGCTGTGGCAGTGTTGTGGGCGCCTGAGGGATTCACCTGGCCAGCGGACTGGCAGGTCGAAAACATGCCGGTGGAGAATTTGCGTGCACAGGCTGGTTATCTCGCTGACAGATTCTATCAGCAACCATCACACAAGCTTTGGATGGTTGGCGTAACCGGCACCAACGGCAAGACCTCTATCTCGCAGTGGGTGGCGCAAACGTTGACGCATCTGGGGCGCAAAACAGCCGTTATCGGCACCATCGGCAATGGATTTGTCGAGGCGCTCAGCGCTACGCAAAACACTACGCCAGGCGCGGTTTCCCTGCATGGTTTGCTGGCAGATTATCTGCAGCTTGGTGCAAAAGCAGTCGCGATGGAGGTGTCGTCGCATGGGTTGGATCAGGGACGCTTGAACGGGGTGCATTTTGACGTTGCTGTGTTGAGCAATTTGACGCGCGACCATTTGGATTATCACGGCACCATGGAAGCTTACGCCACTGCCAAGCGCAAACTGTTCGAGATGGAAGGCTTGAAAGCCGCCGTAATCAACGTGGATGACGATTTCGGGCGGGAACTGCTCAGGGCATTGCAAGGCAAACCACTGCAGGTCATGACTTATGGCATCCATACCGGCGATGTGCGTGCCAGCCATATCCGCCTGCGTTCTAACCATCTGTCGTTCAAGGTGCATACGCCGGCGGGCGAAGCGGAAATCCTGGCAAATGTGGTGGGGCAGTTTAATGTCTATAACGTGCTGGCCGTACTGGCCACCTTGCTGCTGTCAGATGTCAGGTTGACGGATGCCGTGGATGCGATTGCGCATATCAAATCGGCCGCTGGGCGCATGGAGCAACTGGGGGGCGGAGATTTGCCGCTGGTGGTGGTGGACTATGCGCATACCCCAGATGCGCTGGAGAGTGTGCTGAAAGCCTTGCGCCCACAAACCAAAGGTAAGCTGGTCTGCATGTTCGGTTGCGGCGGAGACCGCGACCCCGGAAAACGTGCACTGATGGGCAAAGTAGTGAGCGATCTGGCCGATGCGGCGGTGGTGACTTCCGACAATCCGCGCAGCGAAGAGCCGGAAGCGATTATCGAACAGGTGCTGGAAGGCATGCATGGCAGTTATGCCATTGAGCCGGATCGCGCCAAAGCTATCGCTGTTGCCATTGTTACGGCCAAGGCTGGCGATACGGTGCTGCTGGCGGGTAAAGGCCACGAAGCCTATCAGGAGATTGGCGGAAAAAAAGTATATTTCAGCGATGTGGAGCAGGCCAAAGTTGCATTGAAGCGGATGCAAGGGGTGGCCGTATGATGCATTTGTCCGAATTGGCGAACGTCACCCACGGCCAATTGCGCGGGCCGGATGTACAGTTTTCTTCGGCAGGCACGGATAGTCGTAATATCGTTGTAAATCAGTTATTTGTGGCGATCAAAGGCGACAAGTTCGATGGCAATGTTTTTGCTATCGATGCTGTGAAACAGGGTGCGGCAGCGGCTTTGGTGAGCGATGCGATTGTTAGTGGCATCCCCAATGTGTTGGTGCCAAATACGCGCCAGGCGCTGGGCGAGTTGGCACGACATTGGCGTGGCAAGCAGGCGCTGAAACTGGTGGCGGTGACTGGCAGCAACGGCAAAACAACGGTTAAGGAAATGATAGCAGCGATTTTGCGTGCAGATGGTGCCAATGTGCTGGCTACGCGCGGCAATTTGAACAACGACATCGGCATGCCGCTGACACTGCTGAATTTAAACGAAAAACACCGCTATGCGGTCATCGAGATGGGCATGAACCACGAAGGCGAGATTCGTTACTTGACTAACATTGCGCAACCGGATGTGGCGCTGGTCAATAACGCTGGTACTGCACATATTGGCGAGCTCGGCTCGCGCGAGGCGATTGCCCGCGCCAAGGGTGAAATCTACGAAGGGCTGAACAATCAGGGTATCGCCATCATCAATGCCGATGATGAGTTTGCCGATTATTGGCGTGGCCTGAACAAAGACAGGCATGTGCTGACTTTCGGTTTGCAAAAACCGGCAGACATCAGTGTGAAAACCGCTGCCCTGCAAGCCAATCAGGACGCGGCTTCCGGGTCGATGGTTTTGATGACGCCACAAGGCGAAATCGCCGTGGAGTTGCACATGCCGGGCGAGCATAACGTGCGCAACGCGCTAGCGGCTACAGCTGCGGCGCTGGCGTTGGGTGTGCCACTGGCAGCAATTCAGCAGGGTCTGGACAGTTTTGGCGGTGTGCAGGGACGTTTGGCGCGTTTCAAAGGCTTGCATGGCGCGCAGGTGATCGATGATACCTACAATGCCAACCCGGATTCGATGAAAGCCGCGCTGGATGTACTTTCCAGCCAGGCTGGCAGAAAAATTTTTGTGATGGGCGACATGGGCGAGCTGGGTCTGGACAGTCCCAGAATGCATGCTGAAATTGGCGCTTATGCCAAACAAAAAGGCATCGACCAGCTGTTGTGCCTGGGCGAGAACACCGCGCATGCCGTGCAGGCGTTTGGCACGGGCGCAACGCATTTCGCATCCCTGCAGGCCTTGCTGGATGCGCTTGCTCGCTTGATGCAGGAGGGAATGACGGTGCTGGTGAAAGGCTCGCGTTTCATGCAGATGGAGCGTGTGGTAAGGGCAGTTGTGAACGAAGACGATTCGATGAAGATGATGGGGAGTGCACATTAAATGTTGCTGGAACTCGCACGCTGGTTGGCACACGATATTCGTGGATTTCGTGTATTTGATTACATTACGCTGCGCGCGGTGCTGGCCAGCATGACGGCACTGCTAATCTCCTTCATGGTGGGGCCAGGCATGATACGCAAGCTGACCGAGTACAAGGTCGGTCAGGCAGTGCGCGATGATGGGCCGCAGACGCACTTGATTAAAGCCGGTACGCCAACCATGGGTGGTGCGCTGATCCTGGTCGCGATTGGGGTTTCGACCTTGTTGTGGTCAGATTTAAGTAACCGTTTCGTTTGGGTGGTGTTGGTGATTACGCTGGGGTTCGGCGCTATTGGCTGGGTAGATGATTATCGCAAGGTCGTTTACAAAAACCCGAAAGGCCTGTCCGCTAAAGCCAAGTATTTCTGGCAAAGCGTCATTGGCCTGGCTTCGGCGATATTTCTGTATAAAACGGCGCAAAGCCCAATTGAGACAACTTTGATCCTGCCATTCTTCAAGCATGCGGTATTGCCGCTGGGTATGGTGTCATTCATCGTGCTCACCTATTTTGTTATTGTGGGTACCAGCAATGCGGTGAATTTGACGGATGGCTTGGATGGTCTGGCGATTATGCCCACAGTGCTGGTGAGCGCGGCGCTGGCGGTGTTCGCTTACGTTGCGGGGCACCTGTATTTTTCCAAATATTTGGGCATCCCCTATGTGGCCGGTGCGGGTGAACTGACGGTGTTCTGCGCTGCGATGGCAGGCGCCGGGCTCGGCTTTTTGTGGTTTAACGCGTACCCGGCAGAGGTATTCATGGGTGACGTGGGTGCGCTGGCGCTCGGCGGCGCACTCGGCGCCGTGGCTGTCATCGTGCGGCAGGAAATCGTACTGTTCATCATGGGTGGCGTGTTTGTAGTGGAAACACTTTCTGTGGCTGCGCAGGTGAGTTATTTCAAATATACGAAAAAGAAATACGGCGAGGGGCGGCGTATTTTCCTGATGGCACCGCTGCATCACCACTATGAGCAAAAAGGTTGGAAAGAGACGCAAGTGGTGGTGCGGTTCTGGATTATCACGATGATGCTTGTTTTAATAGGTCTGGCGAGTTTGAAAATTAGGTAGTAATGAAAAAAATTGCGCTAAAAGATAGGAAAGTTCTAGTGCTGGGGCTGGGCGAGACCGGGTTCTCGGCCCTGCGCTGGCTACGCAAGCAGGGCGCACGCCTGTCCGTAGCCGATTCGCGCGATACGCCACCGAATCTGGAGACACTTAAAGCCGAGATGCCGGATGTGACGATTTTCACCGGTGCATTCAAACCGGGAACATTCAAGGGCCAGGAAGTTATCGTCATCAGCCCTGGGGTGGATGCCCGGGAAGCCAATATACAAGCGGCGATTCAGGCGGGTGTGCCAGTGCTTGGCGATGTGGAATTGTTCGCACAATACCGTGACCCAGGTGCAAAAGTCATCGCGATTACCGGTGCGAATGGCAAAACGACCGTGACCACCCTGGTGGGCGAGATGTGCAAAGCAGCCGGTTTGAGAACCATCGTAGCGGGTAATATCGGTTTGCCGGTGCTGGATGCGCTGGAAATGCCCGCGCCGGATGTGTATGTGCTGGAGCTTTCCAGCTTTCAGTTGGAAACGACAAACAGCCTGCAGACGGATGCTGCGACCATGCTGAACCTGACGGAAGACCATCTCGACCGGCATGAGGATATGACCGCTTATGCAGCGGCCAAGGCACACATCTTCTATCACGCCAGACATCAGGTGCTTAACCGTGATGATGCCTGGAGCATGATCATGGCGCGTCCTAGAGTGCTTTGCAGCACGTTTGGCCAGAGCGATGAAGATTTTGGCTTGGTGCAAGAAGGCAAAGATATCTGGCTGACTGCGAAAGGCCAGAAACTGATGAATGTGGCTGACCTGAAAATCAAAGGCACACACAATGCCATGAATGCGCTGGCCGCGCTCGCCTTATGCCGTGCGGTAGGTCTGGATTTCGCGCCGTTGCTGGCTGCGCTATATGACTTCAAAGGCTTGCCGCATCGCGTGGAGTGGGTGGCGCGTATCGACGAGGTGGATTATTTCGACGATTCCAAGGGTACGAACGTGGGGGCGACTTGCGCCGCATTGGCCGGTTTGCCGCAGAAGGTGGTGTTGCTGGCAGGCGGTGATGGTAAAGGGCAGGATTTTGCGCCGCTAGCCGCGCCGGTTGGCCAGAACGCACGTGCCGTGGTGCTTTATGGCCGCGATGCCGATTTGATAGAAACAGCATTGCTTAAGACGGATATACCGCTGTACCGTGCGGCGGATATGGCGGAAGCGGTTGCTATTGCCAGACGTGTCGCCCGAGGCGGCGATGCGGTGTTGCTGTCACCCGCTTGTGCCAGCTTCGATATGTTCAGGAATTATGAACATCGCGCCCAAGCGTTTGTGGATGCGGTGAAAGCATTGGAGGTAGCTACATGTTAGCGCCTGTGATGACCAGCCGCGAGACTATGAACGCGCCAAGCTACGACCAGATGCTGCTCTGGGTCACCTTGATCTTGCTGGGCTTGGGCTTGGTGATGGTGTATTCGGCCAGTATTGCGATTGCTGAAGCGGATAAGGCGACAGGTCATCAGTCCACCTATTTCCTGATTCGTCAGGCCATTTACGTTGTGATGGGGCTGGTTGCCGCGTTTGTGACGTTCCATATTCCCGTGGTGTGGTGGCAGAAAATGGCGCCTTATCTGTTCCTGGCAGGGTTGGTATTGCTGGTGCTGGTATTGGTGCCAGGGGTTGGCCGCAACGTCAATGGCAGCCAGCGCTGGCTGCCGCTAGGGATTGTCAACTTGCAGCCTTCGGAGTTTGTGAAGCTATTTGCCGCGATGTATGTGGCGGATTATGCCGTACGGAAATCGGCCCAGATGGACAGCATCGTCAAAGGCTTTCTGCCTATGGTAGCCGTGATGGTGCTGGTGGGTTTTCTGCTGTTGCGCGAGCCGGATTTTGGCGCATTCGCCGTGATTGCCGCCATTTCCATTTCCATCCTGTGGCTGGGCGGCATCAACGCCAAAATCTTTGCCGCGCTGTTGGCCTTGCTGCCGGTGGCGATTTACTTGCTGATCTGGAGTTCGCCCTATCGTCTGCAACGCGTGATCGGATTTCTCGATCCTTGGGCAGATCCATATGGCAAAGGCTACCAGCTTTCGCATGCGCTGATTGCGTTTGGCCGTGGCGAATGGCTGGGCGTGGGGCTGGGGGCGAGCGTGGAGAAACTGCTGTATTTGCCGGAAGCGCATACCGACTTTTTACTGGCCGTGATTGCCGAGGAACTGGGGTTTGTGGGGGTGCTGACTGTGCTGGCACTGTTTGTGTGGATTGTGATTCGTGCATTTGGTATTGGCAAGGATGCGGTTGCCAACGAGCGTTACTTCGCGGCTTTGCTGGCGCAGGGGATTGGTGTGTGGATGGGCGTGCAGGGCATCATCAATATTGGCGTCAACATGGGGGTGTTGCCAACCAAAGGGCTGACGTTGCCGCTGCTTTCCTTTGGTGGCAGCGGCATTCTGGCCAACTGTATTGCAATGGCTGTTTTACTCAGAATTGATTATGAAAACAGGCGCTTGCAGAAGGGGTTGCCAGCATGATGTTCTCCAGCCCGGTGACACAACATGGCGTTTACACCTTGATGGTGATGGCTGGTGGTACGGGTGGTCATATCTATCCGGCAATGGCCGTCGCGGACACATTGAAAGCAAAAGGCTGGCGCATTGTTTGGCTGGCAACGGAAGGCGGCATGGAAAACCGTCTGATAGAAGGTAAAGGTTACCAAAAAACCATGATCAACATGCGCGGTGTGCGCGGCAAGGGTTTGTTGGGCTGGTTACTGCTGCCAGTCAAGTTGGCAAAGGCATTCTCGCAATGCCTGAAGGCGATTCGTCAGTACAAGCCGGACGTATTGTTGGGTATGGGCGGTTTTGCCGCATTTCCGGGTGGCGTGATGGGGAAACTGGCAGGGAAACCCTTGGTGATACATGAGCAGAATTCAATTGCTGGCCTGACCAACAAGACATTAGGCTTGCTGGCAAATCGCGTGCTGACAGGCTTTCCCCAGGTGTTGACACCCAGAGGCAGGCAGGTGGGCAACCCCGTGCGTGCGGTGTTCCACAACTTGCCACAACCCAAGGAGCGATACGCCAGCCATCAAGGCGCTTTGCGCGTATTGGTCGTGGGCGGCAGCCTGGGTGCGGCGGCTTTGAATAATGTGCTACCGAAAGCGCTGGCGTTGTTACCTGCAGATGTACGGCCGCAGGTCATCCATCAGGCAGGCGAGAAACATATTGAAGAACTGCAGGCGAATTATCGTGCTGCTGGCGTGGAGGCCGAAACGCGCGCGTTCATTCACGACATGGCCGAGGTGTACCAATGGGCGGATGTGGTGATTTGCCGGGCAGGTGCACTGACTGTGGCCGAGATTGCGTGCGTGGGCGTGGCAAGCGTACTGGTACCCTTTCCGCACGCGGTGGACGACCACCAAACAACGAATGCCAAGTTTTTGTCGGATGCCGGTGCGGCTGTGCTGATTCAGCAAACAACGCTGACGGTAGAAAAGGCAGCGGAGATGTTGCGTGGCTTGAGCAGGGAAAAATGCCTGGAAATGGCACAAAAGGCGCGCGTTTTGGCACGGCCAGAGGCGACAGAGGCAGTGGCTAATATTTGTATGGAGTGTGCTCTTTTGGGGGCATGACATTATGAGACATAAAGTCAAACATATTCATTTTGTCGGTATCGGCGGCGCAGGCATGAGCGGCATTGCCGAGGTGCTGCTGAATTTGGATTTCGCCGTCAGCGGATCTGATCTGGCCAGCAATGCAGTCACCAAACGCCTGCAAGGGTTTGGTGCGACAGTGTATCAAGGCCATGCGACTGAGAACTTGAAAGATGCCGATGTGGTGGTGGTTTCCAGCGCGGTGAACGAGCAGAACCCGGAAGTGGCCGCCGCGCGCGCCAAGAAGATCCCCGTGGTGCCGCGTGCATTGATGCTGGCGGAGCTGATGCGCTTCCGCCAGGGCATCGCCGTAGCCGGTACGCATGGAAAAACTACGACAACCAGCCTGATCGCCAGCATCTTGGCCGAGGCGGGCATGGATCCGACCTTTGTGATTGGTGGCAAGCTGGAAGCAGCCAGCGCGAATGCACGGTTGGGTACGGGCGAGTTTATTGTGGCAGAGGCCGATGAATCGGATGCATCCTTCCTGCATCTGAGCCCGATCATCGCGGTGGTGACCAATATCGACCAGGATCACATGGACACCTACGATCACGATTTCGAGAAGCTGAAATCCGCATTCGTCGAGTTTCTGCAATGCCTGCCTTTTTATGGCATGGCCGTGCTGTGTGTGGATGACCCGAATGTGCGCGCAATTTTGCCGCGCATCACCAAGCCGATGATGACGTATGGGGTGAGCGAGGATGCCAGCGTGCGTGCCAGCAACATCCGCGCCGATAACGGAAAAATGCACTTTACCGCTACGCGCGTGAATGGCACCACAACCAGCTTTGATGTGACGTTAAATCTGCCGGGCCATCACTACGTGTTGAATGCGCTGGCCGCAATTGCAGTGGCCAGTGAGCTGAATGTGCCAGACGCAGCGATTGCGAAGGCCTTGAAAGAATTCAAGGGCGTCGGCCGTCGATTTGAGCGCTATGGTGAAGTGTCAGCTAAGCAGGGTGGGCATTTCACACTGATAGACGATTACGGCCACCATCCGGTGGAAATGCAGGCCGTGATTGCCGCGGCGCGCGACGCCTTCCCCGGTCGCCGCCTGGTGCTTGCCTTCCAGCCGCATCGCTATACGCGCACCCGCGATTGTTTCGAAGATTTTGTCCGCGTGCTTTCTACTGCTGACGTGGTGCTGTTGACTGAAGTGTATTCCGCAGGCGAGGCGCCGATTGTAGCTGCGGATACGCGCAGCCTGATCCGGGCGATCCGCGTGCTGGATCAAGTAGAGCCTGTGTTTGTGGAATCGACAGACGTATTGCCGGCAGCTATTTTGAATATCGCCAAAGGTGGTGATGTCGTGATCGTGATGGGTGCAGGCAGCATTGGCCAGGTGGCTGCGCGCACTCGAGAGATGGCTAATCAGGGGAATATTTAGAGTCATGGCAGAGATGACCGCTACTCAATCACAGTTGCTTAGGGACGAGCCGATGGCGCGCTACACCAGCTGGCGCGTGGGTGGCAAGGCTGACCGACTGTTCATTGCCGAGAATCTGGCTGAGCTGCAAGCGTTCTTGCGAACACTGGATCGTGACGAGCCTGTGTATTTCATCGGGCTAGGTAGCAATTTGCTGGTGCGTGACGGCGGCATTCGCGGCACGGTGGTCGTGATGCATCAGGCATTGAGTGATTTGCGCCTGGATAGCAAGTATATCTATGCAGAAGCAGGAGTGACCAGCGCCAAGCTGGCGCGCTTCAGTGCTTCGCAGGGGTTTCAGGGCGCGGAATTTATGGCGGGTATTCCCGGCACGGTGGGCGGCGCGTTGGCGATGAATGCCGGCTGTTATGGTGGGGTGACATGGAACATCGTACATCAAGTATTGATGATTACCCGATCAGGTGAGACGCGTGTACGCAATGCGTCGGAATTTACCCCCAGTTATCGCCATGTGGAAATGCCGGCGGCTGATGAATGGTTCTTGGGGGCGTGGTTCGCATTGGAGCGTGGCGTTGCCGAGGTGTCACTGCGCAAGATTAAAGATTTGCTTGCGACGCGCTTGGCCAGCCAACCGCTGAATATGCCGAGTGCGGGCAGTACATTCCGTAATCCACCAGGCGATTTCGCAGCCAGATTGATCGAGGCAAGCGGGCTAAAAGGCCACCAGATTGGCGGTGCGCAGGTGTCGCCTAAACATGCCAATTTCATTGTCAATTTGGGCGACGCCAAGGCCTTGGATATTGAGCTGCTGATACGCCATATCAAGGAAGTGGTATTGGAAAAGCAAGGGGTGGCTTTACAGCAAGAGGTCAGGATAGTAGGTGAGTATGCAGAGTAAACAACAAAAATTTGGCAAAGTCGGCGTGCTATTTGGCGGCAGCTCCGATGAACGCGAGGTTTCAATCAAGAGTGGTTCCGCCGTTCTGGCGGCACTGCTCAGGCAAGGCGTGGACGCGCAGGCTTTTGATCCGGCCAGGCAGGATTTGAGCGGTCTGAAGGCGTTTGACCGGGTGATGATTAACTTGCATGGTCGTGGCGGCGAGGATGGCACGATACAGGGAGTGCTGGATCTGATGGGCATCCCCTACACCGGTAGCGGCGTGATGGCGAGCAGCCTGGGCATGGACAAATGGCGTACCAAGCTATTGTGGCGCGCGACGGGTGTGGTGACGCCGGATTTCATGCTGGTGGATAGCAACAGCGACTTTGCGGCAATCGAGCAGGCATTGGGTCTGCCGCTGTTCGTGAAGCCTGCCAATGAAGGTTCCAGCATCGGTATCAGTAAGGTGAAAGAAAAAGGTGCCCTGGAGGCCGCGTACTTATTGGCTTCCAAGGCAGATCCTCTAGTGATTGCCGAGCGTTTTGTCGGCGGCGGTGAGTATACCGTCGGTATCTTGGGTGATCGCGCGCTGCCGATTGTGCGCATCGTGCCCAAGAACGAGTTCTACGATTACGAGGCGAAATACCTGCGCGACGATACGGAGTACTTGTGCCCGTGCGGCCTGAGTGCCGAAAAAGAAGCGCAAATACAAGCAGAAGCGCTGCAGGCTTTCCGCGTGATTGGTGGCCGTGGCTGGGGCAGGGTGGATTTCCTGATGGACGAGGCTGGGCAACATTATTTCCTGGAAGTGAACACCTCCCCTGGCATGACAGACCACAGTCTGGTGCCGATGGCTGCCAGAGCGGCTGGGTTAAGTTTCGACGACTTGGTGCTAGAGATTTTGAGCATGACTTTAGTAAAAGAGGAGAAATAAATTGCATCACATCAAAACACAGAATTTTGTGATGCGATGCAAGGCGCATGGCGCGCAGGAGCCGAGACAGTACGGGTTTGTACGGCGATGTTGCGAGCACCGCGTAACGCGGCAGCGCGCGCAAAAGGCAAGCTTTGGGGGATGCAAGCGTGTGGGATAAGCCTGCATTATTGAACTGGACGGCTAACCTGCTCTATGCGTTGAGCGTGGTGCTGATGATGTACGCGGCGATATTCGTGATTGTGCATCTGCCTATCTTCCCGCTGCGCGAGGTGAATGTGGAAGGCAAGCTGAATCATGTGACACGCGAGCAAGTTCGCCTGATTGTGGACAAGCATCTGAAGGGTAATTTTTTTACGCTGGATCTGGTGAAAGCGCGCGATGCATTTCAGAAGCTGCCTTGGGCAAGGCAAGTGAGTGTACGTCGCCGCTGGCCGGATAAGCTGGATGTGGCGATAGAAGAACATCAGGCGCTGGCGCGCTGGGGCAATATCGCGTTGGTGAACACGCAGGGCGAGCTGTTTCATGCGGCGTCTGATGCGGATTTGCCGGTGTTTTACGGGCCGGGTAACGGTGCGCTGGAAGTGACGCAGCATTATGGCAAGTTCAGCGAGATTCTGGGGCAAGCAAACATGCATGTGGCTCAGGTAACGTTGTCTCCCAGGCGTTCGTGGGAGATTACGACGCAGGAAGGCATGTTGATTGCCTTGGGACGCGAAGATATGGAGACACGGTTGAACAAGTTTGCACTGGCCTACCAGAGTACATTGAATCAATTGAATGTAAAGATTACCTATGCAGATTTGCGTTACCCGAACGGTTTCGCGGTGCGCAAGCCTGCACAGACATTGCAACAAAAACCAGTGCCAGGCTCACCGGATGCGGTGAAAAAGGCATGAAACAGGGAGTAGTAAACCATGAGTAAAGTGCGTGAAGATAAGAACCTGATAGTCGGGTTGGATATCGGCACATCTAAGATAGTGACCATCGTTGCCGAGTTGCTGCCGGATGGTTCGCTGAAAGTAATCGGCCTGGGGCAGCATATCTCCAGAGGGTTGAAAAAAGGCGTAGTCGTGAACATTGACTCCACGATGCAGGCCATTCAGCGCTCGCTGGAAGAGGCGGAGCTGATGGCGGATTGCAAAATCAATACCGTATACACCGGTATTGCAGGCAGCCATATTAAGAGCCTGAATTCACATGGTATGGTCAAGATCAAGGATGCGGAGGTCTCACAGATGGATGTGGACCGTGTGGTGGAAACTGCACGTGCAGTGGCCTTGCCAGCTGACCAGCAGATTCTGCACATCCTGACCCAAGAGTTCATTATTGACGGCCAGGAGGATGTGCGCGAGCCATTGGGCATGAGCGGGATGAAGCTCGAAGTTAAAGTACACATCGTCACAGGTGCCGTCGCAGCGGCGCAGAACATCGTCAAATGCATCAAACGCTGTGGGCTGGAAGTCAGTGATCTGATACTGCAGCCATTAGCCTCAAGTGTTGCGGTACTCACCGAGGATGAAAAAGAACTGGGTGTGTGCCTGGTAGACGTTGGTGGTGGTACGACAGATATTGCCGTATTCAAGAACGGTTCCATTCGCCATACAGCGGTGATTCCGATTGCTGGCGACCAGATTACCAATGACATTGCGGTGGCTTTCCGCACGCCGACACAATCTGCGGAAGATATCAAAGTGAAGCATGCATGCGCATTGCGCCAGCTGGCTGATCCGCGTGAAGTGGTGGAGGTGCCAGGCGTAGACGGGCGCGAGCCTCGTCAGCTGTCCGTGCAAACTTTGGCCGAAGTGGTCGAGCCACGCGTCGTCGAGTTGTATGAGCTCGTGCTGCAGGAGCTGCGCCGTAGCGGCATGGAAGAGATGATCGCTTCTGGCATTGTGATTACCGGCGGCAGCGCCATGATGCGCGGCATGATTGAACTTGGCGAAGAGATTTTCCATATGCCGGTGCGTTTGGGCATGCCGCGTTATGTGGCAGGGCTTTCCGAGGTGGTCGGCAACCCGCGTTATGCCACGGCAGTTGGTTTGGTGCTGATGGGCAAGCAGCAATTGGAACGTCACATCAGCGGCCAAATGGAAATGAATTCTTTCACGCGGATTCTGGAAAGAATGAAAGCGTGGTTTCAGGGGAACTTTTAGTAGTGGTTTTAGTTGTTAACAGGGCAGAGTCCGCAAGGGCTCAAATTTAGGGCAAAGAAGGAGTAAGTTATGTTTGAAATTATGGCAAAAGATTCACAGGAAGCAGTAATCAAGGTAATCGGGGTGGGTGGCTGTGGTGGCAACGCAGTCGAACACATGATTGAAAAAAACGTAAACGGCGTGGACTTCATTTGCGCCAATACCGATGTGCAAGCATTGAAGAAAAGCAATGCGACTACCACATTGCAAATCGGGGCTGACATCACCAAGGGTCTGGGTGCAGGGGCCAAACCGGAAATCGGTCGTGAAGCTGCATTGGAAGACCGTGACCGTATCGCAGAGACGATCGATGGCGCAGATATGCTGTTCATCACCGCAGGCATGGGTGGTGGTACTGGTACCGGCGCAGCACCTATCATTGCTGAAGTGGCCAAGGAAATGGGCATCCTGACCGTGGCGGTAGTGACCAAGCCATTCGCATTCGAAGGCAAACGCACCAAAGTTGCAACCGAAGGTTTGGACGAGTTGTCTCAGCATGTAGACTCATTGATTGTGATTCCGAACGAGAAGCTGATGGAAGTACTGGGCGAGGATGTGCCATTCCTGGAAGCCTTCCGTGCAGCCAACGATGTGCTGCATAACGCAGTTTCCGGCATTGCGGAAATCATCAATTGCCCAGGCCTGGTGAACGTCGACTTTGCCGACGTGCGCACCGTGATGAGCGAGATGGGCATGGCGATGATGGGCTCTGCCGAGGCGAGCGGCGCCAACCGTGCTGCAATCGCAGCCGAGCAGGCTGTAGCAAGCCCGTTGCTGGAAGACGTGAATCTGGCTAATGCGCGCGGCGTGTTAGTCAACATTACCGCTAGCAGTTCGTTTAAGATGAAAGAGTATTACGATGTGATGAATACCATCAAAGAGTTCACAGCTGATGATGCAACGGTAATCGTGGGCAACGTGATGGATGAATCCATGGGGGACAAGCTGCGCGTGACCATGGTGGCAACCGGCTTGAACGGTGCGGTGCGTCGCCAGCAAAAACCGGAACTGCGTATGATGACAACCGTGCGCGATGGTACTACCAATCAGCCACTTTTCATGGGTGAGACACAGCAAGTGGCGCAAGAAGATGCGCCGGCCGTATTTAGCCAGAACACGCGTCGTGCCCAGGTGGAAGCCATGAAAATGTCCGGTGTGGAGGAATACGATATTCCGGCATTCTTGCGTAAGCAGGCCGACTAGGCTTGTCTCGCCAGCCGGCAGTATCAGTGTTAATATGAAATTGTTAAGGATGATACTCAAGAGAATTGAAAGACATTAAGTGCTGAAACAGAGAACCCTTAAAAAAGTGGTGAGCGCCACTGGGGTCGGCTTGCACAACGGCGAAAAAGTGACCTTGACACTACGTCCGGCAAGCCCAGACACCGGCATTGTATTTAAGCGCGCCGATTTGCCTGGTGCGCCAACAATACAAGCGACGCCTGACGCCGTTCGCGATACGCGCATGTGCTCTGCCCTGGAGCATGAAGGCGCACGCGTGGCGACTGTGGAGCACCTGATGTCGGCGCTGGCTGGTTTGGGCGTGGATAATGTGATGGTGGAAGTCACGGCTTCGGAAATCCCGATCATGGATGGGAGTTCCGGGCCGTTTATATTTCTGTTGCAATCAGCGGGTATCGTTGAGCAGAATGCCCCAAAGAAATTCATACGCATCAAAAAAATCGTAGAAGTGCGCGACGGTGATAAATGGGCGCGTTTCGAGCCTTATCACGGGTTTAAATTGGATTTCACCATTGATTTTGCGCATCCGGTGTTCGAGCAGTCCGGCAATAACGTCAAAATCGATTTCAAGGATAATAGCTATATTAAAGAAATCAGCCGCGCGCGGACGTTCGGCTTCATGCATGAGGTGGAGTACCTGCGTGCCAATGGCCTGGCGCGTGGCGGCAGTCTGGATAACGCCATCGTGCTGGACGAATACCGTGTATTGAACCAGGATGGCCTGCGCTATGATGACGAGTTTGCCAAACACAAAGTGCTGGATGCGATTGGCGACCTGTATATGCTGGGGCATCCGTTGCTGGGCAGCTTTGTGGCCTTTAAATCCGGCCACGGCCTGAATAACCAGTTGTTGCGGGCATTATTGGCGGATGCCAGCGCGTGGGAATACGTGACTTTTGACAAGCTGGAAGAAGCACCGGAAGGTTTTCAGGCGCAAACAGCTTACTTCACGCCAAACCTGATGCCGCATTTTACTTGATTCAAGGTTCCTGTAATGGCAGTCGTCCGCCTGATTCTGTTGTTAACCCTGCTGGCGACCATTGTCCTGGTGCTGGCTTTTCTGGTGACGCGTGACAAACGCTACATCGCATTGCTCAAGCAAGTATTCAAGTTTTTGCTGAGTTTCTTCGCTTTGCTAGCCGTGTTTTATCTCATCACACGGGTATTGCATCTATAGGTCAGGCAATGGTTTCTCAAACCACATTACTTCGTATCTTATCCGGCTTGCTTGCATGGGGCGCACTGCATGCCTTGCCTGTAGCGGCGACAGGGGATAGCGACTTTTTGCGCGCGCGCGCTGATTACGAGAAAAAAAACGCCATCGCGCTGGCCGAAGACGTAACAGAACTGGAAAGTCAGAATTATCCACTAGCGCCTTATGCCGATTACTGGTTGATGTTGCTGAACTTGGAGGATACCAGCAAGGAGCAGGTGCAGGAGTTCCTGGCCAAATATGAAGCATATCCTTTTGCCGACCGTTTACGTGGGGAATACCTGAAAAAACTGGGCAAAGCGCAGCAGTGGCAGGCATTTCTGGAAGAGTGGCCGACCTACCAAGGCGAGGACAATGCAGTGGCCTGCTATGCGGCGGAAGCCAGGCTGGTGCAGGGTATAGACGATGTGCTGGATCAGGCGCAGCAGCTGTGGCTACAGCCCAAGGAGCAGGCGAGTAGCTGCGCTAGCCTCTACGACCGCATGCAAGCCAAAGGCCTGTTGACGGAAGATGATGTTGTCGCCAGGTTGAGGATGGCTTTGGCCTCTGAACGTATAGCGCTGGCAAAAAGTATTGTACGACGTAGCAAACATTTTGATGCGGTACACTTTAAATTGATTGAAAAGGCCTATGCCGGGCCAAGCGCCGTGCTAAAAAAACGCAGCATTTCGTTGGGAAGCCGTATTGGCCGCGAGCTGAATTTGTTCGCCTTGCAGCGGCTGGCCAAAACCAATTCGCTACAAGCTTTGTTGGCGTTCAGGCAGGTAGAGTCTGCGTTTAACAAGGAAGATAAGGCTTATTTTTACGGGAGATTGGCAGCTATTGCGGCGCCACGTCATGAGTCACAGGCGCTACAGTGGTTCAAGCAGGCTGGCAGCACTCCTCTGGACAAGGAACAGTTGGCTTGGTATGCAAGGTCTGCATTGCGTGCGCAGGACTGGGGTGAGGTGCAGTCGGCGATAGACAAAATGCAGCCCCCGCAAAATGAGGAAGGGGCTTGGCGCTACTGGCGCGCGCGCGCGTTAAAGGCGCAGAACCGCATGCTGGAGGCCAATACCTTATTTGCCAAACTTTCCACCGAGCGACATTATTACGGATGGCTAGCGCAGGAGGAATTGGATAGCATCATGTCATCTCCGTCGCAGAGTTACAAGCCAACACAGGATGAAGTCAATGAGATTGTGGACATGCCAGCAATGGAACGTGTAGAGGCTTTGCTGCGCCTGCAAATGCGCTGGGAAGCCAAGCTGGAATGGGTCTTCGCCATCAAGGACTTTGGCGATTCTCAACTGTTGGCAGCCGCGGAGTATGCGCAACAGCAAAAATGGTATGACCTCACCATTAATACGGCGGACAAGACCACGGGTGTGCATAATTTTGCTTTGCGCTATCCGGCGCCTTATCGCGATTTGGTCAAACCTTCCGCTGAGGCTTATGACCTGGATGAGGCATGGGTGTATGGCATCACGCGGCAGGAGAGCCGTTTTATGCATTTTGCCAAATCCGGTGTGGGTGCGGCCGGGTTGATGCAGTTAATGCCAGCCACCGCCAAATGGGCGGCCAAGCGTATTGGTATCAGTGGATATCATCATGGCATGATCCATAACTTGGACACCAATATCACATTGGGCACTTATTACATGGCATACACCAAAGACCTGATGAACGGGCAGGAAACCATGGCAACAGCAGCGTATAATGCAGGGCCGAGCCGTGCCAAGAAATGGGCTGCTGATGCGCCGCTAGAGGGGGCTATTTATGTGGAAACTATCCCTTTTGGCGAAACACGGCTCTATGTGCAGAAGGTGATGGCAAATGCGCATCTTTATGCGCAGCAGCTGGGTTTGAAGGTGATTTCGCTCAAGCAGCGTTTGGGGGTGGTGCCTGGCAAGGCCTTTATTGCCGTGCCCAGCCAGGACGACGCCGTCAATGAGGCCACGCCGGAAGTGCAACTAACGGAACAAGTGAATTGAAACAGGGAAGATTAAGGTATGGCAGTTAAAAAAGTCACCATATTGGGAGGATCCGGCTTTGTGGGAGGCGCGCTGGTAGCCAAGCTGGATGCAGCGGGTTACCAAATTAAGGTGTTAACGCGTCGTCGCGATGATGCGCGGCATCTGTTTTTATTGCCGCATGTGCAAGTAGTGCAATGCGACGTGCATGATTCCCATGCACTTAAAAATGCGCTGGCGGGCAGCGATGCGGTGATCAATCTGGTCGGCATCCTGCATCAGCAAGGCAAGCAGACCTTTGAATCGGTGCATCACCAGTTGCCGCGCAAGCTGGCCCATTTATGCGAAGAGCTGGGCATAGGGCGTCTATTGCATATGAGCGCGCTACAGGCGGGCAAATACGCGCCCAGCCAATACCTGCGCAGCAAGGCGGCAGGCGAAGAAGCGGTCAACGAATATAGCAAAAAACTGGATATCACCATTTTCCGACCGTCGGTCATTTTTGGCCGGGGCGACAGCTTTCTTAACCTGTTCGCCAAGCTGGTTCAATGGCTGCCTGTCGTGGCGCTGATCCGCCCTCAGGCCAGGTTCCAGCCGATTTGGGTGGAAGATGTGGCACAAGCCTTTGTGAACGCGCTGGAAAATACTATCACCTATGGCAAGACTTACGAGCTGGCCGGGCCGCAGGTGTATACTTTGCGTGCATTGCTGCAAAAAGTAATGGATGCGCTGGGAAAACGGCGCTGTGTCATCGGTCTGAACGATACACTTTCCTACGCACAGGCTTTTATGATGGAACTGCTGCCAGTCAAACTGATGTCACGCGATAACGTGCGTTCCACCATGGTAGACAGTGTACTTACCGCACCGATGGCGCCAGAGCTGGGCATCAAGCCCACGCCACTGGAATCGGTTATTCCGCAATACATCGCTCATCAAACGCCGCGCGCCGTGTACGACCAGTTCTGCAGTGCGGCGGGGCGTGCCATCAATGCCCGCCGATAGCGCAAGACTCCCATTTCAAACTTATATCGTCGGCGGCGCCGTGCGCGACGAGTTGCTGGGTTTGCCGGTAAAAGATCGTGATTTCGTCGTGGTCGGCGCCACGCCGGAACACATGACAAAAGCCGGTTTCAAGCCGGTCGGCAAGGATTTTCCGGTGTTTCTGCATCCGCAAACGCACGAGGAATACGCGCTGGCGCGCACCGAGCGCAAAACCGCCAAAGGCTACAAAGGCTTTTCCGTGTATGCCGCGCCGGATGTGACGCTGGAACAGGACTTAAGCCGCCGCGATTTCACCATCAACGCCATCGCCAAGGCGGCCGATAGCACGCTGACAGATCCGTTCAACGGGCAGGCCGATATACGCGCCAAAGTGCTGCGTCATGTGAGCGATGCCTTTGTGGAAGACCCGGTGCGTATCCTGCGTGCGGCGCGCTTTCTGGCGCGATTCACCGATTTCACACTTGCACCGGAAACGCTCGAATTGATGCAGCAGATGGTGGCCGATGGTGAGGTGGATGCGCTGGTGCCGGAGCGCATGTGGCAAGAGCTTGCACGCGGCCTGATGGAAACCAAACCATCGCGCATGTTCGAGATGCTGCGCGCTTGCGGCGCGCTGCAAAAGATTTTTCCGGAACTCAACGCGCTGTGGGGCGTGCCGCAACCGCCGCAACATCACCCGGAAGTGGATACCGGTGTGCACGTGATGATGGTGATCGACTACGCTGCCAGCCGCAATTTCAGTTTGCCGGTGCGCTTTGCCGCACTAACGCATGATCTGGGAAAAGGCACCACGCCAAAAGACGTTCTCCCCAGGCATGTCGGGCATGAGGCGCGAAGTGTGGACTTACTTAAGGGTGTCTGCAAGCGGCTGCGCGTGCCCAATGATTGCAAAGAGCTGGCGCATATCGTCGCCAAGTTTCACGGCAAACTGCATCAAGCCAGCAAAATGCGGCCGGATACCTTGCTGGAATTTTTGATAGACCTGGATGCCATTCGCCAGCCGGAGCGGTTCGAGGGTTTTCTGCAAGCGTGCGAGGCTGATAGTCGCGGCAGAACGGGTTTGGAAGATTGCCCGCAACCAGAGGCGGATTTGGCGCGCGCTGCGCTAGAGGCGGCGCTGACCGTGAATGCGGGCGAGGTGGCCGCCAGATTCAGCGAGCCGGAGAAAATCAAACAGGCGGTGTTTGTGGCAAGGCTGGATGCGATAAAACAGGCCTTGTTTTCATTGTAAGGCACATCGGCCTGGAAGCCGCATCCTGCCTGCCTTACAGGGCAGCGATTTGCACAATGAACGCGCGCGTGAGTAGTGTGTGTTTAACCCGCGAGCTTGCCGAGTTGTGATTGCACCAGTTCGCCGGGTTTGCGCTTGAATCCGCTTCGCACGAACTGCTGCCAGCGGCCCAGCACATAGCACATCATCAGGTTGGCGTCAGATTCCGGCAAGATTTTCCGGCCATGTTGCGCCACGGCAATTTTGAGGCATTGCTTCAGGCTGGCTTCAATACGGTCATTGAGCTGGTTGATGCGCACCTGCAAGGCGCTATCTTCGTTCACCAGCGCATCGCCAATCAGCACGCGGGTCATACCGGGGTTCTTCTCGGCAAAGCGCAGCAACATGCTGATGATGAGCTGTACCTGTTTGTGGCCGTCCGGCTCTTCGGACATGATTTTGTTGATGACGCCGAAGATGCTGGTTTCGATGAACTCGATCAGCCCTTCAAACATCTGCGCCTTGTTGGCAAAGTGCCGGTAAAGTGCGGCCTCGCTGACATCCAGCTTGGCGGCGAGTGCGGCGGTAGTGATTTTCTCGCCCTTTGGGTTCTCCAGCATATTGGCGAGCGTTTCCAGAATTTGCTGTTTGCGATTGGTAGCCATGATTTCCCTCGTTTTTTGCTATTCTAGCTCACTTGCGGGAAAAGTGAGCGCCCAGTGCAAGCACCGAGCGGATACGATAATCCACATAATTCGGTTTTTTGAGCTGTCGGCTGACCCAAACCGTACGCATGCCTAGTCTTTTTGCGGTCATCAGTGCGCCCGGATTATCCTCCAGCATGATGCAGTCACGCGGCCGGGCGCGAATGGTGCGCAACAGCATGCGAAAGCCCCGTATATTGGGCTTAGCGTGGAATTGGGTGTTTTCTACGCTGAACACCAGTTCGAACATGTCGCCGATGCCCAGCAGATCCAGCACGCGCAGAGCATAATGCCTGGGTGCGTTGGTGAAGATGACTTTGCGGCCGGGGAGAGTGCGCAGCAGGTGGCGCAGCCGTTTGGTGACCAGCACCATTTCCGGCGTCAGGAACTGGTGTGTCTCGTGCAAAAAATGGTGCGGGTCAACGCCATGGTGGCGCATCAGGCCTTTGAGTGTAGCGCCATAGATGCGCCAGTAATGCTGGCGCAGCGTACAGGCTTCATGTTCTTCCATATCCAGCTGGTCTTGAATGTAGCGCGTCATGGCGCGATTCATGACAGGGAAGATGTGGGCGGATGCGTCGTGCAGGGTGTCATCCAGGTCGAACACCCAGACTCTGGACAACTTACTTCGCCTTGATCAGTGTGCCTACGCCTTCGTCCGTCAGCACTTCCAAAAGCAAGGCATGTTCCACGCGGCCGTCAATAATGTGCACGCTCTTCACGCCGCTGCGGGCCGCATCCAGTGCGGAGCCGATCTTAGGCAGCATGCCACCGCTCAGGGTGCCGTCAGCGACCATGTCGTCGATTTGTTTGGGCGTCAACCCGGTAATGAGGTTGCCTTCTTTGTCCAGTACGCCTGGCGTGTTGGTGAGTAGAATCAGTTTCTCGGCGTTCAGGATTTCGGCCAGCTTGCCGGCGACCACGTCGGCGTTGATGTTGTAGGTATCGCCATTTTTGCCGACACCAATCGGCGCGACGACCGGAATGAAATCACCACTATCCAGAAAGTTGATGATGCTGGGGTCAATCGCACTAATTTCACCTACCTGGCCGACGTCGATCATCTTGCTTGGGTCTTTCAGGTCTTCCATCAGCAATTTGTGCGCGTGGATAAAGTTGCCATCCTGCCCGGTCAGGCCGACGGCCTTGCCGCCGTGACGGTTAATCAGGTTCACAATCTCCTTGTTCACCTGCCCGCCCAGCACCATCTCCACCACACCCATGGTCTCTTCGTCAGTGACGCGCATGCCCTGAATGAACTCGCCCTTTTTGCCCAGCTTATCCAGCATCTCGTTGATTTGCGGGCCGCCGCCATGCACCACCACCGGGTTCATACCCACCAGCTTCAGCAGCACCACATCCTGCGCAAAGCATTCTTTCAGGCGCTCGTCCGTCATGGCGTTGCCGCCGTATTTGATGACGATGGTCTTATCGAAAAAACGCTTGATATAAGGCAGGGCCTCGGCCAGTGTTTGGGCTTTTTGTATGGCGGTGGTTTGGTTCAGCATGATCTTACCGTGTGGTTAAATTAATGCCTGCATTTTACATGAGAAAACATGTCAATCGCCACGGCAGATTTACAAATAAAAAGCGGCCATTCGGCCGCTACGTTTGCTTATGTACGAGCTAACGTACCGATAGTCGCTTGGATGTCGTCACCGCTTTTTTCGGCAATGTCAGCTCCAAAACGCCGTCTTTATACTCGGCATCTGCTTTAGCTTCATCAATCTCGTTTTCAAGATAGAAGCTGCGTGATGCCTTGCCGTAAAAGCGTTCGCTGCGCAGTAATTTCGTGCCTTCTTTTACTTCTCTTTCCTGACGGGTTTCGGCAGAAATTCTGACTTGATTGCCATCGATATCCACAGCTTTTTATAAAATTTTTCTAAAGACTTTGGAACGCCGCTGCAAGTTGTAGAGTTTCTGTTTTTCCATTGGCAGTTTTTCTACATCTGTCTGTTCGAAACCGCGTTCCAAAAACCAGTGTTCAGTGTGCGTAGTCAGGCAGAATAGCGAGTTAAAGCCTTTCTCGCGTGCACGCTCTTCGCAAAAGTGGAACAACTTATCGCCACGTCCGCCACCACGATAGGCGGGGTCTATCGCAAGGCATCCAAACTCTGCCATTTTGGCGCTGGGGAATGGGTAAAGCGCAGCACAACCAATCACACGGCTATCATGTTCCATTACATAGAAATAAGGGATTTCCATTTCAATGCGTTCGCGCCCGCGCTTAACCAGCACGCCTTCGTTTTCCAGCGGCTCAATCAGTTGCAGTATCGCGCCAACATCGTCAATCTCCGCCTGGCGCATGGTTTCCAGGCCAAGCTCGGTCACCATTGTGCCAACGCCTGTATGGGTGAACAACTCCTGGATAATCGCGCCGTCGATATGGCGAGAAATGAGGTGTGTTCTTGCTACACCACGCTCGCAAGCTTTTACTGCTGCTGGCAGGTAGTAAATGATGTCTTCAGACGTATTAATGGCGTCTTCGTTGTTGGTGACATGTTGTAACAGGTTCTTGGCTTTTTGTGCGGTCATTTCGCGCAGCAATTCACCGCGCAGGTTGTGCACACCTTCCGAATCCATCAGGAAAATCAGCTTGTCTGCATCAAGCGCAATGGCGGCACTTACCGCTACGTCTTCCAGCGTCAGGTTAAAGGCCTCGCCAGTGGGCGAATAGCCAAGCGGCGAGAGTAGTACCAGTTCGCCGTCATCCAGCCGCTTTTGAATGCCAATCGCATCTACCTTGCGCACCTCGCCGGTGTGCTGCAAATCCACGCCGCTGCGCACACCCAGCGGTTTGGCGGTGACGAAATTGCCACTGGCTACGCGAATATCGCTGCCCGCCATAGGTGAGTTAACCAGTCCCATCGAAAGTTGCGCTTCAATCTCCACGCGAATCGCGCCGTTGGCCTCTTTCACGGCTTCCATCGCGTCATCATCAGTGACGCGCAGGCCGTTTACCAGCTTGGTTTCCAGCTTGGCGCGTTTTAATCTTTGCTCTATTTGCGGCCTAGCGCCATGTACCAGCACTAGCCGTACCTCCAAACTTGCAAGCAGGTTCAAATCATGAGAAAGCGCAATAAATTGTTTGTCTTCCACCACCTCACCGCCAAAGGCAATCACGAAAGTACGTCCGCCAAAAGCGTGGATATACGGCGCAACCGAGCGGAACCAACTCACGAACTCTTGCGGTTTATGCAAATTTACCTTGTTCAATGCGGGTGTTTGGTTTGGGGTTGGTTCTGATAGTGAATAAAGATAAGCGGGAGAACAATCCAACGCGGAGCAAACTTTGCGCAAAAACGCCTCGTTCACGCCTTGCGCACCGCGCTCTATGCGTGAGAGATTGCCGCTATCCGCGCCTGTTTGCGCGGCGAGTTGCTGCAAGGTAAACCCTAGCATTTTGCGGCGTTTGCGTATGGATAAACCGATAGACATATTGCTTAATTTGTTAATAAAGCAATAATTTAAATTAAATTTGTATTTAATGCAAATTATTTAGTAATTTAGAAATCACCCCAAAGGGTGTTCATCGCTGCCATTGCAGCAAGCGGAGCGGTTTCGGTGCGCAAAATACGTTTTCCAAGTTGCACGCCTACAAAACCATATTGTCCGGCAAGCGCGATTTCATTGGCTGTCAGGCCGCCTTCCGCGCCAATCAGCAGCTGGATTTCGCCGGTCGGTTTAGGTAAATCGGCAAGCTTTTTATCTGCGAGCGGGTCAAGCGTGATGCGCAAAGTGTCATTTGCGCAAGGTTTTGCGAGTAGCTTGGATAGCGCAATCGGCGCTTCGATCTGCGGCACAAAGGATCGCCCGCTTTGTTCGCACGCGGCAATCGCGATGTTCTGCCAATGCACTACGCGTTTTTTGGCTTTGTCTTCATCCAGCTTCACCACGCTGCGTTCGGTTTTGATCGGCGTAATGCGTTTCACGCCCAATTCCACGGCCTTCTGGATGGCAATATCCATGCGGTCTCCAGCCGATATGCCCAGCAGCAGGGTTGTGTCGAGCGGCGATTCGTTTTCCAAGTTCTGTTGGCTTTTTACCTTCGCCATCACCGCGTTTTTTTGCACCGTGGTCAACTCGCAAGTGTAATCTGCGCCATCGCCACAGAACAAAACTAGGCTGTCGCCCACGTTTAATCTCATTACTTTAGTCGCGTGCGTGGCGGCGTTATCGCTCAAGGTGACGGTGGCGCCCACTTGTAATGGTGACGGACTGTGAAAGCGTAGGTTGGACATAAGGCTATTCTATAGAAAACCAAAAGAACCGTCATTCCCGCGCAGGCGGGAATGACGTATTATGATGTTTGAAAAGTGATCGGAGTTTAACATGGCAAGTATCAGCCCACCGGTGTGCAATTTTGGTTGGAAAGCGCCGGATTTCAATTTACCCAATGTGGATGGCCGCATGGTCAACCTCAAAGACAGCATGGGCCCCAACGGCCTGCTGGTAATGTTTATCTGCAACCACTGCCCGTATGTCAAAGCCATTCTGCCGCACCTGATTGCGGATGTGAAAGAACTGCAAACGCAGGGTGTGAATACGGTTGCCATTATGAGCAACGACCCAGCCGAATACCCAGAAGATAGCCCGGAGAATATGAAAAAAATCGCGCAGGAAATGGCTTTTCCATTCCCCTATTTGCTCGATGAAACGCAGGAAATCGCCAAAAAGTACGATGCTGTTTGCACGCCGGATTTCTTTGGGTTTAACAAAAACTTCGAGCTGCAATACCGCGGCCGCTTTGACGAAAGCCGCAAAGAAACCGCACCCAACAGCACGCGCGATTTGTTCAAGGCGATGAAACTGGTGGCTGAGGCGGGGCAGGGGCCGAGGGAGCAGATTCCTAGTATTGGGTGCTCGATGAAATGGCGAGCGTAAGCGGTGTTTGCAAGCTTTGCCTTAAACATGCAAAGCTTGTTGATTCTCATATTATTCCAAGATCTTTTTATGAGGAATATCGTGGCAAGCCGCTAAAAGCCATTTCTAGTAGTACAACCCGAACCAATACAATTCGTAAAGGAGTCTTCGGACAATTTTTGTGTGGTTCGTGTGAGGCAAAATTCAATGAACTGGATACGAAAGCGTTTGATTTTATTAAAAACAAAGCTAATTCTAGTTGCGTGGCTAAAAATGCGGAAGGGAGGGAGTTGCTTGTTGTAGAAAATGCGATAACACAAAAAGAACTGATTCATAAGTTCGCGTTATCCGTTTTATGGAGAGCAGCGAATTCCAATAGAGAAGAATATCATCCGATAGGGTTAGGTATTTATAACGAAAAAATTAGAATTGCGTTAGAGAGCGGAAAATTTGAACAAAATCTCCTTGATGCTACTGGGTTAATGTTATGGGAGTTCAGAGGAAGTGTTGTTGGTGAGGCTGATGTGGTTGCGCATCCATATCAGTTATTTACAAGAAAAACTCACCCGCAATTGATAGAATCCTTTGGAAATTTCTGTGTACATAGCTTTGGGTACCCATATGGAGAAATGCTAATTAGGTTAGGTGGAGAAAGGCCTAAAACTGGTTTTTACCGTTTTGTAGAAAAGGAAGATTTGCCTGTAGTTTTGTGGTCGACGAATTTGTCTGAGAATTACCCAAATTTAGTAATTTTAAAAACTCCAAGAATTGCCGGTGATGGCAAAACAGCGGGTTCGAAAGTTCAAAAAGAATTGTTTGAGATGCTTAAAGGTAAAGCTAGAGGCTGATATGAAAAAACTAAACTGGGGCATTCTTGGCGCTGCGCGGGTGAATGAGCGTCTGTTGCCTGCGATTATTGAGGCATCGAATTCGCGGTTGGTGGCGATTGCCAGTCGTCGGGAAGGAGCAGCCAAGGCGACTTTGGATAAATACGCGCCAAATGCCAGCGGTGTGACTTGTTATGACGATTTGGACAGCCTGATTGCAGGCGCGAATGTGGAGGCGATTTATTGCCCGATGGCAAATGAAGAGCATGCCGAATGGGCGCTCAAGGCCATTGCGGCGGGCAAGCATATTTTGATTGAAAAGCCAATGGCGATACGCGTGCAGGACATTGACGCGATCGAGGCTGCTGCGCAAGCCAATCGCGTAAAGGTGATGGAAGGTTTCATGTACCGCTTTCACCCGCAGCATGAGAAAGTTAAAGCATTGATTGAAAGCGGCTTGGTTGGCGACGTGCTGTCTTGCCGCGCGAGTTTTTCTTTTCTCATGCCGCCAGCGCGCATGTATCGCATCAATCGCAGCATGGGGAATGGTGGTGGCGCGTTGTGGGATATTGGCCCTTACGCGATTCATGCATTGCGCTGGTGCTTTGGCGGCAATAAAACGTCGTTAGAGCCAATCAGCGTTATCGCCCAAGCCAAGCTTAACGAACATGGGGCCGATACCGTGATGAGTGGCGTTTTAGATTTTGGGCAAGATGCGCAAGGCCGCACCCGTTACGGACATTTCGACATCAGTTTTGAAAGAAGCCGCAAGGCCGAGTATGAAATCATCGGCGACAAAGGCGCGATTAAATGCCACAACATGTGGACTTACCCGACCGATGACCCCGTGATTAGCTGGGAAGCGGGTGGCAAAACCGAAACCTTGGTGCTGCCCAAAGCCAATCATTTCAATCTGGAAATCGAGCATTTCAGCGATTGTGTGCTGAATGACAAAGCACCGTTTTTAACCTTTGCCGATGCTTTGAATAACTGCAAAACGCTGGAAGCAGCCGCGCAGGCATCTTCAAAAGGTGCGTTGATAAAAATTTAACGGATTTTTCCTTCCCGAAAGTGCCTCTGGTGCTTGCCGAAAAAGCCTATATCGGCAATAATCTAGGCTTAATGGAAAAGCAAAGTTAACAGCCTGCTTGCCCAAATAAATTCGACGAATTCACTACAGGTTTTGCGCAGTGTTGCGTAAGGCCTCTAATCTTTCAGGGAGACAACAATGGCAACTCGTAATGATTTGTGCAATGCCATCCGTGCTTTGAGCATGGACGCAGTGCAAAAAGCTAACTCTGGCCACCCAGGCGCACCGATGGGTATGGCGGAAATCGCAGAAGTGTTGTGGAATCACAATCTGAGTCACAATCCAAACAATCCAAAATGGGCTAACCGCGACCGTTTCGTGTTGTCCAATGGCCACGGCTCCATGTTGATCTACTCCTTGCTGCATCTGACAGGTTACGACCTGAACATGGATGACATCAAGTCTTTCCGTCAATTGCATTCACGTTGTGCAGGCCACCCGGAATACGGCTACGCACCAGGCGTTGAAACTACTACTGGTCCATTGGGTCAAGGTATCTGTAATGCAGTGGGTTTCGCGATGGCGGAAAAACTGCTGGCTAACCAGTTCAACAAACCAGGCCATGACATCGTTGACCACTACACCTACTGCTTCCTGGGCGACGGTTGTATGATGGAAGGCGTTTCCCACGAGGCTTGCGCACTGGCAGGCACATGGGGCTTGGGCAAACTGATCGCTTTCTGGGATGACAACGGCATCTCTATCGACGGCCATATTGAAGGCTGGTATACAGACGACACTGCAGGCCGCTTCAAAGCATACGGCTGGCACGTAGTTTCTGTAGATGGTCATGATCAGGCTGCGATTCAGAAAGCAATTGACGAAGCGAAAAAAGTCACAGACAAACCATCCATGATCTGCTGTAAAACCATCATCGGTAAAGGTTCCCCGAACAAATCTGGTAGCCATGACTGTCACGGTTCTGCATTGGGCGAGGCCGAAGTGGCTGCAACACGTGCGGAAATCGGCTGGCCACATGAGCCATTCGTTATTCCTGCGGACGTTTACGAAGGCTGGAATCAAAAAGACAAAGGTGCAAAACGCGAGGCCGACTGGAACGCTAAGTTCGATGCTTACGCTAAAGCATTCCCAGCAGAAGCTGCAGAGTTCAAACGCCGTATGGCGAATGAGCTACCAGCTAACTGGAAAGCATTGACTGATGCAATCATTGCTGAAACTAACGAAAAAGCTGAAAAATTGGCGACTCGTCAAGCTTCACAAAAAGCCATCACTGCTTTGGCACCAATTCTGCCAGAATTCCTGGGCGGTTCAGCTGACTTGACAGGTTCAAACCTGACAGCAGCTAAAGAGTTTAAACACGTCAGCGGCAAAGAGCCAGGCAACTATATCTCTTACGGTGTGCGTGAGTTTGGTATGGCTGCCATCATGAACGGTATGGCATTGCACGGTGGCTTGCTGCCATACGGTGGTACTTTCCACATGTTCTCCGACTACATGAAGAACGGTATGCGTATGTCTGCGTTGATGCATCAACGTGTGATTTACGTACTGACCCACGACTCCATCGGTCAAGGCGAAGACGGCCCAACCCACCAACCAGTAGAAAACACATCGGGCTTGCGTTACATCCCACGTATGGATGTATGGCGTCCGGCTGACTCTACAGAAACAACCGTTGCATGGGTTGCTGCTGTAGAGCGTACAGAAGGCCCAACCAGCTTGGTATTGAGCCGTCAAGCTGTTCCAGGCATCAAACACGACGCTAAAGACTTCGACTTGATCCGTAAAGGTGGCTATGTATTCTCAGATGCTGCAGGTAAAGCAGATGTGATTATTATTGCTAACGGTTCTGAGTTGGACTTGGCAATTCAAGCTGCCGCAGAGCTGACTGCTGCTGGCAAGAAAGTGCGTGTGGTTTCCATGCCATCCACCAACGTGTTCGATCGTCAAGATCAAGCCTACAAAGACAGCGTGTTGACCCCAGGCGTAAAACGCGTGGCGATTGAAGCTGCTCACCCAGATTTCTGGCGTAAATATGTAGGTCTGGAAGGCGCAGTGGTTGGTATCGACACCTTCGGTGAGTCCGCTCCTGGTGGTGCATTGTTCAAACACTTCGGTTTCACGGTAGAAAACGTGGTGAATACGGTGAAATCCGTGCTGTAATCTTTTAAGCCGCCACGTAAGTGGCGCATTGCTTTTACTCTCAGGTTTCGCCGTCGCCGCAGAAATGCGGCCGATGCCGAAACCTGAATTTTTTGTAGTTGCAGTTTTTAAGGGGTTAAAAATGGCTATACGGTTAGGGATTAATGGTTTTGGGCGGATTGGCCGCATGGTATTGCGTGCAGCGATACAGGAAAAAGAATTTAACGATATTGAAGTGGTGGCAATCAACAGCTCCTACGACATTGAATACATTATTTATTTACTGAGATACGACTCTGTACATGGGCGTTTCGATGCGGACATGAAAGCCGACAACGGCAGCCTGGTGGTCAATGGCAAGAAGATTCATCTCACCGCAGAGCGCGACCCGAACAACATTAAATGGACTGGCGTGGATGTTGTCGTTGAGTCAACAGGCGCGTTCCTGACGCTGGATACTTGCCAGCCGCATATTAACAACGGGGCGAAAAAAGTGGTGCAGTCTGCGCCGGGTAAAGATGACACCCCAATGTTTGTGTATGGCGTGAACCACAATGACTACCAGGGGCAAGCGATTGTCTCCGCAGCATCCTGTACCACTAACGGCTTGGCGCCAATGGTGAAAGTGCTGCATGACAGTTTTGGTATCAAGCGCGGTTTGATGACGACGATTCACGCGGCGACAGCATCACAGTTGACCGTGGATGGGCCTTCCAAGAAGGATTGGCGCGGTGGCCGTAGCGTGTTCGAGAACATCATTCCTTCCAGCACTGGCGCAGCCAAGGCCGTGGGTAAAGTGATTCCATCCCTCAACAAGAAGTTGACTGGCATGGCCATGCGTGTACCATCTGCGGATGTTTCTGTGGTGGATTTGACCGTGGAACTCAACAAGGAAACGACTTACGATGCGATTTGTGATGCCATGAAGAAAGCCTCCCAGGGCGAGCTGAAAGGTGTGTTGGGTTATACGGATGAGAAAGTCGTGTCCACCGATTTCCGTGGTAGTGCCGAAGCTGGTGTGTTCGATGCGGACGCAGGCATTATGCTGGATTCTACTTTCGTCAAAGTGGTTGGCTGGTATGACAATGAGTATGGTTATACCTGTAACTTGATGCGCTTAGTCCAGCACGTTTCAAAATAGGGGGGGCGGCCATGAAATTCATCAAAATGACTGACGTGGACTTAAAAGGTAAACGCGTCTTTATCCGTGCGGATTTGAATGTGCCTGTGGCAGATGGCAAAGTGACTTCCGATGCGCGCATCACCGCATCCATGCCGACGATTGAATATGCGCTCAAGCAAGGTGCTAAGGTGATGGTGACATCTCATCTAGGTCGTCCGGAAGAGGGCGTGTACTCGGAAGAGAACTCGCTCAAGCCAGTAGCGGATGTAATTGCTGCCAAACGGGGTAAACCAGTACGCCTGATCAAAGACTGGGTGGACGGCGGTTTTGACGTGGCTGCGGGTGAGTTGGTGCTGCTGGAAAACTGCCGTTTCAATAAGGGTGAAAAAAAGAACGTAGATGAGACCGCACAGAAATATGCGGCTCTATGCGATGTGTTTGTGATGGATGCATTTGGTACGGCACACCGTGCGGAAGCTTCTACCCATGGTATTGCCAAATTCGCGCCAGTAGCTTGTGCGGGCATTCTGCTGACGGAGGAGTTGGATGCATTGACCAAAGCGCTATTGGCGCCGGCGCGCCCTTTAGTGGCGATTGTCGCTGGCTCCAAAGTCTCGACCAAGCTGACGGTACTAGAGAGCTTGTCCGAAAAAGTGGATCAGCTGGTAGTTGGCGGCGGTATTGCCAATACCTTCCTCAAAGCAGCCGGTTACGAGATTGGGAAATCTCTGTGTGAGAATGATTTGGTGCCCACCGCCAAGGCATTGATGGAGAAAATGCGCCAGCGTGGTGCAGATGTGCCGATTGCTGTGGACGTGGTGTGCGGCAAAAAATTCGATGCCAACGAGCCGGCAGTTAAGAAGGACGTGGCTTCCGTGGAGGCGGACGATATGATTTTCGATATTGGCGCGAAATCTGCTAGTGCTTTAGTAGATATCATCAACAAGGCCGGTACCGTGGTGTGGAACGGACCGGTTGGCGTGTTCGAGTTCGACCAGTTTGGTGAAGGTACTAAAACGATTGCCAACGCGATTGCCAATACAAAAGCGTTTACCTTGGCAGGTGGTGGCGATACAATTGCGGCCATTCAGAAATATGATATTTATGACAAGGTGTCCTATATATCTACTGCTGGCGGTGCCTTCCTGGAGTTCCTGGAAGGAAAAACCTTGCCCGCCGTTGAGATTCTGGAAAAACGCGCCGGTTAGCTTTGGGCTAACATAGCTATCAGCATGGGGGCGTTTGCCCCCATGTGCATTTGTAGGATTAGGAACAGGATAGACTTTGACTTTACGCAGAACAAAAATAGTGGCCACGCTTGGCCCTTCTTCCTCCAGCGAGGAAATGATCGCACGCCTGATCGTGGCAGGGGTGAATGTGGTACGGCTGAATTTCTCGCATGGCAGCGCACAGGACCATATTCAGCGTGCTGATATCGTGCGCAAGATTGCAGCGCAGCTGAACCGCCCGATTGGGGTGCTGTGCGATTTGCAAGGCCCCAAAATTCGAATTGGCAAGTTTGAACAAGGAAAGATTACCCTGAAAATGGGCGATATTTTTATCCTGGATGCAGACTGTCCTTTGGGGAATCAGGAAAAGGTTGGGCTGGATTACAAAGAACTTCCACAGGAAGTGTCTACCGGACAAAAATTATTGCTGGACGATGGCCGAATCGTGATGGAAATCAATCGCGTGCAGGGCAACAAGATCCACTGTGTCGTGATTACCGGCGGCGTGCTTTCCAATAACAAGGGCATCAACTTGCAAGGCGGCGGTTTGGCAGCCGATGCACTGACGGAAAAAGACAAGCAAGATATTAAAACCGCCATCGCGCTGGAGGCAGACTACATTGCAATTTCATTCCCCAAAGATGCAGCGGATGTCGAATATGCCAAGTCATTGGTACGTAAATCAGGAGGCACGGCGAGCATCGTGGCCAAGATTGAGCGTGCCGAGGCGATTGAACATCTGGAAGCGATGATAGATGCCAGTGACGCTATCATGGTGGCGCGCGGCGATTTGGGCGTGGAAGTTGGCGATGCGGCGGTGCCAGGCCTGCAAAAGCGCATGATTCGTATGGCGCGCGCGCAGAACAAGCTGGTGATTACCGCCACACAAATGATGGAATCCATGATTACAAGCCCAATACCGACCCGCGCTGAGGTTTCGGATGTGGCCAATGCGGTGCTGGATGGCACGGATGCAGTGATGCTGTCGGCGGAAACAGCATCTGGACAATATCCCTTGGAAACAGTCGAGGCAGTACACCGTGTATGTATGGAGGCTGAAAAGGAATATGAAAGCTCGCTTCGTACAGAGCGTCGGGGGCATGCGTTGCATCAAACGGATGAGGCCGTTGCTGCTGCCGCGATATTTACCGCGCAGCATTTTAATGTGAAGGTGATTGCAGCCCTTACACAATCAGGCAACGCCGCGCAATGGCTATCCCGCGCTGATAGTAGCGTGCCTATTTATGCGCTGTCTCCAGATAAGGTTGCAAGGCGCAAGCTGACTTTACATCGCAATGTTTTTCCATACCCGATAGACCAGATAGGTAAGGATCGCGATGAGATACTGAGGGAGATGGAGCAGGTGCTATTGAGCAATCAAGCGGTAGAAACCGGGGATAATGTCCTGCTTACATTTGGCGAGCCAATTGGTTGTCCGGGCGGAACTAATACCTTGAAAATCATCACAATCGGCGAGCACCGCAAAACCTAAATTTTGTAAAGCATGGTTATAATGTACCCTGAAGGGGGGGTACATGAAACCAGTCACTAAATTTAGCGCCTTGGGGCAAAAGGGCGTGGAGCATGTCGAAGAGCTGTTATTAGTCTTCATCGCAATTGCAACTGTCTATGCAACGTGTCATGAGATTTATATCATGTGGCGCAATAGCGTGGTTACCGTAGCTGATTTGCTGCTGCTATTCCTGTATCTCGAGGTGCTGTCGATGGTCAAGCATTACATCGGTTCCGGTAAGTTGCCGGTGCGCTATCCGCTGTATATCGGCATTGTCGCCTTGGCGCGTTACATGGTGCTCGAAATCAAGGAGCTGGATGCATATCGGATTCTGGCTGTTGCGGGTGCGGTGCTGATTATGGCGCTGGCAGTGCTGGTTGTACGCTTCGGGCATGTGCGTTTTCCCTATGAGGATGGTGCAGACTCGCAGCCGAAATAACTCGCTCGCTGCGCGCGGCGCATTATCGGTTAAAATACTGTTTCATTCATCAAGCAGTTAAAAGCGTAATCGTATGCCTCAGCCATTACTCAAAACCACCATCAAGAGCCTCAAACTGATTCATCAGGGCAAGGTGCGCGATATTTACGATATTGACGCCAACACCATGCTGCTGGTCAGCACGGACAGGCTTTCCGCATTTGATGTGATTTTGCCCACCGGCATCGAAAACAAAGGCGCCATGCTGACGCAGATGGCGAATTTCTGGTTTGAGAAGCTGGGCCATATCGTGCCGAATCATCTGACAGGCATTGCGCCGGAAAGCGTGGTAGCGGCAGATGAAGTAGAGCAGGTGCGCGGTCGCGCGGTGGTGGTGAAAAAGCTCAAAGCCTTGCCACTGGAAGCCATTGTGCGTGGTTATCTGGTGGGTAGCGGCTGGAAGGAGTACCAGCAAAAAGGTACGCTGTGTGATATTGCCTTGCCTAAAGGCTTGCAGCTGGCGCAGCAACTGCCGGAGCCACTGTTCACGCCTTCATCTAAAGCTGCTGTTGGTGAACATGACGAGAACATCAGCGTCGCTCAGGTAGAGAGCCTGATTGGCAAGGACATGACCGCGCAAGTGGCCAAGGCGGCGATTGCGCTGTATTCCGAGGCGGCCAAATATGCGCTGACCAAAGGTATTATCATTGCTGACACCAAGTTCGAGTTCGGTTTGGATGACAAAGGCGTGCTACACGTGATGGACGAAGTGCTGACACCGGATTCTTCCCGCTTCTGGCCGGCAGAAAGTTACCAGCTTGGTAGCAACCCGCCAAGTTATGACAAGCAGTATGTGCGCGACTGGCTGGAAAGCTGCGGCTGGGATAAAAAGCCGCCGGCACCTGCATTGCCTGCGGATGTGGCTGCTCGCACATCGGCCAAATACATGGAAGCGTTTGAAAAGCTGACTGGCCGTCAGTTGGTCGTCTAACCTGATTTAACATGCGCGCCAAGCTCAAGGAAATCGCCGCCAGGCTTAAATCAGAGCTGGTATTTTATCAGCGGCTGATGCGCCATCCACAAACGCCTCTTTTAGCCAAATTTTGTTTGTGGCTAGCAATCGGTTATCTGCTCATGCCATTTGACCTGATCCCAGATTTTTTACCCGTCATCGGCCAGCTGGATGAATTGGTGATCATTCCCTTCTTAGTATTTCTCGCCATCAAGCTCACGCCGGATGCTGTTTTGCAGGCGTGTCGCAACGAGACATAGCGATGCTGTTTTCTTTGCTGGTTGCGCATTTCGATCAAGGCCTGCACAGCTTGGTCATGCATCATGTGGGCTTGGCTTATCTGGTGATCTTTACGGTAGTGTTTTTGCAGATTGGCGTTTTGCCGTTTTTCTTTTTACCCAGCAATCCATTTCTTTTCGTATGTGGCACTTTATGTGCAGCAGGCGATCTTTCACTGGCTGCCACTTTGCCAATACTGTTGCTGGCGGCTTGGTTGGGGAGCCAGAGTGGCTATCACTTGGGTAAAACGATAGGGCATGCGTTTTTTGTAAATCATTTGGGCTGGCCAAAAGCGGAGCAATTGGAAAAAACGCGCCATTTTTATGATAAACACGGCGCGGTGGGTTTGATGTTCTCAAACTATTTGCCGGTAATTCGCACACTGGCGCCATTTGTGGCGGGGATGACACGCATGCAATGGGGTGCCTTTATCAAATCTACTGGCATTGGCGCAGTGATTTGGGTACTGGGCTGTGTGATGGCGGGCTACTTTTTTGGCAATATCCCCATTATACAAAAGCACCTCGGGTCATTTATGATGGCTGGTTTAGCGCTCGTGATTCTGGTGTTTTTGGTTGGGCGGGCTGTTAAGGTGTTCAAAAGCCGTGTTTGACCATAATATTGCAATAACCTGTTAACAACTTCGCCGTATAATAACGCTTTCCCGTAATGCTGAGTATCTAACATGTCTCTGAATCAAGTACCAAGCGGCAAGGATTTGCCCAACGATTTTAATGTCATTATCGAAATCCCCGCCAATGGCGACCCGGTGAAATATGAAGTGGATAAAGAATCCGGCGCGATTTTTGTAGATCGCTTCATGGGTACCTCCATGCAATATCCGTGTAACTACGGCTATATCCCGCACACACTGGCTGATGATGGTGACCCGGTAGACGTGCTGGTGATTACCCCCGTGCCGTTGCTGCCGGGCGTGGTAGTGCGCTGCCGTGCGCTGGGCATGCTTAAAATGACCGACGAAGCCGGCGGCGATGCCAAAGTGCTGGCTGTGCCGGTTGAAAAAGTGTGCGCGCTGTATGCATTCCAAAAAACTTATAAAGATGTTTCCCCATGGCGTTTGGATATGATCGCCCACTTCTTTGAGCATTACAAAGACTTGGACAAAGGCAAATGGGTCAAGATTGAAGGCTGGGTGGGCATTGATGAAGCGCACGGCGAAATCATGGATGGCGTAAAACGCTACAACGAGGCCGAAGTAAAACCTGCGTTTTAATATTATTTTGCCTACAAAAAAGCCTTGGGATTCCAAGGCTTTTTTTATTTTAAAGAAAACTGTGTTCGACCTCATTCCCACGTAGGGTCAGCATAGTTACCTTTGAGTAATTGGGCCAAAAATATTTGGATTTAAACGGACATACTCGTACAAAAGTTCGGTGAGACTGTCAGGATAAGCATAGAATTCAGAATCAATGTCACTTAACTTATCTTTAGTCTCACTGCTGAGTTCATTAATCAAGTTGTTACGTTCATCGTGATTGTCCGGTAGTGTATCTTTGGATACCAACACGAGTGCGCGTTCAACGATTGCTGCACATGTATTAGCACCAATCTGGCGAAGCGCGAGTGGGGCAAAACTTGCGGTTTCACCATCCCAACTTGAAAAGTACTGCAAGAATCCACCGTTGTTGACTTGGCTTTCGAGCGCCCATATGGCTGAAAACACTTTTTGTTCAGTACATTGGGTTTGAAACTCAATTTTCCCGAAATCGACCTTTTCGCTCTCGGAAAGGTTTATGAGATAAGAGTTTTTGTTCATGGCTAATCCTTAAATAAATGGGGTCAGACACGATTTTCATTAGTAACTCCATTGCCCTGGAAGCCGCATCCCGCTTGCCTTGCAGGCCGATGGTTTTGCTAATGAACGCGTGTGTACGTAATAAACCTTAACCCACTGCTACGCCAAACAAGTGGCCGACTACGGCGGTGGCTATCATGGCCAAAGCTCCCCAGAAGGTGACGCGCCATGCACCTTTCCATAATGAGGCGCCGCCTGTTTTTGCAGCCAGCCCGCCCAGCAAAGCCAGGAAAACCAGCGATGTAACGGCAATATAAATGCTGACTTGTGAATGCGGTGCCAGCCATGCGACAAGCAAAGGCAATGCGGCGCCGAAGGCGAATGTCGCGGCGGAAGTGAGTGCGGCCTGAACCGGCTGTGCGTTTAGAACTTCACTGATACCCAGTTCGTCCCGCGCGTGGGCGGCAAAGGCATCATGTGCTGTCATCTGCATGGCGACTTGCCTTGCCAGCTCTGGCGTCAGGCCGCGTTGTACGTAAATGCCGGTCAGTTCGTCCAGCTCGTGTTCGGGTTCGGTGGCCAGCTCATGCCGCTCGCGCGCCATGTCGGCTGCTTCGGTATCGGCTTGCGAGCTCACGGAGACATACTCGCCTGCCGCCATGGACATGGCACCGGAGACCAGTCCCGCCAATCCCGTCATTAGCAGGATCTGCGGGCTGACGTTGGCAGATGCCACGCCTATCAGCAGGCTTGCGGTGGAAACGATGCCGTCGTTGGCGCCCAGCACTGCCGCGCGCAGCCAGCCAATGTGATGCGTGCGGTGGAATTCGGAATGTCTCAAGGCTGGCTCCTGTCGGGTTTTTTTGCATTATACGCGTGATTACTGGTAGCTATCATCCACTTCTTTTTTACCGGTGATCATGGCTTTGACGAGTTTTTCTTTATCCACGATGCTGGAGAAGATCACGCCGCCAATATGCAGGAATACCAGCAACAAGGTCAGGTTCACAAAGGTTTCGTGCAACTCTTCCCAAAAATGTTCGGCTTCTTTGTCTACAGCTTGGCTGCCCTCATTGGCTTCTGTGGATTCATCCTCATTCTCTTCTTCCTCGGCCTTGGCGGTGCTGATAATGCTGGTTTTATCCATGTGCGTTTGCGCTTGCTGTGCGGTGACAGCAAATGGGCCTTCGTTTTCTTCTACTGCATATAATTTCATGCCGGTAAATGTGGTGGCGGCCAAGCTGAGCAATAGCGCGACAACCATTGCGCCGCCAGCAGGGTTGTGCCCAATATAATGCTGCGGTTTGCGTGCCAGCAGGTTTTTGAGATACGCCAACACCTTGGCGGGCGCGTAGATAAAATCGCCAAAGCGCGCATGTTTGCTGCCGATAAAGCCCCAAACGATGCGAATCAGCACCACTGCGGCAACGGTGTATCCAGCCCAGGTGTGCACATCCATCAAATCGTCTTCGGTAAAGTAGGCGGTAAAGAACGCAGCCACCAAAGTCCAGTGCCCGATACGCACCAGCGGATCCCACACGTTTACGATTTTTTTATCATTTGTCATGATGATTCTCCTTTTCGGGTGTCAGATAAGTTCGATTGGGCGCATATTGCGCTAAACTTGCAACAGTGACATCCGTCATACGACGTAGAAACGGGAATTCATGGCTATTTTTGACGAAGAAAACTTTGACGGCAGCAGGCGACTGAGCCAGTGGGCTATTTTGTTTAGCGTGGTCGTGTTCGTGCTGATTTCTATGGATGTGATTGGCGACTATCGCGACGGCATTGCCTGGGCGCATTTGCTGATCGAGGTGCTGATTTTGCTGTTCTCGTTTGCGGGCATCATTTATTTTGGTCGGCTGTATTATTTAAGTGCACAAGCCAGAATCAAAGTGCTCAAGCAGGATTTGGCGCTGGCAAACCAACAGGCGCAGCAATGGCGGCAGGCCAACCATGATTTGATTGCAGGCCTGGCCGCGCAGATTCAAAAACAGTTCGATACCTGGCAGCTGACACGTGCCGAGGCGGAAGTGGGCATGCTGATGCTAAAGGGCTTAAGCCATATCGAGATTGCGCAAGTGCGCAACGCCAGCGAGCGCACGATACGTGACCAGGCGCGCGCGATTTACCGCAAATCCGGCGTGGCTGGGCGCTCCGAGCTTTCTGCGTTTTTTCTGGAAGATTTGCTGCTGCCGCGCGAATAATCAAAACCTATGCTCTGGGAGCCAAGCTGGATGCGGCTTCCGGGGCATCGTTTTTCACGGATTCTGACAACAAAAAAGCGGCCGAAGCCGCTTTTTTATCTATGCTGCCAAATTACAGCAAAGGCACAATCAGCAAGGCCACGATGTTGATGATCTTGATTAACGGGTTCACGGCCGGCCCAGCAGTGTCTTTGTACGGGTCACCCACGGTGTCGCCGGTCACAGCCGCTTTATGCGCGTCGGAGCCTTTACCGCCGTGATGGCCGTCTTCGATGTATTTCTTGGCGTTATCCCAAGCGCCGCCGCCAGTACACATGGAGATCGCGACAAACAAGCCGGTCACGATGGTACCCATCAGCAAGCCACCTAAAGCCACAGGGCCTAACAACAAACCTACAGCGATTGGCACGGCGACTGGTAGCAAGGATGGAATCATCATTTCCTTGATGGCAGCAGTGGTGAGCATGTCCACAGCCTTGCCGTATTCAGGCTTGGCGGTGCCTTCCATAATGCCCTTGATGTCGCGGAACTGGCGGCGTACTTCTTCAACCACGCTACCTGCAGCGCGGCCAACCGCTTCCATCGCCATCGCAGCGAACAGGAACGGGATCAGGCCACCGATGAACAGGCCGATAATCACCATTGGGTTGCTCAAATCGAAGCTGGCGGTGATGCCTGCGCTTTCCAGTTTATGGGTATAGTCAGCAAACAGTACTAATGCAGCCAACCCTGCGGAGCCAATCGCGTAGCCTTTGGTTACCGCTTTGGTGGTGTTGCCCACAGCATCCAGCGGGTCGGTCACATCGCGCACGCTGCTTGGCAACTCGGCCATTTCGGCGATACCGCCTGCGTTGTCGGTAATTGGGCCGTAAGCATCCAGCGCCACGATGATGCCAGCCATGCTCAACATGGAGGTGGCTGCAATTGCTACGCCATACAGGCCAGCAAGGTGGAACGAGCCATAAATGGCCAAGCACACAGCCAGCACCGGCAATGCGGTGGATTTCATGGAAACGCCGATACCGGCAATGATGTTGGTGGCGTGACCAGTGGTAGAGGCTTGTGCTACATGTTTCACTGGCGCGTAGTCTGTACCAGTGTAGTACTCAGTGATCCACACCAAGGCAGCAGTCAGTACCAGGCCAATCGCACAAGTGCCGAACAAGGCGTTGGCAGATACAGCCAGGTCGCCATGCGTATAGCCTTGTGGAAACAGGTATTGCACCACGAAGTAGAACGCGATGAGTGACAGCACGCCAGCAACTGCCAAACCTTTGTACAAGGCAGGCATCACGTTTTTCATGCCGGGGGATGCTTTAACGAAGAAACAGCCGATGATGGAAGCGACGATGGAAACCGCGCCCAGCATCAAGGGTAGCAATACGCCATTCGGGCCTGCGTCTGCAACCATCAAGTGACCGAGCACCATCGTGGCAATCAAGGTCACGGCATAGGTTTCGAACAAGTCAGCTGCCATGCCTGCGCAGTCGCCCACGTTATCGCCTACGTTGTCGGCAATCACGGCTGGGTTGCGTGGGTCATCTTCCGGGATGCCAGCTTCCACTTTACCTACCAGGTCGGCGCCTACGTCAGCGCCTTTGGTGAAGATGCCGCCACCCAAACGGGCGAAGATGGAGATGAGTGAGGAGCCGAACGCCAAGCCAATCAACGGGTTGAGGTCGGCAGCATTTTCTGCGCCCAGGTAGGTATAAAAGCCCGCAACACCTAGCAAGCCAAGGCCAACGACCAGCATGCCGGTAATCGCACCACCTTTGAAGGCGACATCCAGTGCCGCGCCGATGCCTTTGGTAGCCGCTTGTGCAGTGCGGACATTGGCTTTGACCGACACGTTCATGCCGATAAAGCCACAAGCACCAGAAAGCACTGCGCCAAGTACAAAGCCTAAAGCGGTAGGTACTCCCAAAAATACCCCGATCAAAATGGCCAGCACTACACCCACCATGGCGATGGTTTTATATTGGCGTGCCAAATACGCAGCCGCACCCTGCTGGATAGCGCCTGCAATTTCCTGCATGCGTGCATTGCCCGCATCCAAGCCCGAAATCCACTTGCTCATAAATACGCCATATAGCACTGCGAGAACTGCTGCAGCGATGGCGATAGTGATTGCTACTGACATGACTTCTCCCTAATTTTGATAATGCTTATAACGATGAATCTGAAACGTAAACCGGTTGCAAAAATGTAATTTTTTGTAACAGCCAGCGGATTATGGCACTAATCTGGCGATGCGACAACCGTAAAAAATTGAATCGGGAAATACAGGCAAAAACCTTACGGGCAGCAAGTGATACAGGCTTTCTTAGGTATTCTCGGCCAAGTGTTTCAACTTGCCGGCAAGCTCGGAATCACCCAGTGTATCTGCCAGCTGTTTCAGCTTGTTGGATGCCCACAACGGCACCTTGCGTTTGGGTTTTGGAGTGCTGTAAGTGGCAGATTTTACTTGCATTTTTACTATAATTGCAGTAACTTTACACTCTTTGAAATTTGGGTCTGTTTTTTGCAAATTTTGTAATTGCGTCAATAACCTGGCACTCAATAACTTGGTTTTTGTGGCGGCACTCGGGTTGTAGGCGATTACGGTAAGTTTTTCGGCAGAAAGCGCTTGGGCCGCGGTTAGGGAAGCTAGTTCTTTCGGTACAACAGATTGCCAAAACGTTTGCAGCTTTTGATGGGATTGTGCCTGTTGCGCCAATGCCCGCAGCGGCAAGCCGGTAAAGGCACTTGAATTGTTTAGCAGGCTGCTGAGCTTATCCATAACAGAGACTTAAATCGAATACATGAATATTATCCTAGTTTCCAACAAGCTGGCAAAAGCCAAAAGCCTGACCACGGGGCAAACCGCTGCACTGGTCGTCGGGCTGGTGTTTTTGCCGGTGCTGCTGACCCTGTTGTTCATCACCCCCAAGGGCAATATCAAGCAGCATGGTGTCAAGGCAATGCTGCCGCCACAGCTTAAACACTCCATCATCACGTCCCAGGTACACCTGGATGCCTACGCCAAAGAGCTGGGTGAGCTGCAGGCGCGCATCATGCGCCTGGATGCACAGAACGAGCGGCTTTCCCGACTGACATCGGAGAAAGATAAGCCTGGGAATGGTGAGGTGAAACTCAAGTCTGCGAATCAACCGGAATTGCCCGGACGAGGCGGCCCGCTGGTATATGCCAACCCGATGAACGAGCTTGATCTGCAGGCAGCAATTGACGAGTTGGCGCAAGCGATAGACCAGCGAGATGAGTATCTAAGCGCACTGGAAGCCAAAGTGCTACAGCAAAGCGTGCTGAAAGACATGCTGCCTAATAGCAGCCCGATCCGCGCTGCTTATAACTCTTCCAGCTACGGCTGGCGCATTGACCCGTTTAACGGCAACAAGGCGTTCCACGAAGGGCTGGATTTCACCGCGAACACAGGTACGCCAATCTTTGCGGCGGCGGATGGGATTGTCAGCGCGGCGGAGCGCACGCCGGATTATGGTAACCTGGTGAAGGTGGATCACGGATCCGGTCTGGAGACCCGCTATGCACATGCTTCCAGATTTCTGGTAAAAGCAGGCGAGCGGGTAGCAAAAGGCCAGAAGATCGCGGAAGTGGGTAGTACAGGCCGTTCTACTGGACCGCATCTGCATTACGAAATCCGCCTGAACGGCAATCCGCTGGATCCACGCAAGTATTTGCAACAAAAAGTCAGCTAAGCATGTCCAATTCCCGTTGAATTCAGTCATAATAAGCCCCATTTTTGATTTACCTAACTAATTTACCTAACTAACTCAAGAGGTTTCCGGCTTTTCGGAAAATCGGTGTTTTCCCCATGTTATCAACCTTGTTCAAAAAACTCTTTGGCAGCCGCAACGAAAGGCTCATCAAGGAATACGGTCAAATCGTCAAGAAAATCAATGCGCTGGAACCTAGCATAGAAGCGCTTTCCGACGATGTACTAAAAGCTAAAACCGAAGAATTCAAACAGCGTTTTCAAAATGGCGAGACACTGGAAAAACTGCTGCCGGAAGCGTTTGCCGTGGTGCGTGAGGCTGGCAAACGTGTACTAGGCATGCGCCATTTCGATGTACAGCTGATTGGCGGCATGGTGCTGAACGCAGGCAAGATCGCCGAGATGAGCACCGGCGAGGGCAAGACGCTGGTGGCGACACTGCCAACTTACCTGAATGCGCTCACTGGCAAGGGTGTACATGTGGTGACTGTGAACGATTACCTGGCCAAGCGCGACGCCGAGTGGATGGGCAAGATCTATAATTTCCTCGGGTTAAGTGTAGGCATCAACCTTTCCCAAATGCCACATGCAGTCAAGCAGCAGGCTTACGCGGCAGACATTACTTACGGCACCAACAATGAGTTCGGTTTCGATTATCTGCGCGACAATATGGTGTTTAGTCAGGAAGAGCGCGTGCAGCGCGGCCTGCATTATGCGCTGGTGGACGAGGTGGACTCGATTCTAATCGACGAGGCGCGTACGCCGCTGATTATTTCCGGCCAGGCCGAGAGTAGCGTGAATCTGTACCAGGCGATAGATGCCGTCGCTAAGCAACTGACCCGTCAGCAAGCCGAGGACGGGGCGGGCGATTACTGGGTGGATGAAAAAGGCCAGAATGTGACTATGAGCGAGGCCGGGCACGAGCGCGCCGAGCAGATTCTGGAAAGCTCCGGTTTGCTGCCTGTGGGTTCCAGCCTGTATGAGGCTGCCAACATCACGCTGGTGCATCATTTGTATGCGTCCTTGCGCGCCCAGAACCTGTTCCATCGCGATCAGCACTACGTGGTGCAAGATGGCGAGATCGTGATTGTGGACGAGTTCTCAGGTCGCAAAATGCCGGGCCGTCGCTGGTCCGATGGCCTGCATCAGGCTGTGGAGGCCAAAGAAGGCGTGGAGATTCAAAAAGAGAACCAGACGCTGGCGTCCATTACTTTCCAAAATTATTTCCGCATGTACAAAAAGTTGTCTGGCATGACCGGTACGGCGGATACCGAAGCGTATGAATTCAACCAGATCTATGGTCTGGAAACCGTGGTGATCCCGACCCATCGTCCAAGAATCCGCAAGGATGCGATGGACAAGGTGTATCGCACCACCATGGAGAAATACAAAGCGGTCATTGATGACATCAAGGATTGTCAAAAGCGCCAGCAGCCTGTGCTGGTGGGCACCACATCTATCGAGAACTCCGAGATTATTTCCGCCTTACTCAACAAGGAAAAGCTGGAACATCAATTATTGAACGCTAAACAGCACGAGCGCGAGGCGCATATCGTCGCGCAGGCGGGCCGCCCGGGTGTGATTACCATCGCCACCAATATGGCGGGCCGCGGTACCGACATCGTGTTGGGTGGCAATCCTGAGCCGGATGTTCAGGTGGTGGAAGCCGACGAGAGCCTGAGCGCAGAGCAGAAGGCGCAAAAAATCGCACAAATTCGTACCGAATGGCAGCAGCGCCACGAACTGGTGAAAACCGCCGGTGGCCTGCACATCATCGGTACTGAGCGTCATGAATCCCGCCGTGTGGACAACCAGTTGCGCGGCCGTTCCGGTCGTCAGGGTGACCCGGGTTCCAGCCGCTTCTACCTCTCGCTGGAAGACCAGTTGCTGCGCATCTTCTCCGGCGAGCGTGTGGCCGCCATCATGGAGCGCCTGAAAATGCCGGAAGGTGAGGCGATCGAGCATGCCATGGTCACCCGCGCTATCGAGAATGCACAGCGCAAGGTGGAAGGCCGCAACTTCGATATCCGTAAACAATTGCTGGAATTCGACGATGTGTCCAACGATCAGCGCAAGGTGATTTACGAGCAGCGTAACGAACTGCTGGAAGCCGCCGAAATTGGCGACACCATCACCGCCATGCGCCACGACGTGCTGGACAGTATCTTCAGCGGCGCCATCCCGCCCGGCAGCGTGGAAGAGCAATGGGACATCCCGGCGCTGGAAGAGGCTATCAAAACCGAAACCGGCCTGGAAATGCCAGTCGCCAAATGGCTGGAAGAAAACCCGGACCTGCACGAGGAAACCCTGCGTGAGCGCATTTTTGAAATTGCCGACAACAGCTACACCGCCAAAGAACAACTGGCGGGCGCAGAGAACATGCGCAATTTCGAGCGCTCGGTGATGCTGCAAAGTCTGGATCACCACTGGCGTGAACACCTTGCCGCGCTGGATCATTTGCGCCAAGGCATCCATCTGCGTTCCTATGCGCAAAAGAACCCCAAACAGGAATACAAACGCGAGGCTTTCCAGCTGTTCGAAGGCTTGCTGAATACAGTGAAATCCGAAGTCACTAAAATCACTATGCTGGTACAAGTGCGCACACAGGAAGAGCTTGCCGCACAAGAAGTGGAACATGCGGAAGTTTCCAATGTGCATTACCAACACGCGGATTTCGATGAAGCCTTGGCGAATCCATCAGATGAAGAGCATGCACAGCTTGCCAGTGGTCAGCCGGTGATGCGCGAAGGCGCCAAAATCGGCCGCAACGACCCATGCCCATGTGGCTCTGGCAAGAAATACAAAAACTGCCACGGAGCGCTTTCCTAGCCATGTTTGAAGAGCCGCAAGTCGAATCACCCTGCGTCAATATTTGCACGATGGACGCCAAAACCGGCTTGTGCATCGGCTGCCATCGAACGATGGAGGAAATTCAAGGCTGGTGGGATATGAGCTTTGAACAGAAATCCGACGTGATTAAAAAGACTTGGGCACGGCAAGAAGCCAAGTTTGATTGACAGGCAGTTTCAACACAAGCAAAAGCCAGCGCAAGCTGGCTTTTTTGTTTTCATTTTTCTTTCATTGTGGATTTAGTACCTCTGGAAGCCGCATCCAGATTGGCTTGCAGGGCAGGTGTTTTTACAATGAACGTGCGCACACGTGAGAAGTTGTTCGTCATTCCCGCGAAGGCGGGAATCTAGCTAGATAAAACAAGTCGGGGGTAGCCCGACAGCTAATCACTTTCTTTTGTTTGTGCAAAAGAAAGTAATCAAAGAAAATCACACCCCGCTGCCGCTTTAATCCTTCGGTCTTAGCGCAACGCTGGTACGGCTGCGGAACTCGTGCTTTCAGCACTCAAACAGTCCTCGCCGTTTAACCCAGCTTATGCTCAAGCCTCAGGCGCGGCAAGGGGATGGGAAACCATGCGAAATTTTACCGAGGCATGATTAAACCTACATCGTCATTCCCGCGTAGGCGGGAATCCAGTGATTTTTGGGTTTACAAACTGAGGTGTGAGTTTTACTTTTCCGCTTAACGCTGGTTTATATGAAAAATTAGGTTCTGTCATCAGACTGAAGGATATTATCATCGAGAGCCACCTTTATAGCTTCGGTAAGTCTGTCAGCCGTAGCGCGTGCTGCTTGAATATTAGGGGCTTTTCGTTCTTCAATGCGTTGCCTATTATGCATTCCTGTATGGAGAATAGCGAGCACCCCAACAGCACATGAAATGAAAATTTTTCTAGAGGATGTACCGGGATCGCGAAAATGAATTTTTAGTTCGCGGCAGCGTGCAGCAATTGTTCTTTCTTCGAAGCTAAGTGGAGTGTGAACGTGGCCGAAATCATTTCTAATCTTTCTTATTAGATGCAAGTCCCGATGTGTATCGGAGTCAATTAGGCCAAGGAGATACGAAAGGTCTATTCGTGAGGAAAACGTGCTAATTGGCCGTGATTGACCAAATATATCGTCAATAACGTGATGGTTGTTAACTACACACTGTCTAAGAAGCAAATCCAGCTCAGAATCCAAAAATGAAGCCGCCATTAGTGCGCAACCACGATCACTTTCGGGATTTAAAGAGTTTCGAAACTCAATAACGTCGTCAAAACGATTAAAAGGGTCATCCGCCATAAATACCTAACTTAAAGTAGATGTTCAAAATGATGGAAGGTTTTTCATCATAGCAATATTGTGATTGAATATGTCAGCAGGTTTCTTGTTTTCTTATAAGCTAAGGAAATATTACCTAACTACACCAAACATTTCTAATTTTTTAATTTCTGGCTACCAACAACCGCGCCTTGTTGCAGTAAATCCTGCAGAATCTGTTGGCCGAATTGCACGATGGTTTCTGGCTGAGGGTGGTGCAGGGATTGGGCGATTTCCAGCAGTGCTTGTTTGCCGCTAATGGCTTGCTGCTGGACTTGGTTGAGCAGTTGGTGGGTGATGGCGTTGAGCACGATGAATTTGATTTCAAATTTATCGTCACGGTACATCAGGATATATGTGGGCACTGGTTCGGCAGTTTTGTGCCGTTTGGAGAGCATGTGCACCGGGTAGTCGTATGCCAGCAGCAAATGCGCCGGGTTGAGGATAGGGCGTTCGTTCAGCAAATCGGTTTGTGTGCTTAATGGCGGCGTTTCAGCATGCAGGGCGCTTAAATGCAACTCAGCCCATTCGTAATGCGCAAGTTGCTTCAGGTGTTCTGGTATTGTCAGCATGCTCAGGTATTTGAGGAATTGTGCCGGAATCTCGCGGAAAAAGGGTGTGTCCGAGCCATGATCGGCAAAGAAGCCGCGCACCAGTTTGCGCCAAGCGCGGGCGCCAAGTATCTGTCGACAAACCGGAAAGCAGGCGGAGACCGAGGCCAAGATGTTGTTGAAGACGATTTCGCGGTACACCGCCATGCGGCTATCCACGACACGCGCCGGCTTTTTGTTTGCCTGCGGATTACGGATGTGGGCGGTGAACTGTGCCTGATACTCTTGAAATAGCATGGTTTAAGCCGCCTTTTGCGATTGCTGATACCTTGCCTGATACTCGGCGATTTTATTTACTTCCGGCATCAATTCGGCCAGCGGCGGAATGTTGGTGTCGCGTTCCAGCAGCGTGGGGAAGGTGCCAAACAGGCGGTAAGCCTCGTCCAGCAGCGCCCATACGGGGTCGATTATGTTTTCACCATGCGTGTCCACCAGTAGCCCCGGCTTGACTTGCAGGTGCCCGGCGATGTGTGCATAAACGATTTTTTCTTTCGGGATTTGCCGCAAAAGCGCGTGGGCATCAAAGTTGAAATTGACGCTATTGACGTAGATATTATTGATATCGAGGTGCAGCAGGCAATCAGCTTCGTCCAGCACGGCTTTGAGAAAAGTAACCTCGTCCATTTCCGAAATGGGCGCGGCGGCGTAGAACGATGCGTTCTCGATGCCAATGCGTTGCCCCAGCACATCCTGCGTTTGCCGGATGCGTGCCGCGACATATTTCACAGCCTCCTCGGTGAACGGGATTGGCAGCAGGTCATACAACAGACCCTGCGTATCGCCGCAATAGCTCAAATGCTCGGTATAGAGCGGTATTTCATGCGCGGCCATGAACGTTTTGACCTGCTTGAGAAAATCGGTATTTAATGGCTTAAGCCCGCCCAGAGACAGGCAAAGCCCATGGCAGACAATCGGGTAGCGCTCAACGAACCAGGCTAAATCGTGCGCACTTTTGCCGCCTGCACCTATCCAGTTTTCCGGTGCGATTTCCAGAAAATGGATATTGGCGATTTCCGGCGACTTGTAACGGCTTTGGATCTGGGGTATCAGCTCGCGCTTCAACCCCAAACCCGCGCCTTTGATGTCGGCTAAACTAGCCATGTTGCTGTTGGATGGGAGGCCGGTTTAGTGGCCGCATTTACCATCTTTGGCTTTTTTCTCGCCACCACAGCTACCTTCTTTGGCTTTTTCACCGCCGCATTTGCCGTCTTTCATTTTCTCAGCACTGCAATTACCTTCTTTCATTTTCTCGGCAGAGCATGAACCTTCTTTGGCTTTTTCACCACCGCATTTACCTTCGGCCGCTTTTTTCTTGTTGGCGCCGCATTTGCCGGTGCCGCATTTGCCATCTTTGGCTTTGTCGTGATTGTCCGCTACTTGGTAGCCGCTGGAGAGAGATTGCAAAGCGAACGGGTTTTCACTGGCAGCGAAAACAGCTGCGCTTGCGCTGATTGCCAACGCACCGCCAATAGCCAGCGCCAAAGTTTTTTGGGAGTTTTTCATATTCAAGTTCCTTTTCATTAATGTAGATTAGACTTAATCAAATCAGCGATACGTACTTTGGCCTCGGCCGGGAGTTGAATGCCTTTGTCGTCCTCTACGCGTTCACCCAGTTGCTTCATGGCGGCGCGCAGCAGTTTGATTTGTTCTCCAAAGCGTTTGCAGTATTTGCAAATCAATAGATGCAAGCGCAAGGCAAATCGTTCCCTGGCAGATAACTGGCGATCCAGAGATTGTGAAAGGAGTTGGCTGGCTTGTTTGCAGGTCAACATATCAACTCCCTCCTAACCAATTCATTTCCAGACATTTTCTCATTCCCATTCGGGCGCGGTACAGCATCACCCAAGCATTGGTCGCGGTAATATTCAGTTCCTTACAGATTTCTTCGTTTTCGGTTTCTTCCACATCGCGTAGCATGAAAATAGTTTGCTGTTTGGTGGGCAGCCTGCCAAGGCATTCTTGCAATACCGCCAGAAACTGCTGCTGTTCCAGCGCGCCCTCCGGCATACCCCAGTGTTGCGGTCTGTCGGTCCAATGTCCTTGGGCATCAAAGAATTCATCCATGTTGGCATCTTCTTCCACCAATTCGCTTGCTGCAACCTCCCGGATGCTTTTGCGCATCAGGTCGACGATTTTATGCTTGAGTATTCCGGTCAGCCAGGTGCGTGCACTGGATTGTTCCGCGAACGTCGGGCTTTTGATGGCGGCGAGAAAGGTTTCCTGCACGGCATCTTCGGCCTGGTGCGGGTCACGCAAGCGCGCCAGCGCAAAGCGGTACAGGTAATCTCCGTGCTCATTGAGCCAATCGTGTGTCATCATCATGCTATATTCAATCATGTTAAGGCGAGGGCTGCAAGCCAGCTTTCTGATGCAGCAAGCGTAAATAGTATTCGTTATCCAGTGGTGTTTGATGACGCTGCGCATGCCAGATAGTTTCGCCCAGGCAATCCAGAATAGCGTGTTGTGCTTCGTGTTCGCTACTATGCATCGTGCAAAGTTTCTGATAAATAGCCGTAATGCCGATGGGCTGGTTGATGCTGATTTGTTCCAAAATAGACAGGTGTAGGCTCATATGCAGGAAAGGATTGGTCTCTCCCAATTCCGGAAAATAGGCCTGTTGCAGGTATAGCTCTGGTTGGCCGAGTATGGTGTGATATTCCGGATGCAACTGCATGATATGCACGGCCATTTTTTCCAGATCGGTCAGCGCAAGGTGCGCATTCGCCTTGCGCCAGGCATCGAAAAAGAAATTGCGCACTTCGTCGCGGCTGGGGTTGAACAGGCTCATGGTACGTCGCAGGTGAATAATCCAAGTACGGCAGAATAATCCAGCAAGGTATTGTGCCCATGGATAGGCGCAATTTCGCCATTGCCGTAAAAGCCGATAATCGGTAATTTGGGGAACAGGGCTTTCAGCAAGGCCAAGTCTTGATCTAGCCCGTCGTAGAAATAAGGCCCACGTCCGAGACAGGAAAAGAACAAAGCAAAATCCGGTGTTTTACCCAATTGCTGCTTGAGCTGGCTGGCGGTTTTGACGATGTCAAGTTGTGCGCTGTCCTTGTCACGTACCGCCCAGCTCAGCCATTGTCCTTCTGTGAGCTGGCTGGCCAGTGTCACAGATTGTTCGGCTTCGTTACCGGAAATGATGGGGCAAGGCTGGTATTCGCCGCGCTCGATACTGGCAGCTTTGTCGGCATAAACAGCCATTACCTGATGGTAAGGAATAGGGGTTGGCTGTTTTCTGGCCTTTTCCCACGCGGCTTGCAGGCTTTGTAGCGCAGAGGTATCGGCAATGGTGTTGATGTCGTAGCCATTGCTATGCGTCACGCGGCGCGGACTGGAAATGAGATTAAGTCCATGTGACGGCGCTACCGCGCCGCGTGCATGGTGCAGCACGATCTCGCATAAGCCCTGTGTGCTGCCTTTGCCATTTTGCCACACCGAAAAAGGACCCTGGCCGGTCGCATCGCCGGAAACCCCGCCGAATTTTGGCGTGGTAGTTGCCAGCCAGGTGGCGTTGATGGCATTGGGGGCTGCCAAGGTAAGCAGCAGATCGGCTTGAGGATGGTTGGGGGTGACCGCCTCGAGGGAGGTTTCTCCAGTGAATACCATCGCGGCAACTGCCGCGCCATCAATCACCCAGTCCTCATCGGTAAAAATACCTGGTGCTGAACAGCCGATGATTTGCATGGTGCTGGCTGTTTTTGCAGCAGCTTTGATGGCGGCTTCTGGGTTGCTGGCAAATGCTTCAGTCAGAAATAACAATACGCTATTAGCGCGATCAGCATCCAATTTATCGAGCGCATTTTGTACCGCCTGGCTCGCTAGGAAAGCGGTGGCAGCCGTGCCTGCCGCTAATCCGGTGGCAATCCTCATGCCTCACCCGCCATCAGGTGAGGTTTAGGGATGTTCTTGTGGCGGTATTCACATAAGTCTACGATACAACATTCGCCACATTTCGGGTTGCGTGCAGTGCAGGTATAGCGGCCATGCAGAATCAGCAAATGATGCGCGTCATGCAGAAATTCTGGCGGAATGGTTTTCAGGTATTTTTTTTCCACTTCCAGCACGGTTTTGCCGGGCGCAAGGTTGATACGGTTTCCTAGGCGAAACAAGTGTGTGTCCACCGCAATGGTTGGCTGGCCGAACGCGGTGTTCAAAATCACATTCGCTGTCTTGCGGCCCACGCCGGGCAAGGCTTCCAGCGCTTGGCGTGTATCGGGCACCTCGCCGTCATGTTTGTCGATCAGCTGCTGGCAGCATGCAATCACGTTCTTGGCTTTGGCGTGATACAGCCCGATGGTTTTGATGTAACTTTCCAGCCCTTCGATGCCCAGATCGAAAATCGTTTGCGGCGTGTTGGCGACTTTGAACAGTTTGCGCGTGGCGATATTCACACCTTTATCCGTGGCTTGTGCGGAAAGGATAACAGCAACCAGCAATTCGAAATGGCTGCTGTGTTCCAGCTCGGTTTCTGGTTTTGGGATGGCGGCAGAAAGACGTTTAAAAATTTCAAAACGTTTTTCTGCGTTCATCGTTTGATAGGCGTTTTAGTTGTGGGACATCGCGCCAGAAGGCGTATGGATATTGGCTTGGCGGGCAGTGCTTTTAAGCTCTCGCCAGTTGCGATAAGCTACTAGGCAAGCCAGACCCAAAAACGCACCGGGCGGCAGAATGGCCAGCAAAAAGCCGTGATAGTCTGGAATCACGGTGATGACATAGTGCTTGAATTGCGGGCCTAAAGCCAAATCTAGCCCGGAAAATAGCGTGCCTTTGCCAACGACCTCGCGCATGCCGCCCAGGATGGTGAGCACCGCAGTCAACCCCAAGCCCATCATCAGGCCATCGAACATAGCTGGAGCAGGCTCGTTCTTGGCAGCAAAAGATTCTACACGCGCCAGCACGATACAGTTCACCACGATAAGCGGGATAAAGATACCTAGCACTTTATGCAAAGGTTGGGCAAAGCCGTGAATCAGCAAATCAATCACCGTCACCAGCGCGGCAATTACCAGAATGAAAACGGGCACGCGAATCTCGTCGGGCACAAACTTGCGCACGGGCGAAACCGCGCCATTGGCGCAAGCCATGACCAGTGCGGTGGCAACGCCCAGGCTCAGGCCATTGACGGCAGATGTAGTGACGGCCAGCGTGGGGCATAGACCCAGGAGTTGGACGACGCCGGGGTTTTGCTTCCACAAGCCGTTAAGGGCGATTTCCTTAAATTGATGACTCATTTCATTTGTTCTCGTGGGAGTTCTTGGGCAAACAATGTGTCTTTATTTGCCTCAAAGTATTGTAGCGCTTTGTGTACCGCCTTTACCACCGCGCGCGGTGTGATCGTGGCACCCGCCATGTAGTCGAACTTGCCGCCATCTTTCTTTACTTTCCACTCGGCTTCACTTGTTTGTGTGAGCGATTCTCCGTCAAAAAGTTTAATCCAGTTGTTTTTGGCGATTTCAATATAGTCGCCCAGGCCTGGTGTTTCCTTGTGCATCAGCACACGCACGCCACTTACCGTGCCATCATGCTTGATTGCGATGAGTAGTTTGATGTCGCCGCTGTAGCCATCCGGGGCGATAGCCTCCAGAATAATGGCTTGTGGCTGACCGCCAAGGCGTGCGCGATTGGCAATGGTCGGCTGCTTGTTACCTAGCAATGGACTTGGCGCAATGGTGATGGCATCTTTCAATACCTCGTTGTCGTGCATACTGGGCGGGACGATTTGTGCAAACAGTGCCATGCGCGCCTCAGCTTCGCTTTTCTCGATAGGCGCTTTGGTGGTTTGATACACAAACGCCATCAGCAGGGTAAACGCCGCCGCGAACGCGACTAATGTCAGCGCGTCTTTACGGGCATTTTTTACAATATCGTTCATTTTTCGTGACCAAAAACGCGAGGTTGCGTATGCGCATCCAACAGCGGCACGCAAATATTCATGAAAATGACTGCAAATGCGACACCATCAGGGTAGCCGCCATATACGCGAATCAGGTAAGTGATGATGGCCACACCGGCCGCAAAAAAGAGTTTGCCATTCGGCGTGGTCGGGCCGCTCACCGGGTCAGTGATGATAAAGAACGCACCCAGCATACTGGCACCGCAGAAAAGATGGAACAGGGGTGAAGCAAAATGTGCTGGGCTTGCCAGCCAGAAAATGCCGGACATCAATGCTAGTGTGCCTAAAAAGGCGATAGGTAAATGCCAGCTGATAATTTTTTGCTGCCACAAGTACAAACCGCCCAACAGGTATGCAGCCGTCACATACTCGTTGCCTTTGCCGCCTACCGCGCCAAACAAAGGCGCCTGGCTAATGCTGGCCACTTCGTGATTCAGCTTGAGCTGGGTTTTCAGGTAATCCAGCGGCGTCGCGCTGGTCACTGCATCCAGTTTGACATCGCCCGGCAGTAAACCGCCAAAAATATAGTGTAACTGGTCGGCAAAGCTCAGCTTGGTTTGAGCGATCGCCAGCGCGGCTGGCCATTTGGTCATTAACGCCGGGAATGAGATCAGCAATACGGCATAGCCCACCATCGCCGGGTTGAACGGGTTGTAACCCAGGCCACCGTATAACTGCTTAGCGACGACGATTGCGAATAGCGTGCCCACGACGATGAGCCACCATGGCGAAAGCGGCGGAATCGCCAACGCCAATAACCACGCGGTAATCACGGCGCTGTAATCGGTGATGAAAGGCTTCACCGGGCGGCCGCGCAAGCGCAGCATCACCAGTTCCGCCAGTAGCGCGGTGATAGTTGCGAGCGCGATGTTGACCAGCACGCCGCCGCCATAGACCCACACGTAGGCGATGATGCTAGGGACGAGCGCCAGCAGCACTTTGAACATAATTTTCGAAACGCTGGGGGCTTCGGAAATGTAAGGCGATTGCAGCATTATGAATTCTCTTTCTTGGCCGCTTCTGCGGCGGCTTTTGCCGCTTCTTTGGCACGCTCGATTGCAGCCGCTATTTTGGCCTGTTTCTCCGCGTCCGCAACGGGTATGGCTGTTTGCGCGGGCGCCGCTTCTGTGGCCGCGCCACCGGCTTGTGCTTTGGCACGTTCAATCGCGGCGGCGATTTTCGCTTGCTTCTCTGCATCCGCTTCTGGCATGGCTTTTGGGGCATCGCCAGAAGGTGCGTCTTGCTTGCCTTCCAGGCCTGCCGCTTTACGGCGTGCATTGATCTCGGCGATTTCCTGTTTCACTGCGTTGGACATTGATTCGATGTTTTTCGGCGTTTCGCCTGACTGAGCGGCTGCGGCTTTTGCCGCTTTGGCGCGCTCAATTGCGGCGGCAATCGCGGCTTTTTTGGCCGCATCGGCTTCTGAAACGGCAGGGCTGGAAGCTGCATCCTGATTGGCTCCCAGGGCAGGTGTTTCAGCGTTTTTTGCAGCTTCTGCTTTTGCGCCTTGCGCGCGTTCGGCATGTTTAGCGGCGCGTTCCTGCTTCTCGCGTTCGATACGATGCAGCCTAAATTCGTTGCGCTGGCGGGCAAGGTCAGCCGCCTCCTTGGCGTGGTTTGCCGCAATAATTTCGCTCTTGGCATAACGGTAGTACTGCACCAGCGGGATGTTGCTGGGGCACACATAGGCGCAAGCGCCGCATTCGATGCAATCGAACAACTGGTAATCGCGCGCTTTCTCGAAGTTGTCGGATTTTGCAAACCAGTACAGTTCTTGCGGCTGCAGGTTCACCGGGCAGGCTTCTGCGCAACGTGCGCAGCGGATGCAAGGCATGGGCACGGGCGGCGGGGCGAACAAATCGGGTGCCGATGCGATGATGCAGTTAGCCGCTTTGGTGATGGGCACATTGTCCGAAGGCAGCTTGAAGCCCATCATTGGGCCGCCCATGATGTAGTGTGTGGTGTCAGGTTTGGCGTCGCCCGCAGCATGGATGAGGCGATGCAAAGGCGTACCGAACAGCACCTCAAAGTTTTGTGGCTGCGCGACATTGCCGGTGACGGAAACGATTCGACTGATAGCGGGCTCGCCAAAATCCAGATAACGGTGCAGGGCATGCACGGTGGCCACGTTGAACACCTGCAGGCCGACTTCTGTGGTGCGTTTGTCGTGCGGGATTTCCATGCCGGTGAGCAGGTAAACCAAGCGCCTTGCATCGCCGCTGGGGTATAGCGTCGGCACAACTTTTACTTGAATGCTGGTGCCAACCACGGCGGCTTGCATAGCCTTCGCCGCTTCTGGTTTGTTGTCCTCGATACCAATCACGGCTTGCTCTGCGCCCAGTAAATGCTGCGCGATCTGGATACCCTGCACGATTTCACTGGCACGTTCGCGCATCAGCATGTCGTCACAAGTGATGTAAGGCTCACATTCCGCTGCGTTGATAATCAGCGTGTGTACATTGGACTTGCCATCGGTACGCAGTTTGACATGCGACGGAAATGTGGCGCCGCCAAAACCGACAATGCCGGAATTGCGCAGTTGTGCGATGACTTCTTTCCTGTCTGCGTTGCGCCAGTCAATTGGGGTATGCGTAATCCACTCGTCGCGGCCATCCGGTGCGAGCGTGATACACTTGTCCGGCAGGCCGGACGGGTGTGGGATCATCGCGTCTTCGATGGCGCTGATGATGCCGGAAGTAGGCGCATGAATCGCGGCAGAAACCATGCCTTCTGCTTCGGCCAGTAATTGGCCTTTCAACACATTGTCACCAACGGTTACCTTGAGTTTTGGCAGGTTGCCTACATGCTGGCGCAAAGGTAGTACTAGTTTATCAGGCAGCGGCAAGCGCGTAATCGGCAATTGCGTGGATTGCGTCTTGTTCTCTGGCGGGTGGACGCCGCCGTGGAACTTGAATATTTTTGCCAGACTCACCAAAGCGTTCATGATTTGCTTGCCTGCGCGCTACTCAAGCCGACAGGCACGATAGGGATGGTCGGGTATTTCCACTTCCAGTTATCCGGCGTTTCTCCGATTGGAATCATACTGATGCAATCCACCGGGCAAGGCGCGACGCATAACTCGCAGCCGGTACATTCGCTGGCGATGATCGTGTGCATGTGCTTGGCCGCGCCCAGAATGGCGTCCACCGGGCATGCCTGAATACACAAGGTGCAGCCTATGCAGGTTTGCTCGTCAATAAAGGCGACCGACTTGGGCTTGGGCGCGCCGTGTTCGGCATTCAGCGGTTTGTACTCCACGCCCAGCAAATCGGCCAAGGCATGCACGCCTGCATCACCACCGGGCGGGCATTGGTTGATATCAGCTTCGCCTTTGGCAATGGCCGTAGCATAAGGCTTGCAGCCGGGGTAGCCGCATTGCCCGCATTGGGTTTGCGGCAGAATGGCGTCGATACGCGCAATCAACGGGTCGCCTTCCACCTTGAACTTGAGCGCGGCATAACCGAGCAGGGCGCCAAGAACTAAGGCCAAGCCAATCATGATGAGTAAAGCGATGGACATCTTGCTAGTATTTATCCGTTTTAATATTTGTCCGATTTAATACTTATCCAAGCCGGCAAAGCCCATAAATGCCAAACTCATTAGCGCGGCGGTGACCATGGCAATGGCGGAGCCTTTGAATGGCGCGGGCACGTCGGCGGCTTCCAGACGCTCGCGCATAGAGGCGAACAGAATCAACACCAATGAAAAGCCTAAAGCCCCGCCAAAGCCGTATAGGCCGGATTCGAGCGGGCCGTGGCTGGATTGCGCATTGAGTAACGGAATGCCCAATACCGCGCAATTGGTGGTGATGAGCGGCAAGTAGATGCCCAGCATTTGGTATAGCAGTGGAAAGCTCTTTTCCATGACCATTTCGGTGAATTGGACGACTGCTGCGATGACCACGATGAATGACAGTGTACGTAAGTAAATCAGGTTGTTGGGTTCCAGCAGGTAATGATTGATGGCCCAGCTGGTCATGCTACCTATCGTGAGCACGAAGGCAGTGGCAGCGGCCATGCCGACAGAGGCTTCCAGCTTTTTGGAGACCCCCATGAACGGGCATAGGCCTAGTATCTTTACCAGTACGATGTTGTTTACCAACACCGTGCTAATCAAAATGAGGATGTACTCGTGCGTCATTAAAGTGACCGGATTGCAAAATTAAAATTATACCTCGTTTGTGAGAGCCTTAATACTTGGCAATCAACGGAATTAACGCCTGATGCGTTGGTGAAAGAGGCCGAATTTTAGGCGGTATTTTTCAGGCCATCAAAGAATTTTTAACGATAGCGCTATTGATTTTGGTTATATCTGCTTAACTTGTTGGGTGTTTTCCCAATACCGCTTAAGTTTCGGTTAAAATACGCGATTATTTTTGTTCGGTTTAAATGTTATGTTCCAAGGTAGTTTGGTCGCCATCGTTACCCCTATGCAGCCGGATGGCAGCTTGGATTTGCCTGCGCTGCGCAAATTGATCGATTGGCATATCGCCGAGGGCACGGATGGTATCGTGATTGTGGGTACTACCGGCGAATCGCCCACCGTGAACGTGGATGAGCATTGCGCGCTGATTCAAGTCACCGTGGAGCACACCAACAAACGCGTACCGGTAATTGCCGGGACGGGTGCCAATTCCACACAAGAGGCGATTGAGCTGACGCAGCAAGCCAAGCGCTTGGGTGCGGATGCCTGCTTGCTGGTGGCGCCTTATTACAATAAGCCCAGTCAGGAAGGCCTGTATCAGCACTTTGCCGCAGTGGCAAAAGCGGTGGATATTCCGCAAATCTTGTACAACGTACCGGGGCGCACCGGCTGCGACATCAGCAATGACACAGTATTGCGCCTGGCGCAGATTAAAAATATCGTTGGCATCAAAGATGCGACCGGCGGCCTGGAGCGCGGTACCGACCTGATAAACCGCGCGCCCAAGGATTTTGCCGTATATAGCGGCGATGACGCGACCGGTTTGCCATTGATGATGATGGGTGCAAGAGGCGTCATTAGCGTGACCGCCAACGTGGCGCCGCGGCTGATGCACGAGATGTGCGAGGCTGCGTTCAGCGAAAATTTTGAACTTGCGCGCGCAATCAACGCCAAACTGTTCGGTTTGCATCAAAAATTGTTTGTAGAGGCTAATCCGATTCCGGTGAAATGGGTGATGCAGCAAATGGGCATGATACAACCCGGCATACGCCTGCCTCTGGTTACGTTGTCTGCACAATTTCATGAGCCTTTGCGTGCTGCCATGAAGGCTGCCGGCGTGGCATGATTTGTAAAATTAGGTGAAAGATGAAACACACGAACATCATAAAGATAACCGTTGCAAGCTTGGTAATGCTGCTATTGGGCGCTTGTGACTCTATCCCGTTCATTGATAACTCTTCCGATTATAAAGGGGCAGGCCGTGCCAAGCCGCTGGAAGTGCCGCCGGATTTGACCTCTGTGCAGACCAGCGATGCGTATAGTGTGCCCGGGAGTACCAGCTATTCGACCTATAGCCAGGGGCAGGAAGCAGAAGAGGCCGGGGGAGAGAAGATATTGTTGAGTCCGGAAGGGGTGCGGATGGAAAAAGCCGGTGCGCAGCGCTGGCTGGTGGTGAGTGCGCCTGCCGAGAAAATATGGCCGGCGATACGCGAATTCTGGCTAGACCAAGGGTTTGCCGTACGGCTGGAAAGCCCGGAAACCGGCATCATGGAGACTGAATGGATACAGGCGGATGCCATCAAAGCTAAGGAAGATAAAGGCGGTTATCTGGACAAGTTCGACAAGTGGCTGGATAAACTGGCGGGTTTGGCCGACAGGCGTAAATTCCGCACACGCCTGGAACGCGGCGAGCAAGCAGGCACTACAGAGATTTATATGACGCATCGTACGGTGGCCGGTGCACCAGATGATGGCAAAGAGCGTGTCAGAACACCGTATGGTGTGGTGGAAACCGGTTATCGCGCCGATGCCGATAAAGCTAACGGTGAGAAAGTGGATGAGCTGGATAGCGAGCTGGATGCCGAGCTGTTGCGTCGTTTGATGGTAAAGCTGGGCGTATCACAGAAACGCGCACAGGAAATCGTGGCGAATCCCAATGCGGAGAAACGTGCGGAAGTCGTTAAAGAATCCGATAGTAGCGTGACATTGAAACTGCGCGATCCGTTCGATCGTGGCTGGCGTCGTGTCGGCTTGGCGCTGGATAGAATCGGCTTCGTCATCGAGGACAAAGATCGCTCCAAAGGTTTGTTCTATGTGCGCTATGCGGATGTGGACATTGACGACGGCCCGAAAAAGAAAAAAGGCTTGCTGGATACCTTGGCGTTTTGGAAAGATGACGACGAGGTCGAGAACAAATCCAAACCAAAAGACGAGACTACTATCGTAGACAAGTTGCAGTTCTGGAAGGGTAAGGATGAAAAGACAGACCCATCCAAACAGTACCGCATCAGAGTGACCGATATTGAGAGCGGCACGCAGGTAAACGTGGTAGACAAGGATAATCAGCGCAATAACACAACGACAGCCAACAGGATTATCTCCTTGCTTTACGAACAGCTGAAATAATCATGCGTTTTACCTCGCTGGCCAGCGGTAGTGCGGGTAACTGCATGGTAGTCGAGGAGGGCGAAACCAGGCTGCTGCTGGATTGCGGGCTGAGCCAGCGTGATTTGCTTGCCCGATTGGCATGGCGCGGCTTGGTGCCAGAGCAGATTACCGGCATTCTTGTCACGCATGAGCATGACGATCACGCCAAAGGCGCTTTCAAATTTGCGGCAAGTTACCAGATTCCTGTCTGGCTGAGCCATGGCACCCGCGTCATGACAGAACGCTATCTGCCCGAAAATGCCGCACTGGACTTGCGAATCATCGACAGCCACCAAAGTTTCCATATCCACTCGCTTGAAATCACGCCTTATCCTGTGCCACACGATGCACGGGAGCCCACGCAATTTGTGTTCGGTAATGGGGCATACAAGCTAGGTGTCTTGACCGATGCGGGTGCATCCACGCCTTATGTTGAACAGATGTTAAGCAGCTGTGATGCAATGGTGCTGGAATGCAACCATGATCTGGAGATGCTGCGTAACGGGCCTTATACGGCAGCTTTGAAGAAACGTGTCGGCGGGCGGCTGGGACACCTGGATAACCAAAGTGCAGCAGAACTGCTGGCCAAGCTGGATAATCGCAAACTTAAGCATATTTTTGCAGCGCACTTGAGTGCCAAGAACAACACGCCGGAGCTAGCGCGTGCCGCATTGTCATCCGTCTTGAATTGTACGCCGGGCTGGATTGGGATCGCGGATCAGGCAACAGGATTTGATTGGCGCAGTCTGGAAATGTGAGATGCATTGCAGCAGAAAACAAAAAAGCCGAGCATTGCTCGGCTTTTTATATGCTTGGCGCTATTAGTGAGCGGCTTCAGCAGGAGCAGCTGGTGCAGCTTCAGCAGCAGGAGCAGCCTCAGCAGCAGGAGCAGCTTCAGCAGCTGGTGCAGCTTCAGCAGCAGGAGCAGCTTCAGCAGCTGGTGCAGCTTCAGCAGCAGGAGCAGCTTCAGCAGCAGGAGCAGCTTCAGCAGCAGGAGCTTCTTCAGCTGGTTTTTCGCCACAAGCAGTCAAAGCCAGAGCCAACAATGCGGCCAACAGAGCGGAACGTGTCATTTTATTTTCCTTAACGATGATGAACTAAAAAAAACCTACGGCAGAATTTCTCCACCGAATGGCGCGAATTTTACCAGCATTTTTGTAAAACTACAGCACTTTTTTTAATAAATGCTGTTTATTTACATTGAAAATCGTTATTTTGCAACATCTTACGCGCCAAACTTAAAATCTTTCTAATCGGTGCGTACTTGCAAAGTGCTTGTTCTGTTGCTGCTGGTTTCGGAAAATCCCAGGATTTTACGGCTGACTTCATCATTTTTCTGCATGGTGCCACCTAGGTCTACCCATGTGCCTAAAGTGGTACGTACCACAGTGGTCAATTCTTCGAAGTCAATAAGTCCGCGACCATCCAGACTAGCGATACGGGGTGTAATCTCCAGCTCGATCTGGTTGCTTTGTGCGCCACCGACCGTGCGCGGGCGCACGGCAAAGCCAGTGCTGACTTCGCGCCAATCGGTAAAACGCTCGATATGCACATAGCGCCGCGTCAGCGTGACCCACTCCTGGGTGAAAGGCACGATTTGCCCGACGCGGATGAACGCACGCTCACCATCCAGTACGTTGATAAACTGCTGGCTATTCTGTTGCGTATCGCGGCTGTGCTGATCTACTTCTACGCGCCCGCTGTCAGGGCGTGTGCGCCTGTCGTTGGCGACAGTGACTTTGCCGACTTTGACTGCGCCACGCGCATCTACCCGCGTTTGTTCGCTTTGCAGGCGGCTGCCGGTTTTGATGGTGATTTTGCGATTCACTCTGGCCACATCCAGCTTGGCGACCAGAACTTCGATTTCCCGCATGCGTTCAGGCGCGGCGCGGATGATGAGCTGATTGTCGATGCCGTTGATGGTGCCTTCCGGACCGATTAGGGGCTCGACCACTTGAATCAGGTCGCTGGCAAAGCGATGTTGCAGGGTGATGATCTTGAATTCGGTTTCTGCCCAGACGCATAGACTGAATGTCAGCAAACATAGGCTAGTCAGCCATTTCCTCATGGTCAAAGCCCCAAGGAGGATGCCGTGACTGGCACGCTGGTCTCCGACAGGATCTCGTCAAAACGCTGGCGCAGCGTGGCGGCAGTCTCCGGATCGTTCAGCGTGTATTTGAAGCGCGCATGGTCAATATGCACGCGGCGCACGGTATGTAACCCATCAGCGATAACGAAACAGTCCTTGGCGACCTTGGCATGGTCATTAGTCAGCAGCACCTGGATGGCATGGCCGTACGTTTTGAGCAAACCAAACAGCCTGGGGCAGTGCTGGGTAAAAAAGTCCGCGTCGTGCAACACCATCTGCAGGCGATTTTGCGGGTTCTTCCGCAAAAAGCCTTCCATCAGCGCATAGCGTGTCGGGGTTTGGTAGGCACCGGTTCTCAGATGTTGGTCGAAAATCAGCAACTCGCGCTCGGCCAGCGCAAACACTATGTCCAGCGCCGCCTCATAGTTGCGCTCGCCCAGAATCACCGTGTCGGGTTTCAGCTCACTTTCCTGCATCAGGCAAACTCCACATAACCAGCCAGATACGCAGGATAAAACCATTGCGCCAAAAGCGCAATTTCGGCATCGTTCAAATGGCCTGCGTGCAATTTTCGGCTATCGGCCATTGCCCGGAGAGCCGCATGGATATTGGCTTGCACGGCGGTGGTTTTTTCTCCAAAAAGCTCGCCGTTCAGGTAAAAACAATCCTGCCAAAACAGCATCTGGCTCTTCAAATCCAGTGTCAGGGTTTGTGTACGCAACGATTCGGCAAACTTGGCCTCGCTCATTTTCCTGTTCGGCTCAAACAGCACGTGTGGCTTGGGTTCGCTCAAATAGCGTCCCAGAAAGTCAGCAACGTGATTGTCATCCCATTGAATCTGACGCAGCATCTGGGAAACCTTGTTTATCATCTGCGCGCTGATTTCCGCTGGGTGCGCCTGCAGCGTCAACTCCGGGTCGGCATACATGCCGGACAGGCAAAGATGCTCCTGCATATAGGCCATAAATTCTTGCCCCAGTTCCTGTGCGGATGGTGCGCGGAAGCCGATGGAATAAGTCATGCAATCGTCGCTGTCGGCAATGCCCCAGTGTGCCACCTGCGGTGGCAGGTAAAGCATGTCGCCGGGTTCCAGCACCCATTCCTGCTCGGTTTTGAAATCTTGCAGAATCTTCAGCGGCGCGCCTTCGATGAGGGTGTAATCGCGTTGCGCGCTGATCTTCCAGTTACGCCGGCCAAGGCCTTGCAGCAGAAATACGTCATAAGAATCGAAATGCGGCCCCACGCCGCCGCCCTTGGGCGCGTAGCTCACCATCAGGTCGTCCAGCCGCGCATGCGGGATAAAACTGAACTGCGCCAACAGCTCGGCCGCTTCGGGCAGGTAATGATTCACGCCCTGCACCAGCAAAGTCCAGTCGTGCTTGGGCAGCTTGGCAAAATCCGCATCGTCAAAAGGGCCGCTGCGCACCTGCCATTGGCCTTTTTTCAGGTTGACAAGCCGGGCTTGCACATCATCCTCGCAAGCCAGGCCGGCCAGCTCGTTGGGGTCTAGCAAGCCAGAGAAACCGGGAATGGCCTGTCGGATCAGCAGCGGTTTTTTCTGCCAGTATTCGGCCAGGAATTCTGCTGGCGACAACTGATTGAGTAATGGGTGTGTTTGTTTCATGTGGCTATTTTATACGCACTGCCAGAAATATTGCGATGCTATTCAATGGGGTATATAGTTTGCGTATTAAAACAAGGCAAAGTTGTTGAAAGCCGCCATTAAACCATCTGGATTAGGAGACGTTCGTAATGAATCAGCCAGTAGATTTAGGTGTGACCAAGCATCACGGCGGTTGCCCGCATGATTGCCCCGATACTTGCAGTATGGTGTTTCATGTGAAAGAGGGTAAGTTGCTGAAAGTGGAGGGGAATCCTGACCACCCCATGACACGCGGCGGCTTGTGCGTTAAGCTAAAAGATTACGAAAAACGTCACTATCATCCAGACCGTTTGCTTTACCCAATGAAGCGTGTTGGTCCCAAGGGCGCTAAACAGTTTGAGCGCATTACCTGGGACGAGGCACTGGATACCATTGTCAGCAAATGGCAAGCGATTATTAAATCTGACGGTTCGCAAGCGATTATGCCGGCCAGCTACTTGGGCAATCAAGGCTTGGTGCATGGCTTGAACGGTGGCGACGCGTTTTTTGCGCGTTTAGGCGCAACAGTAACTGAGCGTACATTTTGTGGTGAAGGCTCGTGTACCGCATGGTTGCTCACTGTGGGGCCAACAGCCGGTGTAGATCCTGAAAGTTTTATTCATTCCAAATACATTGTCGTGTGGGCGTCTAATTCGGTTAGCACCAATTTGCACCACTGGCATATTATTCACGATGCGCAGAAAAAGGGCGCAAAAGTGGTGGTGGTAGATAGCTACGCCAGCAAAACCGCAAAAGAGGCCGATTGGCACATTGCGCCTAAGCCCGGTACCGATGGCGCGCTAGCCATGGCGATGATGAATGTGATTATTTCTGAGGGTTTGCAAGACCAAGATTACATCGACAATTACACCGTTGGCTTTAAGGAGCTCGCCGAACGTGCCAAAACCCGCACGCCGGAATGGGCGGAGAAAATCACTGGTATTCCTGCAGAAGATATTCGTAAATTTGCGCGTGAATACGCCACTTCCACTCCATCAGCCATTCGCATTGGTGTTGCGCTAGAGCGTAATTATGGCGGTAGCCAAGCCATACGTGCCGTTACATGCCTTCCCGCGCTAACTGGCGCTTGGCGTCATGTCGGTGGGGGTATTTTGCAGTTCCCGGTGTGGGAGCACCCGTATAAATTTGATGTGATTTGCCGCCCGGACTTGATACCCGAAGGCACGCAAGTGGCCAATATCCTGCAACTTGGCCGTGTTTTGTTGGGCGAAATCAAACTCAAAACGCCGATTAAATCGCTGATGGTATGGAACACTAATCCCGTTACGCAATCGCCTGAAACTGACAAGATTATTAAAGGACTGGAGCGGGAAGACTTATTTACTATCGTAGCCGATCACTTTATTTCCGATACTGCCGCTTATGCGGACATCGTGCTGCCAGCCACCATGGGCGCAGAGATGGAAGATATGATTTTATCTTGGGGCCACCTGTATTTGACCTACAACGCCAAGTGCGCGGACGCGCCCGGTGAGTGCCTCTCGAACCAGGAAATTTTCCGCTGTCTGGCGAAACGTTTGGGTTTTGAAGAAGATAACTTCAAATGGAGCGATTCAGAGTGCCTAGAAAACTACGTCAACTGGGATGCGCCCGCTTGCGATGGCTACGATTTAGCTTATATGCGCGAGTATGGCTTTGCCAAGCTGAAAGTCGGTACCAAAGATGACCGTGCGCCGCATAAAAATGGTAACTTTCCTACACCAACTGGCAAATGCATGTTTTACGTGGAAGGCGCGAAAAACTTTGTGGCCGGCCCGTTCCGTCAAATGTACGATGGCTTTCAACCGGGCGAAGATTTGGATGCGCTGCCGGATTATGTGCCTAATAGAGAAAGTGCAGATAGCAACCCCGATTTGGCGAAAAAATATCCGCTTAATATTATCTCGCCCAAAAGCCATGGCTTTTTAAACTCATGCTATGCCAATATGACTGAGAAAATAAAAGGCCAAGGTGAGCAATTTGTGCTGATTAACCCGCTAGATGCCGCTACGCGCGGCATTGCAGAGGGGGCAAAAGTCAAAGTGTTTAACGACCGCGGCGCGTTTGAAGGAGATGCGCGCGTGACCAAGGACGTCAACCCAGGCGTGGTCGTCGCCACGCTCGGTTATTGGCGCCAGTTGAATAACGGCACGGTGAATTGCATCAGTTCAGCCGAGTTTGGGGATATGGGGCATTCGACGACGTTTAGTGATAATTTAGTGCAGGTGGAATTGGGGTAATGTTTACTCCCATTCTGGATTTTGAAAAATATCTCTGAAGTCTGAATGAAAAACCATATGTGCATGGAGAACCGACATAGAAAGGGAGTTGTATAACTCCCAAGCTTTTTGAGTGTGCTCTTTTAGGTTTTTGAGTGCGTGAGGTTTAGTAAGTTTATGGACAATGTCTATTCTTATTTTGTTTAGTTGTCTGGCTTTTTCAAGGATTGTTTCCTTGTTTTGAAATGAGATGCTGTTTTCTATTTCTATAAGAAGAGCGCCGAACATTTTAGTTTCTTTAGTTTTTTGTTTCCTAAATTCTGACGGGTGTAGTTTGAGTTGCATATAAAAGTATGCATCTTCACTAAGTAGTTTGATTAATTCCTCCGTGAGTTGGTGAATGATTAAAATGGCTGCTAGTTGACCATCAATGGTTCCACGATTAGTGGCCTCAATAGCAATGTGTTGGAGTTTTTCCAAATAATTATCCTCAGTAAATTGCGGCCATTTACTAGGGTCACGTAGTTTCTCTTTGAGGGATTTTGTGTACTGGCTCATCAGGGCAGTCTATCACTATTGGGTAGACATGTCGCTTTCGCCCGACTGGCGAGTCACTTTCCTTTGCTTGTCCAAAGGAAAGTAACCAAAGCAAACGACACCCAGCTGCCGCGTATTTCCTTCGGTCTTAGCGCAACGCTGGTACGGCTGCGGAACTTGTCCTCAAAAAATCAATCGGGCTCAGACAGTCCTTGCCGTTTCACCCAGCGTATGCTCAAGCCTCAGGCGTTGCAGAGGGGGATTGAAAATCATGCGACATTTCACCGCAGCAAGTTAAAACCCCCGCTGTCATTCCCGCGCGGGCGGGAATGACGGATAACTCCTTCACGTGCGCGTATTCATTATCAAAATAGATGCTCTGGAAGGCAGGCTGGATGCGCCTTCCAGGCTGATGGTTTTGATAATGAAGAATGGTTTGTTTTGTTAAAACCCTAGAAAAAACCTAAAAAGGAAGGAACGCCATGGTCGCGATGCTTTGCACCACGCGCGAGATGAGGCGTTGGGATTTTTCGGCCAGGGTGATGGCGTATAGATCAGTGCGGCCAATGATTTTGCCAAATTCACGCTCAAAGGATAGGTTGCGTTCATTGGTGTTGATTTCATTGCTGAGTAGGTACAGGTTGCCTGCGGCATCCCGATTCGTCGCGAGTTTCCATGCGGCAATTTCCACATTGCGTGCTACGTTGTACAGGCTTTGCGGGTCGATGCTGTCGGTGAGGTAAAAGTCGGTTTTTCCGCCATGCGCCTTTAGCAGCATGGTGTGCAGGCCAACGATGAACGGCAGCACGCGGTCGCCGGTGTAATTGGTGTCAAAGGCCAGATAGATGGCATCGGTGCCTTGTTTGTTCTGGATTTCGGGAAACTGGAAATGATGTTGTGTTTCGCCATCGAACACCCAGTTCACCATTTTCTCGGCGTTGTCCGAAGTGCTTTTGGCCAGCTCGCGCGGGTTGCGTTTGTACAGCTTGAGCATCAGCGTGCGTAGGCTCTGCGTATTCTCTGCAATTTCCACATCCGCTATGCGGTCTAGATCATTTTTTGCCAATTGATTGGCATAGCTTCTGTCTTCACGTTCCGGCACGGGGTGCTTGTTCATCGGGCTGGTGCAGGCGGCCAGCAGGCAGGTGGCGGCCAGTATGGGCAAGGCAAGCACGTGTGGTTTGCGGGTAGGCATGCGGATTAAATCGTAATAATAATTTTTTGTGTAATTTGCGGTTTTGGCAATTGCCATTTTGCGCATTTTATAACACCATGATGCTAATTATCATTAATAAAATTCAGGGAGCTTGCATGTCGGATTTTTTGTCAAAAGAACGCATCACCGCGAATGCCAATTACAATCGCTGGCTGGTGCCGCCCGCAGCCTTGGCTGTGCATCTTTCCATCGGCATGGCCTATGGCTTCAGCGTATTCTGGAAACCGCTGGGCAATGCCCTGATGGATGCTGACGGTAAGCCGCTGGCGGCTTGCGCGGCCGGGGCGACAACTTTTGGCGACAAGCTTTCCGGCACGGCAAAAGCGCTGTTTGCCACGGATTGCAACTGGACACAATTCGACCTGGGTTGGATGTACACGCTGTTTTTTGTGCTGCTAGGTTGTTCCGCGGCCATTTGGGGCGGCTGGCTGGAGCGCGCCGGGCCGCGTAAAGCTGGTGTGGTATCGACCATCTGCTGGTGCGGCGGTTTGTTGATTTCTGCATATGGTGTTTACACGCACCAGTTATGGTTGATGTGGCTGGGTAGTGGGGTGATTGGAGGCATCGGCCTGGGGCTGGGCTACATTTCGCCGGTATCCACGCTCATCAAGTGGTTCCCCGACAGGCGCGGCATGGCCACCGGCATGGCCATCATGGGGTTTGGCGGCGGTGCGATGATTGGTTCACCACTTGCCACCTTGCTGATGAAACATTTTGCCACCCCGACCAGCGTGGGCGTTTGGCAGACTTTCGTGGTGCTGGCGCTTATTTATGTCGTATTCATGTTGGCGGGTTCGCTGGGGTATCGCGTACCGCCCACCGGTTGGCAACCGGCAGGCTGGACGCCGCCTGCGCAAAAGCAGAACAGCATGATTGCAGCCAACCATGTGCATTTGAAGCAGGCGCACAAGACACCGCAATTCTGGTTGTTGTGGATTGTGCTGTGTATGAACGTATCAGCCGGTATCGGCATCATCGGTGCAGCGGCACCTATGCTGCAAGAGACCTTTGGCGGCGCGTTGATTGGGCAACCGGAGCTGGGTTTTGCCGACATCAAGAAAGATGAAGCACTAACCACAGCCGCGGCAGCGGTAGGCGCAGGCTTCGTCGGCCTGATTTCCCTATTCAATATTTTTGGCCGTATTGGCTGGGCAAGCTCATCCGATAAACTGGGTCGCAAGCAAACCTATTTCATTTTCTTCACGCTCGGCGCGTTGCTGTATTGCGCCGCGGCCTATCTGGCCGGTTACAAAGCCTTGGCGCTGTTTGTGGCTTCGTTCTGCATCATCGCCAGCATGTACGGCGGTGGTTTTGCAACGATTCCCGCCTATCTGGCCGATATGTTCGGCACACAGTTCGTTGGCGCGATCCATGGCCGCTTGCTGACCGCGTGGTCAACCGCAGGCATTCTGGGACCGGTGGTGGTGAATTATCTGCATGACACGCGCCAGGAAGCCGGTGTACCGTTCGACCAGATTTACGCGCCGATATTCATGACGCTGGCAGGCTTGCTGGTAGTGGGTTTCATCGCCAACCTGTTGGTCAAGCCAGTGGCGCCGCAGCACTTTATGACGGAGGCGGAGCTTGCTGAAGAAAAAAGAATCGCGCATGAGAAATCCATGCAGGCTGGCACTAAGGTTGTTGCAACTGAAACTGAGAGCCATCCGGTGCTGGTAAAGTTGGCTTGGGCGGCGGTATTGATCCCAATTGGCTATGGCATCTGGAGTACCTTGCAGAAAGCCTGGGCGTTATTTAGCTAATCTGCCGGAATTGACGGGCGATAGGTTAAAATGTCGCCTTTTAAGCTGAAGGAAGCATGTTGAAAAAAATAGCCATCAATTTAAACGGCACAAATAAAAAGGTCGGTATCGTGTTGTCACGCTTCAACAGCAACATTGGCGACGGCCTGTTGTCCGCTTGCCATGCGGAGTTGCTGAAGCTGGGTGTGAATGAGGAAGACATCTGTGTGGCGACAGTGCCGGGTGCGTTAGAAACGCCGCTGGTGCTGCAGCATATGGCATTGTCCAAACAGTATGATGCCCTGATTGCGCTGGGGGCGATTATTCGCGGCGAGACCTACCATTTTGAAGTGGTTGCAAACGAGTCTGCGCGCGGCGTTTCCGAGGTGCAGCTGAAAACCGGCATGCCGGTTGCAAACGCCATTCTCACTACCAACGATGATGACCAGGCTTTGGCCAGGATGCATGTAAAAGGCGCCGAGGCCGCACAGGTGGCAATCGAGATGGCGAACCTGGCTGAGGCATTGCGATGAGCGTGAACGATACCTCCGGCATGCAGAAAAAAGCCAAACCCGGTCAAAGCCGACGCAAATCGCGCGAGCTGGTGCTGAAGGCGGTTTACCGAGGCATGATCAATGCATCCGAGCTCAGGCAGGTGATGCAGGATGCACAGGACGATCCCGATTTCACTAAGGCGGACGAGGAATACTTTAAGCATTTGCTCACCGGGGTGACTGAAAAGATTCCCGAGCTCGATCAGGAAATCATGGCCTTTGCCGATCGTCCGCTGACCGAGCTGAGCCCGGTAGAGCATGCTATCTTGCGTATTGCCTCCTATGAACTGAAGTTTGATTTGAGTATCCCTTACCGGGTTGCAATCAACGAAGGAGTGGAGCTGGCGAAGCTTTACGGCGGTACGGATGGGCACAAGTATATCAATGGGGTACTGGATAAAGTGGCGGCAAGCCTCAGGCCACAGGAGTTCCGGCGCTAGGTTTGCTTACCTGGCCAGCTGGCGGGTTAAAAAGGCGTATTTTGAGAAAAATAAGCTGGAAATCTGACAAATTACAGGCCTTGCTGCTAGCCTTGTTGTTTTTGCTGGCAAGTGGCAGCGTTTTCTTCCAGGGGCTGGAGCGCAAAGCCTATGATTGGGGTATGCGCATGTCGCATCGGGCGCCTCATCCGGAGATTACTATCATTGCGGTGGATGATGAAAGCATCGCCAATATTGGCCGCTGGCCGTGGTCACGCGAAGTCCATGCCCGAATGCTGGACGTGCTTGGCAAGGCCAAGCCGAAAGTGATCGGCAGCACGGTGCTGTTTCTGGAGCCACAAGCTGATCCCGGCTTGCCGTATATCAATCAGATTGCAGAAATGGTGAGTGCCGGTCGTCTGTCGGGGGATACTACATCGCTTAAGACCCTGATTACCAAAGCACAGAGGCAGTTGAATCCCGATGCTGCGCTTGCCGACAGCATGCGCACTTTGGGCAATGTCATTATTGCAATGCCGTTTGTGCTGGGGGATGCTGCGGAAAGCGCCAATGACCCGCTTCCGACTTATGTGACCCGCCACGCACATGTGCTTTCGCAGGAACTGTCAGCAAGCGATATCCGGCCTCCTGTCGGTATTTCGGCTATGCCTCCGGTCTCATTGGTGGGTGAGGCAGCTAGCGCTATCGGGCATTTGAATGCCACGCCGGATATGGATGGCGCCATCCGTACAGAACCGTTGCTGGTGCAGTATCAGCAAGCGCTTTATCCCTCCTTGGCGCTGCAAATCGCAGCACGTTATCTCAACATGGATTCGCAGCAAATGCAGCTGTATCCTGATGCGATTCAGCTGGGGAAACTGCGGATCGCCACGGATAGTGCGATGCGTATGAACACCTATTTTTACCAGGGTAGCGATGCGCATCCGCCATTCAGCGTAGATGCGTTCTATGACGTGCTTTCCGGCAAGATCAATCCGCAGAAATACCAGGGCAAGATTGTGCTGATCGGTGCTACGGCGGAAGGGATAGGCGACACGCAGCAGACACCGGTAGCGGCTAATATGAGCCCAATCGAGACATTGGCGCATTCTGTGTCCAGCTTATTGAATCGTGATTTCATCGTAGTGCCTGCCTGGGCCGGTTGGATGGAGTTGCTGGCCTGGCTGCTGGTTGCCGCGTATCTGGCCTGGTTGTTACCAGGGTTGAATGCAGGTAAGGCTGCTTTGTTTACCGGTATATTGCTGCTTTTGCTGCTATTGGGGCATTTGTTGTCGATGACACAAAAAGGCTGGTGGCTGCAACTGGCCATGCCAGAAAGCTTATTGTTAATAGGCCATATTCTGCTGACAACCAAGCGATATTTCATGACCGAGCGTGGCAAAGCGCGCGCAGAGGTGGTTTCCGCCGAGAGTAACCGCGATCTGGCGCTGATGTTCCAGAGCCAGGGGCAGTTGGATATGGCATTCGACCGCTTCAGGAAGTGCCCGATGGATGATGCGGTGGCCGACGGGATGTATCACTTGGGGCTGGATTTTGAGCGCAAGCGCCAGTTTAGCAAGGCAGAAGCGGTGTTTAGCCATATCCGGCAATCTCGACCGGATTACAAGGATATCGCGCAGCGCATCAACCGTGCCCGGCAAATGGCAGAGACCGTGGTATTGGGCGCGAGCAGTGGCCGCACGAACGAAAGCACTTTGCTTTTGGATAATGGCGGTATAGAAAAGCCCATGCTGGGACGCTACATGGTGGAAAAGGAACTAGCCAAAGGGGCGATGGGCGTAGTGTATCTGGGGCGTGATCCAAAAATTGGTCGCGTGGTGGCCATCAAGACGCTTGCATTGTCCGAAGAGTTTGACGAAGCAGAGCTGCAGGATGTCAAGGCGCGTTTTTTCCGCGAGGCGGAGACTGCAGGACGCCTGAATCATCCCAATATCGTGACGATTTACGACGCGGGTGAGGAGCATGACCTAGCTTATATTGCCATGGAGCTGTTGCAGGGTGAGGATCTGACCCATTATACGCAAGCCGATCATCTGTTGCCGTTGGACAAACTGATACGCATCATGATTCGTGTCGCCGAAGCATTGGATTATGCCCACGGTCAGCAGGTCGTGCACCGGGACATCAAGCCGTCCAACATTATGTACGATGCGCAGACAGATACGGTGAAAGTGACAGATTTCGGGATTGCCAGAATCACCGATAGTTCCAAGACCAAGACGGGCGTGGTGCTGGGTACGCCGAGCTATATGTCGCCTGAGCAGTTGTCAGGCAAGAAGCTGGATGGCCGTTCAGACATATTTTCACTGGGTGTGACATTTTATTCCTTATTGACGGGTGCTTTGCCTTTCAAGGCAGACTCGATGGCGGCATTGATGTACAAGATTGCCAACGAGCCGCATGAGGATATCCGCACGCTTCGGTCGGAGTTGGATGAGCGTCTGGCGCAGATCATCAACAAGATGCTGGAGAAGAATGTGCTGCAGCGTTATCAAAAAGGCAGACAGGTGATTGTAGATCTGGAGCAGGTATTATCGGGTATGGTGGGTAAATGAGCATAAGTGAGGCATTGGATCTTGCGGCATCGACGGATGTGGGACGATACCGAACCCATAATGAGGATGCTATCGCAAGTGACGCAAGTATTGGATTGTTAGTGCTGGCCGACGGTATGGGAGGGTATAAGGCGGGCGAGATTGCCAGCGAAATCGCTGTGCTGACCTTGATGGCGGAGATGGGCGAGGCGATGCATGAGGAAAAAGCCTCTGTGAAACCGACAATTCATAAGGTTGAAGAGCAATTAACACGTGCGGTGGTACGCGCTAATTACACGATTTTTCACATCGCGCAGAATCAACCGCAATGTGCGGGCATGGGAACGACGCTGGTAACGGCGCTTTTTTACGATAACAAGCTGATTGTAGGACATGTGGGCGACTCCCGTCTTTACCGATTGCGTGAGGGCGTGCTGGAGCAGCTTACGGAGGATCATTCTTTGATGCAGGAGCAGATTAACCTTGGCCTGATCAGCAAGGTACAGGCCAGAATGTCGGAACACAGAAACCTGGTAACCCGCGCACTGGGGGTTGATCCGACAGTAGAATTGGATGTAAGTAAGCACCATGTGGAGATAGGTGATTTATACTTATTGTGCTCCGATGGTTTGACAGATATGCTAGATGATGATGTGATTCAAAGAACGCTGATTCTGGAAGGTGATGATATTGAGAAAAAGGCAGCCGATCTGGTCTATCTGGCCAATGAGGCAGGAGGTACGGACAATATTTCCGTGATGCTGGCAAGAGTGAAACGGGATTATGCTGTCAAGGAAGGCTGGAGCCAAATATTTTTTGGTAAAGCAAAGGTGAAGTCTAATACATCAGATAAATGATTTAGGATACTTATGGCAAAAGTACAATTGTCTCTGGAAGGAAAATTGCTAGCCGAATACCCGCTGGATAAGGAGCGCATGGTCTTCGGACGGCGCTCCCGTTGTGATGTGTGTATTGATAACATGGCTATAAGTGGGGAACATGCAGCGATTGTGACTATTGGGAATGATTCTTTTTTGGAAGACCTGGAAAGCACCAATGGTACAAAAGTAAATGGTAAGCCCATTAAGAAATATGTGTTGCAGCATCGCGATGTCATTGAATTGGGGAAATATCAGCTGACCTATATCAATGAAAACCAGCCCTCACTTGAATCAGCATTAACTCAAGTACCATTGCGTAAAATGGAAGCGTTGATACAGGCTTCCAAACCCACGCAACCACCTGCCACAACAAAACGCAAGATGGATACGGAAGCAACGCAGCCTATCGCGCCAATGAAATTTGGACGACTGAAAATTCTGGATGGGGATGATGCCGGGAAGGTGGTTTCTCTCAATCGCTCTTTATTGACGTTGGGTCAATCAGGCGAGCAGCTGGCAGTGGTGACACGCCGGGCTGGAGGCTATTTTCTCACCCACGTAGAAGGGGAGCAACAGCCTCTCGTCAACCAAAACCCAATCGGGTTGCAGGCATATCAGTTGAATGACCAGGATGTGATCGAGGTTGCCGGGTCAAAAATGCTGTTTTATTATCAATAGGTTTTGTCATCATGTACTGATTAGGTTTTGCTCATGAGCTGAAAAATGGATAATAACAATGCGTGAATCAGAATTAGTTAATCAGCTGGAACGTCTGCACGGCATCGGCATCGCCTTGTCTGCAGAGCACGACAGCCAACGCCTGCAAGAGATTATTCTGCTTGGCGCCAAGGAACTGACCAATGCCGATGGTGGCACGCTATATACCGTGACCGAAGACGCTAAGCTCAAGTTTGAGATCATGCGCACCCAGAGTTTGGGTATCGCCATGGGTGGCACGACTGGTGTAGAGATTCCGTTTTCGCCCTTGCCCATTTACCTTGAGAATGGTCAGCCTAACCTGAATATGGTGGCGGCTTATAGTGTGGCAAAAGACCAGACCGTCAATATCGAAGATGCGTATCTGGCCGAAGGGTTTGATTTTTCGGGTACACGTAAATTCGACGAGAAGACAGGGTACCGTTCCCAGTCATTTCTGACTGTACCGATGAAGAACCATGAACACAAGATTATTGGCGTATTGCAGCTCATTAATGCGATTGATCCGCAAAGCGGAAAAATCGTGCCTTTCTCCGAATCACACCAGCGCCTTGTAGAGTCGCTTGCTTCGCAGGCAGCAGTGGTCTTGACTAACAAAAATCTGATAGATGGGCTTAAAGACCTGTTTGAATCTTTCATCAAGCTGATTGCAGATGCAATTGACGAAAAGTCTCCATATACAGGCGGGCATTGTCAGCGCGTACCGCGGTTGACGATGATGCTGGCGGAGGCTGCGGTGAGTGCGCAGGAAGGCGCATTCAAGGATTTCAACATGACAGAAGATGAGCTCTATGAGCTTAGGATCGCTGCATGGCTGCATGACTGCGGCAAGGTGACCACACCGGAATATGTGATGGATAAAGCAACTAAGCTGGAGACCATCTTC
>JBGAVM010000030.1:0-15988 GCA_044228125.1 Methylophilus sp.
GTGCACCGCGCAACAATTCACTACAAATGACCATTATTTTTAACCAAAGTATTGTGCTGAGAACGCTAGCCTGTTAGCCTATCGCTGCTGTCAAGCAAGACTGGCGGTTTAAGTTAGCGGTAACCAAGTGTTTTATTTCGTCAATGCTAGGGAGAATGCGATGGATTTAAGCCTTATTATTCAGTTAATTAGCGGTGCAGTAGGTGGCAATGTTGCCGGAAACCTGATGAAAAATGCCAGCTTGGGCACGGCATTAAATTCTGTCATTGGGGTACTGGGCGGCGGCCTGGGTGGCCAGATTCTGGGTGCCTTGGGCATGGGTGGTGCCGCAGCAGCTGGTGGTGCGATGGATATTGGCACCATCATCAGCCAGGTGGCTGGCGGCGGCGTAGGTGGTGGGGTGTTGCTAGCCATCATCGGCCTGATCAAAAACGCCATGGCTAAACAGTAATCCTGACCGGACAACCTGCCTGACATACGCCAGGCAGGTTTTTGTTTTTTGGTGTTCGAGTTTTAATGAAAAAGATTTTCCTGTTTTTGCTGGTGATAAGCTGGCAGCACGTCTCTCTGGCGGAAGAATTGGCGCCTGAAGATACGACAATCAACCAGACAGAGATAGGGGCGGAAAGTGGCTGGCGCGCCAAAGCCAGCGAAATACTGCTAAACGCCCTGAGCCTGACCGGCATCAAATATCAATACGGCGGATCTCAGCCTGAAACCGGCTTCGATTGCAGCGGCTTCGTGCGCTACGTATTCAGGGAAGCAGCCAATATCACCTTGCCGCCTACCGCCCGCGCCATCAGCCAGATTGGGAAAGCCGTCAAGAAAGACGAACTGCAGCCCGGCGACCTGGTGTTCTTCAACACATTGAAATCAGCTTTCTCACATGTGGGCATCTACATCGGCAACAATAAATTTATCCACGCGCCGCGCGCCGGCGGATCGGTACGCGTGGAAGACATGCAAGCCGACTACTGGACCAAACGCTACAACGGCGCACAGCGCCTGGAGCATGAAACTAACGCTATAGAAAACTAACGCGTGCCAGTTTGTATGCCTTAACCATGAAACTTGGCCAGATCCCCCGGCTTGCGCAGCATTTTGTCCACTTCACCCAAATGCAGCTCTTCCTGATAGATCATTTCCCGCGCATACTCTTCCAGCATCACGGAATTGCCTTCCACCAGCTTCAATAAGGCCTTGTAAGCATCCAGCGCCGTATTCTCATGCGCCAACGATTCACGCAAGATGTCCCCAATGTCGTGATTATGCGTCTCCAACAGAGGTCCGATTGATAGCGAAGGATGGCCACCCAGATGCGTAATCAGCTCACCAGCCTTATCAGCATGCGCAAGGGATTCCGTAGCTTGTCCACGTAGCCAGGAAACTATCGGGATCCGGTTATAGCCAAACACCATCAACGAATAATGCGTATAGCGCACTACACCGGCCAGCTCCAGCTCCAGAATTTTGTTAAGCGCCTTCACTACGGGGGTATTCGTACCATTGTCACCCATGATCATCTCCTTCTTAATCTGTTAGATTGATTGTTATTGGTAAATCACTTTATCCCCAACCGCGCCGACTTGCAAGATTCATGCATCGCGTTTCTTGTCACTATGCCCCAAGCTGCGTTGCGGGTCTACCACGTCGCGCACCAGTTGCTTCAACTCTGCCGCATCCGCATGCCGGCCCTGCGCCTTGCGCGAGAATATCGTGGCGCCATCCAGACGCACATCAAATATCCCGCCGGTGCAGGGCTTTAAAGTCAGGGACTGTATATCGCCGTCAAACGTTGTCAGCAACTCCTGTGCCAGCCAGGTTGCACGCGCCAGCCAGCGGCATTGTGTACAAAATTCGATCTCCAGGTGATGACCAGGCATTTTTCTCTCCAAAAAACCATGCAAAGCTGTTCATTTTGCTTGAAATAACGGAAAATGAACCTATCTTGTATTGTAGGCTCAAAATGCGTGCCGTTTCATTGATAGCTAAAGGTATTTTAATGCGGTCCAAACTGGAAAAAATCGGTCTCATCGGCTCGGGCATCGTCATTGGCGTGCTCATCAGCTTCAACTTTACCGCGCTGGCAGAGAAACTGTCGGCACAGCAGCTGCCAATCGACGAACTGCGGGTGTTTGCCGAAGTCTTTGGCAAGGTGAAAAGTGATTATGTTGAGCCGGTAGAAGACAAAAAGCTCATCAACGAAGCGCTGACTGGCATGCTGCAAGGCCTGGACCCTCACTCCGCCTATCTGGACGCAGATGCGTACAAAGACATGCAGGCCGGCACACAAGGCGAGTTTGGTGGCTTAGGCATTGAAGTTTCCATGGAAGACGGCTTGGTGAAAGTGGTGACACCCATTGAAGATAGCCCGGCTTACAAGGCCGGCCTCAAAACCGGCGACCTGATCATGAAACTGGATGACGCACAGGTACGTGGTATGACCTTGAATGACGCCGTCAAAAGAATGCGCGGCACTCCTGACACGAAAATCACGCTGACCGTGTTGCGCAAGAACGAACCGAATCCGCTCACGTTCACATTAACCCGCGCCATTATCAAATCGCAAAGCGTAAAGAACAAATACATTGAAAAAGATTACGGCTATGTACGCATCACCCAGTTTCAGGAGCGCACCGGAGAAGATTTGGCCAAAACGCTGAAGTCGCTGCGCGAGCAAAACAAGGCCCCACTCAAAGGGCTGGTGCTGGATTTACGCAACAACCCGGGCGGCCTGCTGGATGCCGCGGTTGGCGTATCCGCGGCCTTCCTGCCTGCAAATGACCTTGTGGTTTACACCGAAGGACGTATCGCAGATTCGCAAATGCGGCTGAATGCCGCCCCACGGGATTATGCGCGCCGTGGCAAAGCGGATTACCTGCGTGACCTGCCCGACGAGTACAAGAAGTTGCCTATCGTAGTGCTGGTCAATGCCGGCTCGGCTTCCGCGTCCGAAATCGTGGCAGGTGCACTGCAGGATCACAAGCGCGCCACCATCATGGGCACACAAAGCTTTGGTAAAGGCTCGGTACAAACTATTCTGCCAATGAACAATGGCAGCGCCATCAAACTGACTACCGCGCGCTATTTCACCCCTAATGGCCGTTCCATCCAGGCCAAGGGCATTGTGCCGGACATTACCGTGGAAGATGGCTCCGACCCATCCAATACCCTGCATGAAGCCGACTTGGGCAAGCATCTCTCTAATCCAGCTGACAAGGCAGATATCAAGAAAACAGAAGATGCCGGCAAAGCTATCATCAAAAACAAACCTGAGGAAAGGAAATATGCCGAGCCCAAAGGCCCGATTGAACCGGCCAGCGCAGATGATTTCCAGTTCCAGCAGGCAATGAACCAGCTCAAAGGCTTGTCGGTGCAAAAAGCCCCTGAAGTCAAAGAAATGAAGGCTGAGACCTCTGACAACAAGGTGAAAAAATAATATGAACCCTGCTTCGGCAGGGTTTTTTATATGTGCGATTTTGATACACTATTAGCATGAACATTGACACCCTCATCACCACGTTCGATAACGGCCTGCGCACCGTGTTTGCCAAAGCACATACCGTCCGTCCGCTGCCAAGCGCAAATATACCGGAAGCAGAGTTAAGCGCCGAGGAGAAAGCCCATGCTGCTGCGCTGATGCGCATCAATCACGTAGGCGAAGTCTGCGCCCAGGCCTTGTATAGTGGCCAAGCCATTACCTGCAAAACGCCGCACATCGTCGACTCCCTGAAAGAAGCGGCACATGAAGAGGTGGAACATCTGGCCTGGTGCGAAAGCCGCATTGAAGAACTGGGCGGGGGCAAAAGCCTGCTCAACCCGTTCTGGTTTACTGCCAGCTTTGCCTTGGGTGCCTTGGCGGGCAAGATAGGCGACAAATGGAACCTCGGCTTTCTGGCAGAAACCGAGCGCCAGGTCGGCCAGCATCTGCAAGGCCATCTGGACAAGCTTGCCCCACAGGATGCCAAAACGCGCGCCATCATTACACAGATGCATACCGATGAGCTCAAGCATGCCCACGAAGCCAACACGCTAGGCGCTGCCGAATTGCCACCCCCAGTCAAGGTTGCCATGCGGCTGGCATCCAAGGTCATGACCAAAACCGCCTATTATTTTTAAGCAAAAGCTATTTACAGCGACTGTTTTAGAGGTATGATGAAGCCATCAGCGGTATAGTGAGGTAAGTCTTCAAGCATGCAGAAATTCAGCGATATTTTGCTCACACTGGAGAGCGCAGACCACATTCAGCGTATTGAGCTTTTCTACCCGGACGGTAAAGCCGCAGGCATCATTGAGAACAAACCAGGCAGCCAGGGTTCGCTTAAGGTTTACAACCACCTCTATAAAATGTTTGGCGAAATCAGCATGGATGCCGCCGTGGAAGGCTTGGCGCTTTATTGCGAGCATACCGAAGACGCCGAAAACTGCCCGGGCAAACACCCTAACGTAGATCGTTTATTGAACGTGCTGGAAGACGAACAGCCGCTTCAGGTCAAAATCGTCACCGCCGGATAAGTCCAACATCATGCGCCTCAGGCGCGCGCATTCATTGTAAAAACAGATACTCTGGAGACTAAGCAGGATACAGCTTCTAGGCCGATGGCTTACACAATGAAAAAACCGGCTGAAAAAGCATCAAAAAAGGGCGCATCCAGACGCCCTTTTTAACTTGCCTTAAGTTGACTCATTCGAAGCTGACTTGCATGATCTCGAAATCATGCGTGATTTCGCAGGCCTTACCCAGCATGATAGAGGCCGAGCAATATTTTTCCGCGGACAGCTTGATGGCGCGCTCAACTTGCGTTTCGTTCAGCGCATCGCCTGTCACCACAAAGTGCACGTGAATCTTGGTGAACACCTTGGGTACTTCATTTGCGCGCTCGGCTTGAATTTCGGCCACGCAATCGGTCACTTTCTGGCGCGCTTTTTTCAGTATCGTCACCACATCAAATGAGGTACAGCCGCCCATGCCAATGAGCAACATCTCCATCGGCCGCATGCCGATGTTGCGCCCGCCCATTTCCGGCGCGCCATCCAGCACCACCGCGTGGCCGGTTTCGGATTCGCCCATGAAGCAGACGTTATCGACCCATTTGACAGATACTTTCATTATTTAACATCCAACAATTCAACATCAAACACTAAGGTAGCGTTTGGAGGTATGACCCCACCCGCCCCACGCGCGCCGTAGCCCATTTCCGGCGGGATAACCAACGTGCGTTTGCCGCCGATTTTCATGCCGGCAAAGCCTTCATCCCAGCCTTGAATCACTTGGCCGCCACCCAGAAAGAAATTGAATGGCTCTCTTCTGTCCAAGCTGCTGTCGAACTTGCTGCCTTTGTGGTCTTTGGCATTCGCGTCATATAGCCAGCCGGTGTAATGCACGGTGATGTTGAAGCCCGGCTCGGCTTCGCGGCCTGTACCGATTTGCGTATCAATTTTTTGTAATTCAGTGATGTTGGTCATTGCGGATTTTTCCTGATTAGTTGTATTCGTGGTTTCGGCCTGGCATGCTCCAAGTGTCAGCATACAAACCAGTGCTACCCATAAGCTACGCATGTCGTTGCCCGTTCGTTTTTGCAAAAGCGGTATGATACCGCAAAACACGCCACCAATTAAGGCTGATGATGCACCCATTCAATGAGTGCATCCTGCGCAGCCTTAGCAGCTGCCGCCTTGGGGTGGTTCACCAGCATCACCAGCACATGGCGATGGTTGTTCGCATCGATTTCGTATCCTGCAATCGCGCTCACGCCATCCAGTGAGCCGGTTTTAAGATGCGCCCGCCCGTTGGATTGACTCTCATTCAGACGCTTCTTAACGGTACCATCCTGCGCCAGAATCGGCAGCGACGCCATCAGCTCCGGCATCACCGGGCTGCGAAAAGCGCTCACCAGCAGCTGCCCCAGATGCTCCGCGCTGATGCGCTCGACACGCGACAGCCCAGATCCGTTCTCAATCATCAATTCATCAAACGCCATCCCCTTAGTAAACAGCCAGGTTTTGATGGCCGCAAACCCCTTGGCCTCGGTCGCCGGCGTGCTGTGCTTTTCCGCCGCAATCGTCAGCAACAACTGACGCGCCATCAGGTTGTTGCTCCATTTATTGATGTCGCGAATCACATATCCAAGCGGGTCGGAAGCCTGCTCCAGCACCTTTGTCGCACTCGTTGGCACTTCTTGTACTTTTAAATTTCCGGTGAATTTTCCACCAAGTTCGCGCCAAAGTTTCCTGAAGGTATAAAACGCATATTTTTCGTCATCGAACACGCTCAATTCTAGATAACGCTCGCCACAATCCGGCGAAAATGTGCCACTGAACGTGACCACGGCCTTGTCCGCTACGGGCTTGACAGTATAGCCAAAGCGGCTGCGCCACTCGCCGCAAGCGCCTTGCGCCAGCTTCATGTTGTTGACGATTTGCACTTCCGGCAGCTCGAACTCTTGATTGATGTTGACGCCGGATGCATCTGCCGTGAATTTGAAACTGGTGTTGCGACCATTCACCAAAAATGCGCTTGGCATGGCGTTATAGGCACGCCAAGTCTCGTCGTCGAACGTATTGCGATTGCCAACAGTGTTGGAAAATACGCTTTTGTCGATCAGCAAATCGCCCTTGATTTCCTTGATGCCAGACTGCTGCACCGCCATCAGCAGCCGCCAGAACTCCTGCGCCTTGAAGCTCGGGTCGCCATAACCCTTGATAATCAGGTTACCATCCAGCGCGCCGTTATTCACTGCACCGTCGCGATACACCTCGGTCTTCCAGCGATAAGCCGGGCCGAGCAGATCCAAACCAGCACGAGTCGTCACCAGTTTCATCACCGATGCCGGATTCATGGACTTGCCCGCGTTGTGGCTGAGAATCGGCCTGTCGCTATCCACCGCCTGCACGTAAACACTTACGTTTTGCTGCGGAATCCCCGCTTTTTTCAGCGCATCGGCCACGCTGGCGGGCAAATCTGCATGTGCAGAAAAGCTCAAACACAGCAAAACTACGGTCAATATTCTCTTCATTTGATTGCCCCGGAGACCGCATGGATACTGGCTTGTAGGGCATATGCCATTTCATCTTGCGCAATGGTATAGGGCGGCATGAAATACACCGTGTTACCTATCGGGCGCAGCAGCAAGCCTTGCGCCAGCGCGTTGGCATAACAAACCTTGGGAAAATCCGGATTATCCGTCACCACATCAAACGCCCATATCATGCCTTGCTGGCGCAGATGCTGGATTGGTAAGTCAGTGAGCGCTTGCATTTCGGTGTTGATGAATTCGGCTTTCTGCCGGTTCTTTTGCAAAACATCATCGCTTTTAAATATGGCGAGCGTTGCCAAAGCCGCACTGCACGCCAGCGGATTGCCCGTGTAACTATGGCTGTGCAAAAAGCCCTTGGTAACTTCGTCATGATAGAACGCCTGATAAATCGTATCGGTTGTCAGCACCACAGAAAGCGGCAAATAGCCGCCGGTGATGCCTTTGGACAGGCACATGAAATCTGCCCTCTCCCCTAACCCCTCTCCCGCCTGCGGGCGAGGGGAGCCAAAGGCCTGCTCGCACGCAAACATCGTCCCGGTGCGGCCAAAGCCCACGGCAATCTCGTCCGCAATCAAATGTACGCTATACTTTGTGCAAATCTCCCGTGCGCGCTTGAGATACACCGGATGATACATGCCCATGCCAGCCGCACATTGCACCAGCGGCTCAATAATGAACGCCGCCAGTTCATCCGCATGCGCGGCGGCATATCGCTCAAATGCATCCGCACAGCGCAAGGCAAACTGTTCCGGCGTTTCACCCGGATCAGCCAAACGCCAGTCTGGGCTTGGCACTTGAGCCGATTGGGTCAGCAGCACCGCATAGGTATCTTTGAAAATCGCCACATCGGTCACGCCAAGTGCCCCCAGCGTCTCGCCGTGATAACTGTTCTGAAGGCTGATAAACTTGTTCTTGCCGGGCTTGCCCGAATTACGCCAAAAATGAAAGCTCATCTTCAGCGCAATCTCGGTGGCACTGGCACCATCGCTGCCATAAAACGCATGCCCCAAGCCAGTCAGCTTGCTGAGCTTTTCCGATAATTCAATCACCGGCTGGTGCGTAAAACCCGCCAGCATCACGTGTTCCAGCGTGTCCAATTGCTGCTTGATAGCATCCTTGATGCGCGGATGGTTGTGACCGAACAGATTCGTCCACCAGCTGCTTACTGCATCCAGATAGCGCTTTCCTTCAAAATCGTATAGCCACACGCCTTGGCCACGCTGAATCGGCACCAGCGGATACTGCTCGTGCTGCTTCATTTGCGTGCATGGATGCCACACTGCAGATAAGCTGCGTTGAATCATTTCTTGATTTGCCATGCCGAAATTGTACGATGAAACCGATGTTTTCACGCAGGCAATCAAGAACTTTAGTAAAATCATGCTTTTAGCCATACAACCCTGCATGCAACACACGCGCAAACATCTGGAACTGCTTTCCCCCGCCAAGAATGCCGATTTCGGCATCGAGGCCATCAATCACGGGGCGGATGCCGTCTATATCGGCGGCCCGGCCTTCGGCGCGCGCGCCAAAGCGACCAACGAGGTAGCCGACATTGCACGTCTGGCAAAGCATGCGCACAAGTTCAGCGCCAAAGTGTTCGTGGCGTTCAACACCATCTTTCACGATAACGAGCTGGATGGCGCGCAGCAGCTGATGTGGCAAATGTACGAAGCCGGGGCAGACGCGCTGATTATTCAGGACATGGGTCTGCTGGAGATGGACTTGCCGCCGATTCAGCTGCATGCCAGCACACAAACCGATATTCGCACGGTAGAAAAAGCCAAGTTTCTGGATCAGGTCGGATTCAGCCAGATCGTGCTGGCACGCGAGATGGATTTGCAAACCATCCAGCAAATCGTCGCGCAGACCAGCTGCAATCTGGAATATTTCATCCACGGGGCTTTGTGCGTCGCGTTTAGCGGGCAATGCTTCATCAGCCACGCCCATACCGGGCGCAGCGCCAACCGCGGCGAGTGTTCGCAAGAATGCCGCCTGCCCTACACGCTGGAAGATCAAAAAGGCCGCATCATCGGCAAGGACAAGCATTTCCTCTCGCTCAAGGATAACGACCAGAGCGCCAACCTGCGTGCCTTGATAGAGGCCGGTGTCAGCTCATTCAAGATTGAAGGCCGTTACAAAGACTTGCCTTATGTAAAAAATGCCACCGCTTATTACCGCCGCCTGCTGGACGGGATTTTGGATGAGATGCCGGTATATGGGAAAAGCTCAAGCGGCACATGCACTTACACCTTTGCGCCGCAACCGGAAAAGACCTTCAACCGCAGCGCGACGGATTACTTTACCCATGGCCGTCAGGCCGACATCGGCGCATTCGACACGCCCAAGTTCGCAGGCGAAGAACTGGGCAAGGTCAGCAAGGTGGGCAAAGATTTTATTGACATCCAAACCGACATCGAGCTGCATAACGGCGATGGCGTGTGCTTCTTTGATGTGCACAAAGAGCTGGTAGGCTTGCGCGCCAACACAACACAACGGCTGGACAAACACACGCAACGCATCACTCCCAACGAAATGCCAGAAGGCATCACGCGCAACATGACGGTTTACCGCAATCGCGACCATGCTTTTATGCGCCTGCTGGAGAAAGATTCCGCCACCCGTAAGATTGCGGTGGACATGGCGCTACGTGAAACACATGATGGCTTTGCGCTGACCGTGACCGATGAAGATGGCTTTTGCGCTCATGCCGAGTGCAGCGCAGAAAAGCAAACTGCGCAGAATGTGGAGAAAGCTGAAATAACGTTGCGGGAAAACTTGGGCAAGTTGGGCAATACGGATTTTGTGGCGCAGAAAATCAACCTTGAAATCTCGCAGCCATGGTTTGTCCCCGCTTCGCTCATCAACAACCTGCGCCGCGATGCGATGGAACAACTCGCCGAGATTCGCCACCTAGGCTATCAACGCCCGCCACAGCGCAAGCCGGTTGAACCGCCCGCCATTTATCCCACTGACACTTTGAGCTATCTCGCCAATGTGTACAACAATAAAGCACGCGCGTTTTACCAAAAACACGGAGTTAGCCTGATTGCGAAAGCCTACGAGGCCAACGAGGAACTGGGCGAAGTACCGTTGATGATAACCAAACACTGCCTGCGCTTTAGCCACGGGCTGTGCCCCAAAGAGGCCAAAGGCGTGATTGGTGTGCAAGGCACGGTGACGGCTGAGCCGATGACGCTGATTAGCGGCAATGACCGCTACACGCTCAAGTTCGACTGCAAACCTTGTGAAATGCATGTGATGGGTAAGCTGCGCAAACATATCTTGCAGATACCGCAACCGCAGCCCGTCACGTTTTTTGATAAACGCCCGGCAACAACTACTTAATAACGGCGCCTTTGCTGCGGCGCAGCACCGGTTCTCGGCTCCAGGTGCCTGAACATAATGCGGCCTTTGGAAAAATCGTAAGGTGACATTTCCAGCATCACCTTGTCACCCGCCAAAATGCGAATATGGTGCTTGCGCATTTTACCGCCGGTATAAGCCACAATCTCATGGCCATTCTCCAGCGTCACGCGAAAACGTGAATCCGGCAACACTTCGGCAACGGTGCCATTCATTTCTATCAATTCTTCTTTGGCCAAAGCCGCTTCTCCATTATGGGTGTTGAAAAGAAAAAAGCCCCGGATCGACCAGGGCTTTTTCTGGTAAGCATCTCCCTAAGAAAATGCTGAAAAGGCTAAATTATTCCGCTTCGCGAATGTTTGAAGCCTGTTGGCCTTTCGGGCCAGTGGTAATGTCAAAGCTAACGCGTTGATTTTCTTTCAACGTTTTAAAACCGTTGCCTTGAATTGCCGAAAAATGTGCAAACAAGTCCTGACCACCGCCATCCGGGGTGATGAAACCAAAGCCTTTAGAATCGTTGAACCACTTCACTACACCTGTAGCCATATCTATATCCTTAATAAATAACAAATAAACAAAAAAAGGGATTTCCCTTAGAGGCGAAATTCAAGACAGGGTGATGAAGGAAGAAATACCAACAATAACGGGTACAGCACCAGACAGCAACAACATCGCTTAAGAATCGCTGCGCGCACTATGCCCTTTATTTTGCAGATACGCAAGTAAATATTTGATTTATTTTCACTTTCAATCATCACGCGCACATTCATTGTGCAAAACACCCGCCTGAAAGCCGCATCCAGGCTGGCTTCTGGAGCAATGCCTTTACTAATTAAACGCGCGCATGCGCCAAAAAACTTTTCCGGCACGTCCTCAAGTTTTTCTCCGCCCCGTCGTTAGCATACATAGACCCGGCGCTACAAAATGGCGCTTAGGGCAAAGTGACTTAAACAATCAACAAATCAAAAAGGAAAAAAGATGAAAAAATTTGCAGCTGTATTGTTCGTTTTCTTGGCAGTATTCTCCAACGCGTCATTCGCTACCGATAAAGCATGCCATCCGGAGAAAGAGCACTGCGAGAAACACTAAAGTTTGCTCAGGCAAAGGGCTTCCCCTCCCTTTTGCCCTTACTTAAAAGAGACCTGCCAAGGTCTCTTTTTTTATGTCTGTCCGATACGTCGACTAGGCTTTCTTGACGAATTCAGATTTCAGTTTCATCGCGCCAAAACCTTCGATCTTACAATCAATGTCATGGTCACCCTCCACCAGCCGGATATTCTTGACCTTGGTGCCTACCTTCACCACGGAAGATGAGCCCTTTACTTTCAAATCCTTGATAACGGTAATTGTGTCGCCATCCTGCAGCACATTCCTATTGGCATCGCGTACCACTTTCGCAGCTTCGCCCGCCTCGGCAACCGCGTCTTTGCTCCATTCATGCGCGCATTCCGGGCAAATATAGAGGCCGCCGTCTTCGTAGGTGTATTCAGAGCCACATTTAGGGCATGGTGGGAGTTGGGACATCAGGAACCTTCTAAATAAATTATAAAGATTGTGTATTTTACAGAGCCATTCACAAATTCAGGTCTTGCATCATGGTGCCGGATTCATCATCGTCAGGTGCAACTGTTCGATTTCCTGCAGCAGCTCTGGTGACAATTGCGTGTTCCAGGCATCGATGTTTTCTTTCAATTGCGCCATAGATGTCGCGCCGATAACTGTGCTGCTGACGAACCAGCGGTGCATCACAAATGACAACGCCATTTGCGCTGGCGTGAGGCCATGTTTACATGCCAGAGCCGCATAAGCGGCGCTGGTAAGTGGTACGCCGGGCTTGCTATAGCGCTGCGCGTAGCCCAAAAATTGCGTCACGCGGCCTTTAGCTTGCGGGTTATCCACATACTTGCCGGTGAGATGGCCAAAAGCAAGTGGCGAGTAAGCCATGAACGCTAAATTCTCGCGATAAAAAATCTCGGCCATGCCAAATTCAAAGCCGCGGTTCATCAAGTTGTAGCAGTTTTGCGCGCCGATGATACGCGGCAGATCATGTTCCTTGGCAAGGCGCAAAAACTCCATGATCCCCCACGGCTGCTCGTTAGAAAGCGCGATGTAGCGCACTTTCCCCTCACGAATCAGTTCAGCCAGTGTCTCAAGCTGACTTCGAATCGGCTCCCACTGTTTTCCTTCTTCTTTACTCGGGTCGAACTGGTATTGCCCGAAAATCGGCACGTTGCGTTCAGGCCAGTGCAGGTAGTAAATATCCAGATAATCGGTCTGCAAACGCTGGAGCGATCCTTCGATAGCAAGGCGGATATTCTTGCGGTTAAGCGTATCATCACCACCGCGTATCCATGTCATGTTGCGGTTGCGGCCGGCGACTTTGCTAGCCAGCACGATTTTGTCGCGAGCCTGCTTTTTGAGCCATGGGCCTATGATGGTCTCGGTACGTGTAAACGTCTCGGCCTTGGGTGGCACCGGATACATCTCCGCGGTATCGATAAAATTGATACCTTGCGCGAGTGCGTAATCGAGCTGTTCGTGCGCTTCTGCTTCCGTATTTTGATCGCCAAAGGTCATGGTGCCCAGGCACACTTTAGAGACGCGCAAATCACTATGGGCAAGCTTAATGTAGTCCATTTAATGTAACACTTTCTTGATTTCTGCATCCTCTGCAAGGCGTATGGATGCTGGCTCCTGAGCCGGTGCCCCAACACTCCAACCTGCTTCTTTGGCGGTGGTTTGCAACATATTGCAAATCGCCAATATCATCTCCTTGTTCAGATTCATATTGATAGTCATGCCCTCGTGGCACACCAAATCCAGTATGGGCATATCGGGGTTTGCATCATTCAGGCTGGCTCTAACCACCAGCATCGGCCCATCATTCTTCACTGTTCTCCGTGGCTGGTATGCAGAAGTGAAATCCATTTTCCCCAACGCCTCCATTGTTTCCGCCTCTTGTTGAAAACGTTGCAGCGCTTGCTGCGGTGTAGCATCCTGCTGAGAGGAATTTGCGCTCGCCAATGGCGTTTTGCTAACCAGTAATTGCCAGATTTTTCTGGTAACGCGATAGGTCAGCCACACCTGCAGCTCAGAATCATCGTGCAGCCCAATGCGGAACAGTAGCCTATCCTGTTCATGGCTATAGCTGAGATTGAGTTGCTGGATACTCACATTGGCGAATCCAGCTGGTTGGTCTTGTTCGGTCAATTCGTTTTAAACCTTAAAAAATTCACTTGGGAACACTTGAAAATCAAGAATTTCATCCAAATATTAGCAATCTAGGTTCGCGAGTGCTAAAATCGCGGCTTTAGTTTCAAGCTGATTTTAAGCGTTTGCTGTTGTTGCAAACGTATGCGTTCAATTTAAACATAATCTTAGGAGATTCTGAATGAAAATTCGTCCATTACACGATCGCGTGATTGTAAAACGCGCTGCAGAAGAGCGTACCACGGCTTCCGGCATTGTGATCCCGGATTCTGCAACTGAAAAACCAGATCAAGGTGTAGTGCAGGCCATCGGCAGCGGCAAACGTGATGAAAGCGGCAAACTGATCGCCCTGGATGTAAAAGTTGGCGACAAAGTGCTGTTCGGCAAATACGCAGGCCAAACCGTTAAGGTAGACGGCGAAGAGCTGTTGGTGATGCGTGAAGAAGACATCATGGCGATCGTTGAGTAATTCGACTTATCGCTACTAAAGTTTTTTAAGAATTCTCAGGAGAAATTAACATGGCAGCAAAAGACGTAAGATTTGGCGATGACGTTCGCCAGAAGATGATCAACGGCGTAAACGTATTGGCAAACGCAGTTAAAGTTACATTGGGTCCAAAAGGCCGTAATGTCGTGTTGGAGCGCTCATTCGGTGCTCCAACCATCACCAAAGACGGGGTGTCCGTGGCAAAAGAGATCGAACTGAAAGACAAGTTCGAGAACATGGGCGCACAAATGGTGAAAGAGGTTGCCAGCAAAACCAATGACACCGCTGGTGACGGCACAACTACCGCGACAGTTCTGGCACAAGCCATCATCCGCGAAGGCATGAAATCCGTTGCGGCAGGCATGAACCCAATGGACCTGAAACGCGGTATCGACAAAGCAGTTGAAGCAGCAATCGCTGATTTGAAAGCACAATCCAAACCATGTACCACCAGCAAAGAGATCGCACAGGTTGGCACGATCTCTGCCAATGCTGACGAATCTATCGGCCAGATCATTGCCGACGCAATGGACAAAGTAGGCAAAGAAGGTGTGATCACTGTTGAAGACGGTTCCGGCTTGAGCAACGAGCTGGACGTGGTAGAAGGTATGCAGTTCGACCGCGGTTACCTGTCCCCATACTTCATCAACAACGCAGAGCGCCAGATCGCCTTGATGGACAACCCATTCATCCTGTTGCACGACAAGAAAATCAGCAACATCCGTGACTTGCTGCCAGCCTTGGAACAAGTGGCTAAATCCGGCCGCCCATTGCTGATCATCGCTGAAGACGTAGACGGCGAAGCATTGGCAACCTTGGTTGTCAACAACATCCGCGGCATCCTGAAAACTGTGGCAGTTAAAGCGCCAGGCTTCGGCGACCGCCGTAAAGCCATGCTGGAAGACATCGCCATCCTGACTGGCGGTACCGTGATCGCTGAAGAAGTGGGCCTGAAACTGGAAAACGTAAAACTGGAAGACCTGGGTTCTGCCAAACGTATCGAAGTGGGTAAAGAAAACACCACCATCATCGACGGCGCTGGTCACGAAGGCAACATCAAATCCCGCATCGCACAAATTAAGGCGCAAATCGAAGAAGCGACCAGCGACTACGATAAAGAGAAACTGCAAGAGCGCGTGGCCAAACTGGCTGGCGGTGTTGCCGTGATCAAAGTCGGCGCTGCAACCGAAGTCGAGATGAAAGAGAAGAAAGCACGCGTGGAAGACGCATTGCACGCAACCCGCGCTGCGGTGGAAGAAGGTATCGTGGCTGGCGGCGGCGTTGCGCTGATTCGTGCACGTGACGCGATTACCAAAGTGAAGGGTGAGAACCTGGATCAAGAAGCTGGCGTCAAGATCGTACTGCGCGCTGTGGAAGAACCACTGCGCCAGATCGTTGCCAACGCCGGTGCAGAGCCATCTGTTGTGGTGAACAACGTGGCCGCAGGTAAAGGCAACCATGGTTACAACGCCGCGAATGAAACTTACGGCGACATGATCGAAATGGGTATCCTGGATCCAACCAAAGTGACCCGTTCTGCATTGCAAAACGCAGCTTCCATCGCCGGCCTGATGCTGACGACAGACTGCATGGTAGCCGAGTTGCCAAAAGACGACGCACCAGCAATGCCGGATATGGGTGGTGGAATGGGTGGCATGGGCGGCATGATGTAATTTCAGCCATCACTGCATCGGTGATGCGTTGTTGGTATCGCCATCGCATTGAAGTTGAAATGCCCTAACAAGCACTCCACAAAAAACCCGCTTCGGCGGGTTTTTTATTGCTCAAATTTTCATTACAAAGTCATCGGCCTGCAAGCCGTGTCCTGCTTGCCTTACAAGGCAATCAATTTCATAATGAACGCGCGCATGCATAACCAATATAATGA
>JBGAVM010000031.1:0-14779 GCA_044228125.1 Methylophilus sp.
TCCGGGCCGCGCGCGACCAAATCAATACGCTCATTGCCTTCGCGGAACTCTGTCACATAAAGCTCGCTCATGGCGCCATTCAGGACGGAGGCAATATCTACCGAGCTGACGCCCAGTAGGCGTGCCTTGGCCTGGTCGATCTGCACTTTTATGACTTTGCTCGGTTCTTCCCAGCCCAATTGCACGTTCCTCAGGTGAGGGTTTTCACGCATGATGGCGGCAATTCGGTTGGCGATTTCACGCACTTTGGGGATGTCATAACCATTCACACGGAACTGCACCGGAAAGCCCACTGGCGGGCCGTTCTCTAGCCGCAGCACGGAAGCACGCAGACTGGGGAAATCCGTCTCGAATAGATGCAGCAAATCGCTACGCAAGGCCTCGCGCTGGGCTAAAGACTTGGTGAGAATCACGGTTTGCGCAAAGCCACGATGCGGCAGTTGCACATCCAGCGGCAGGTAGTAACGTGGCGCGCCGGTGCCGATGTATGCGACGAAGTTATCAATGCCTTGATGCTGTTTGTTCCAATGGGTAAGCCAGGTTTCCAGCTTTTTTACCTCGGCGTTGGTGGCATGGTAGCTCGCGCCTTCGGTCATGCGAAAATCCACCACCAGTTCCAGTCGGGTGGAATCGGGAAAAAATTGCTGCTGCACTTTGCCAAAACCGGCCACGGCGGTTATAAACAGTATCAGTGTAATGGCAATCACGGTTTTGCGATAACGCACGCAAGTAGTGACGACTTTTCGGAACACGCGGTAGAACGAAGTGTTGTAAATATCGTGATGATGTACTTCATGGTCTTTTTCGGAATCGCCAGAAACCTCATAGAATAAGCCTCGCAGCCATGCCATGAATTTGTTCGGCTTAGGTTTTTCGTGGTAATCCGGCAGCAGGTGATAACCGAGATAAGGCACGAAGATCACTGCGGCGAACCAGGAGATGAGCAATGAGATTGCTGTCACCTGAAAGATGGAGCGCGTATATTCGCCGGTGGAAGACGCCGCCGTGGCAATGGGCAGAAAGCCGGCTACTGTGACCAGTGTGCCGGTGAGCATGGGCATGGCGGTGGAAGTATAGGCGAACGAAGCGGCCTTGATGCGATCCCAGCCTTGTTCCATTTTGGAGGACATCATTTCCACGGCAATAATCGCGTCGTCCACCAACAGGCCCAATGCCAGAATCAGCGCACCCAGCGAGATTTTATGCAGGCCGATGTCGAGCTGCCACATGACCAGAAAAGTGGCCGCCAACACCACCGGAATGGAAATGGCGACGACGATGCCGGTGCGTATGCCCAGCGAAAGCAGGCTGACGCCTAGTACGATGATTAGCGCCTCCATTAATGATTTGACAAAATCGTTGACCGAATTGCCGACGATGCGTGACTGTAATGTCACAGGCTTAAGTTCGACTCCTACCGGCAATTGTTGCTGGATGCGGGCGATTTTCGCTTCCAGCACCTTGCCCAGTTGAATCACATCGCCGCCTTCTACCATGCTTACGCCCAGCAACAGGGTATCCGTGCCATTAAAACGGGCGGTATCGCGAGGCGGGTCTTCGTAACCCCTGTAAATATGCGCCACATCGCCCAGCTTGAAATCGCGGTTATTGGCGCGCAATTGCAGTTCGCGCAAGTCGTTCAGCGCATCATAACGGCCTGAAACGTCAATGCGGATGCGCTCCTGCGGCGATTCGTAAGTACCGCCGCGCACCACAGCATTCTGCGTTTGCACTAAATTGACCAGCGTGGGAATGTTGATGCCGATGCTGGCCAGCTTGGCGTTGGAAATCTCAATATACACACGCTGTTTCTGCTCGCCGAAGAAATCCACCTTGGCCACATCCGCCGTCCTCAGCAGCTCGGCGCGTATAGTTTCTGCCTGCTGTTTAAGGCCGAAGTTGTCCAGGCCATCACCGGTCAATGCATACATGCTGCCATAAACATCGCTGAACTCGTCGTTAAATGTCAGGCTTTCGATATTCTGCGGCAAGGTGTGGCGTATATCGCCCACCTTTTTGCGTACCTGATACCAGATTTCCGGTATTTCTTTGGAAAAAGTATCGTCTTTAATCACCAAAAAGATCAGCGATTCACCGGGGCGCGAATAGCTGCTGGAGTAATCCAGATGCGGTGTTTCTTGCAGCTTCTTCTCCAGCTTGTCGGTGATTTGCTGTTCCACCTCGTAAGCCGATGCGCCCGGCCAGGTGGTGCGCACCAGCATGACTTTGAAAGTGAATGGCGGGTCTTCGGACTGGCCGAGCTTGGTGTAAGCCAGCAGGCCAGAGATGGTGAGCACCAGCATCAGGTACAGCACCAGCGCCTGATGTTTGAGCGCCCATTCGGAAAGATTGAAGCGCGAGGTCGCGGATTCTGCGGTCATTGCGGTGCCGCCTGTTGCACTTTTGGCGCCACATGCTGCCCTTCAATCAGCGTGTGCACGCCAACGATAGCCACCATTTCTCCGGCTTGCAGCCCTTGCTTGATGGCGACACCTTGCTCGGTGAAATCGCCGATGCTGACCGAGCGCGACTTGGCGATGCCTTGTTTGTCGATCACCCAGACGATGGTTTGCCCGCGTTTTTGCGTCACCGCGCTGTTGGGCACGGTGATTTGCGCATTCTGGGTTTCCTCATCTTGCGCATTGGCAAACCTGACGCCCGCCGTCATGCCCAGCCGCACTTTGTCGTCGGCCTGGTCGAGCTTCACGCGGACATTGAAAGTGCGTGTGGTGGAATCGGCCGCCGGGGCAATCTCGCGCACGGTGCCGTTGTAGCTGTGGCTGCGATCCGCCCACAAGATTATCGTTGCGGCTTCGCCTGTTTTGACATCAACCATGCGCGATTCCGGCACGGCCACCTGCACTTCAAGCTGGCTGTTATCCGCAATCTGGGCGACCATCTCGCCTGCTTGCACCACTTGGCCTGGCTCGGCGCGAATCAGCGTAATCACGCCATCACGATCTGCCATCAAGCTAGTGTAGCGCGACTGGTTGCCGGAAACCGCGGCCTGCGCCTGGGCTTGATGGACGCGGGCTTCGGCTGTTTTCAGCTGTGCTTCGTATTTATCCAACGCCGATTGCGAGATGAATTTTTTGCTCACCAGCTGGCGCTGGCGTTCAACTTCCGATTTGGCCAATGCGTAATTCGCCTCGGCGGCGCGCACATCGGCCATCGCAGCGGCCGCATTCAGTTGCGTGTCGGAGATGTCCAGCCGCGCAAGCACCTGGCCTTTTTTAACCTGTGCGCCAACCTCGACTTTCCGCTCCACGATTTTGCCACTGATGCGAAAGCCCTGATTCGATTCGTAGCGCGATTTCACCTCGCCCACCAGCGCCATGCTTTGATGAACATCGCCCTTGCCCGCGACGATAACCAGCGCCGGACGTGGCGGTGGCGACGGTTCGGCAGGCTTTTCGCATGCCGCCAGCAAGGCAAATAACGGAATTACCAGAAGCGGTTTCATTAAAGTCATCTCAAAAGACCATTCATCATCATTTGCTGCAAGGTTTGAATACGCGCCTCGATCGTGCGCCATTCCACCCAGCAATCTTTTGCCATTGTGATTTCCAGCGCGCAAACGCCATGCATGCCCGCCCACACGGTTTGCGCAACCAGGTCGGGGTCGGTAAATTCCGGCTTGAACCTTCCGGCCTCAAAAGCCGCTTGCACACTGGATTTAAGCTGAAAATAAGCATCCTGCTCCGGGTGGTTCTGTTGCAGGTTTACATTTTCCGGTGTCAGCGGCTCGTGCGGCGTCATGAACATCAGCCGGTAATGGTTGGGGTGACTGAGCGCGAACTGCGCATAACCCAGCCCCAGCGCATTCATACGCGCTACCGGGTCGGTAATCTCCAAAATATGTTTTTGCTCGCTCGCCAGCAGTAGAAAATCCGTTTCGCAAATCGCGCGCAGCAGGCTTTCCTTGTCGGCAAAATGCAGGTAAATGCTGGTGGCGGAATAACCGATGCGCTTGGCGATCTCGCGCATGCTTACGGCCTCTACGCCCTGCGAGACGAACAGCTCTCTAGCCGCGTCGATGATGAGTTTGCGCAGTTGCTGTTTTTCGGCTTCGGTTTTTGGTTTTGGTGGCATCTTTAAAATTTAACCTTCAATCGGTGCGGCAGCGGCTTCCGCCACGCCAAACTGTTGCGCGACATCACTCAGCAAAGCGCCAAATCTCTCGGTATCGTCTATGGTGATAATGTCCACGGCCTTGCCCCATTTGAGCGTCATCATTTGCAGGGCGATGTTTTTGTAAAGCTTGCCGTCCGGCCGTTGCCACGAGACATGCAGCTTGACCGCCACTTTGGTGTGCCACGGCCAGCCGTTGACCAGCACATCGACAGGCTGAAACTGAAAATTGGGCAAAATGCGCAAAAAACGCTCGAACCACAGTGCAATCAGCGCGTGATTGCTGCGCTTGCCGCCCAGTGCGTGCTGTCCGACAAAGCGGTAATGGCAATCATCCGCCATCAGGCCGGTGGCAGCGTGGTAGTCGCCTTGGGAAAGGCGGCTGAAGCTTTTTCTGACCAGTTGCTTGACAATGTAGTGATACATCGCGTGCCCGTTTGTATTATTAACATCGTTAAGTTAACAGTGTTAATTTTAATTGTCAAGCGTTACATGATGATGACTAAAAAGATAATTTCAACGCAGCTCGTACTGGTCGAGCTTGTTCCACAGCGAGCGTTCGCTGATTTCCAGCAGCTTGGCGGCTTTGGCTTTATTGCCTTTGCAAGCGGCCAGCGCCTCGCTGATAAGCCGCTTTTCGATGTGTGCAACGGCTTGCGGGATAGAAAGCGAGCTGAAATCGTCGGCCTGCGAGCCAATATCCATGCGGCTTCCAGAGGGGGTGTTTTCAAGAGATGGGTTTAAAGGCAGGTGTTCGGGCAATACGGTATCGCGCCCCGCCAGAATCGCGGCGCGTTCCAGCACGTTTTCCAGCTCGCGCACATTGCCGGGCCAGTCGTACTGGTTGAGTTTCTGCAGCGCCCCCGGCGAAAGGCGAGTTTGCTGTTTACCCAAAAAGTATTCGGCCAACAGGCGGATGTCGCCGTGCCGCTCGCGCAGGGGCGGCGCCTGAATGCTGAAGACATTGAGGCGGTAATACAAATCCTCGCGTAGCTTACCTTCCTTCACTGCCTCCAGCGGCGCCCGGTTGGTGGCGGCAATCACGCGTATGTCCAATGCGATTTGTTTGTTGCTACCCAGTTTCTCGATCACATTGCTTTGCAAGGCGCGTAGTAGCTTGGCTTGCAGCTGGATGGGCATTTCGGTCACTTCATCCAGAAACAGCGTGCCACCATCGGCCAGCTCGAACTTGCCGATGCGCTCTTTCTGCGCGCCGGTGAAGGCGCCTTTTTCGTGGCCAAACAGTTCGGATTCCATCATCTCCGCAGGGATGGCCGCGCAGTTGACGGCGACGAACAGGTTGTTCTTACGTGGGCTGGCCTGATGAATGGCCTGCGCGATCAGCTCCTTGCCGGTGCCGGTTTCGCCAGTGATCAGCACGGTGGCTTTTTCCGGCCCGACTTGCTGAATCATTTTCTTCAGTGCCTGCATCGCGGCACTTTCGCCCACCAGCAGCGTGTTCTCGCTAGGGCTGGCAGATTTGAGATAAGCGTTTTCGCGCGTGAGTTTTTCCACCGAAAGCGCTTTGGCAATCGCAAGTTCCAGCGTTTCCAAGTCGAATGGTCGCAGAATATAATCGGCCGCGCCCAGTTTCATGGCTTCCACAGCGGTTTTGATTTCGCCTTGCGCGGTGACCATGATAAAAGGCAGGTGCTCGTTACCTTCGCGCAGGGTGCGCAACAGTTCCAGCCCGCTCATGCCGGGCATGTGCAAGTCGCTCACCACCAAATCGATGGCCTGTGATTTGATTACATCCAGCGCCTCGCGGCCATCCACAGCCAGCACAGGCTGGTAACCGGCCTGCTTCAGGCTGATCTCCAGCAGGCGCCGCATGTGCGGCTCGTCGTCTACGGCGAGAATCTTTTTTTGAGTCGTCATAAAGTGGTTTGAGTGAGTGGCAACAGGATTGTAAACCTGGCGCCACCCAGATGGCTAGGCGTATAGCTAATGCTGCCATGGTGCGCCTGGATGATTTGCCGCACCACAGCTAGCCCCAAGCCAACGCCACCGGCGCGCTGGGTAAAGAAAGGTTCGAAGATATGGGTCTGGTTTTCGGCCGGTATGCCCGAACCATTGTCGTCCACGCGTATCTCTAACTGTCCGGATTTTGGCTGGATACTCACTTCGATCTGCCCATTTTGCGGCAGGATTTGTACCGCATTCTGAATCAAATTCATCAATACCTGCGTCATCTGCCCGGAATCCGCATCCAGAGCGGCTTCCGGGGTGTCGAGTTTGATATTGATATTTTTGGCATCCGCTTGCGGCTTGAGCATGGCGATAATTTGTGCCGCCAATGCGGAAATATCCAGCGGCTTGAAAGCGGGCGGACGCGGCCTTGCGGCATCGATTAAACTTGTGACCAATTGATTCAGTCGCTCGGTCTCCGACACGATAAAACCCACAACCTCGTGACCTTCTTTGCTTAGCTTGGGCTCGCGTTTTAGCAAGTCGGCCGACGAGCGCAAAATGCCCAGCGGCGTGCGCACCTCGTGGCTCATGGCAGCTGCCATCTCGCCAACCACGGCCAACTTGGCAGCGCGCGTTAGTTGTTGCTGGCTGCTGTCCAAATCGTGCAGCATGGTTTCAAATGCATCACTTAGTGCTTGCACTTCTGGCGGACCACCGTCAGGTGCATGGACATCGGATGCTGGTTTTGCATGTTTTACAAATCTGCGCAGAGTTTCGAGCGGGCGGGTGATAGCGCTGGCAATCGGTTTTACCAGTACGGCCGCCAGCAATAAAGTCGCAATCAATAATGCAAGGAATACGTATCCTAGCCTATGCACAGGGGCGACTGCTACAGAATGCGCTTTTTGCAGTTGCAATTGCCAATGCGGTATGACGCCATCAGCAAGCATTGGCCCGGATACAGCCATGACATGGCTGTTTTCAACCTTGTCCCAATTGCCGGTTTGCGCTATCGGATGGTGTTGCTCATCCAGTAAAGCTGCGGCGCTGGGGGGAACCACTGCTTTCGCTAGCAGGTCTTGCATCACTTGCCAGTTGAAATAAGCTACAAGGTAGCCGGCATGCTGCTTAGTTTGTATGTCAGTGATGGCGTGTGAGATTGCCAGAGTATTGTTACGGATGGGTGAAACCAATATGGGAGAGCGGTTCAAGCTCGCCTCAAACCACTTTGGCAAAGAGGTGGCCGTTTGCCCAACATGTTGCGCATTACTGGAGGCAATGATTTGCTGTTGCAGGTTGATAACTTCAATATCGACATAAATGCCACCATAATTTTGTTTGAGTTCTTGCAAAAAGTTGGAGAGGCGCTTATCCACGTCACCAATCTGCAGTTCCTGCATCAGCTCCAGCTGGCTCCAGGTGTGTACGTTATGCATGCGTTCTGTCATGGTGCGTGCTACATCATTGGCAATTGCTTGCGCATGGGTCTGCATGTCTTGCGAGATTTCTTTTTTAAGCGCTGTTTTCGCTTGGTAAAAGCTTAAAAAGCTCACTAGCATAGCGGGCAATAGGCCCGCCAGCAAAAAAGCCAGCAATAAAAGCTGCCGAATACTGAGTTGTTTTGTGCTTCCTTTAGGCATTTTGCGCGTTAAATGAGAAAATATTAACTCCGACCCACATTAAGTGGTACGTAAGATGATGAAAATGACCCGATTAAAAAGCATCGCAGTCAGTCTGCTCAGTGTAGCCAGCCTGCTGCTCCAGTGCAAGCCGACGCTTGCAGAAGAGGCGGACTCCGGCAGTTTCTGGAGCGGTTTTAAACTGGGCGGTTATTCCAGTGCAGGCATTACCATACACCGCGACGAAGAAGCCGAGGCTGCGCTGAACGAAGTAAGTATGATGCTGAGCTGGAACGGTGATAGTCGCTGGAGCTTTTTTGGTGAGCTGGAGCTGGAGCGGCCGCTATCATGGAATGACGACCGTAAATTTCACAGCAAGGAATCGCATCTAGATTTGGAGCGTTTGTATCTGGATTACAACTTCTCCGAGAGCATGAATCTGCGTATGGGACGATTCCTAACTCCCAACAGCCGCTGGAACCTGTTGCATGCCAGCCCGCTGGTGTGGACGAGTACGCGTCCATTGGCGACATATCGCCTTTTTCCGCAAGCCACGAATGGCTTGATGCTGTTTGGTAGCAAGCCATTAGGTGAGTTGGCGCTGGATTATATGGTGTTTAAGGAGGTGCTGGAAGACCAGGAGGACGATGAATACGACTTGCCATTTGAGCATGTATACGGCGGGCGAATTGCTTTGAGTAAACAGTGGAATGTCGGTCTCTCGCTATTGTCTTTTGATGAAAAAGAGATTGCGGCGCTAAGCGGTCATGACAAGACATATCGCATGTTGGGGCTGGATTTTGTGACGCATCTTGGCGAGGTGGAATTAAGTGGCGAGGGTTTTGCGCGCTTTAAACACAATGGCGACGATGGTGGTAGTGGCGCATATCTGCAAACTGTAGTGCCGATCAAGAATGACTGGTATTGGGTGACGCGTCTTGAGACCTTGCAACGCCCGCAGGAAGGCAGCTCAGAGCGCTGGCTGGTAGGTGCGACTTGGCGCATCAAGCCAACGCAGTTGCTGAAGCTGGAGTTCGTTGGTGGTAGCGGCAACCAGCCTGAGGCACCCCGTGGCTTTATCGGTTCATTTGCGATTCTGTTCTAATGATGCAGCTCAAAAAAATATCCTGCCTGCTTGCGCTGCTTGCTTTGTTTCGGATGACGGCTTGGGCCGAGGAACCTGTGCGTTCACCTGTGATTGCAGTAGTGGTGGCTGCGAATCAGGATATTGATACTTTGCAGCTTGCGGCCGGTAAGCTGAAACTGATTTATCTGAGAAAACAACTGTATTGGCCAAATGGCAAGCGAGTTTACCCGGTAAACCTGCAGACTGAGCATGCATTGCGCCGTGCGTTTTCTCAGAATGTGCTGGGGAGTTTACCCGCAGAGCAGGTGGATTACTGGAATGGCCTGTATTTCAACGGTATACGCCCACCGCACGTGGTGAACTCTGAAGAAGCAGTGATGCGTTATGTGGCGCAAACGCCGGGGGCGATTGGTTATGTGGACGCCTGCAAGGCAGATGAGCGCGTTCAGCCGCTATTGTGGCTGAACGGCGATCGCATTTTGTCTGCGCCACCGGATAGTCTGGATTGCCATTGACTTAGCTGTGCTGTGCATTGCCGTCCAGCATGGCTTGAATATCGCGATTTTGCATTAGCATATCGCGTTTCGCGCTACAGGTTTTTGAGTCCAGCTCATATGCGATAAGTAAGGTGCAGAACACATCATCGTGACTTAAGGCTGTGTCCTGGTAAGGCTTAAGCTGGTCAAGCTGGTAATCAAAATGCTCACCCATCCAGACAATCGCCGGTACGTGAGTTTGTTCCTTGGGGGCAATCATGTAGGGCATGGCATGTAAATAAATGCCATGTTCACCCAAAGACTCGCCATGGTCTGATACATATAGCATGGCCGTTTCGTGGGTTTTGTCATACTTTTTTAAGAACTCGATAACTTGTGACAAAAAGTAATCTGTGTAAAGAATGGCGTTGTCGTAAGCGTTGTCAACTTCTTCCTGTGTACAAGTGTTCAGTTCCCCGGTTTGGCAAGCAGGTTTAAAACGTTCGAACTCTTTCGGGTAGCGACGGTAATATTCTGGTCCATGGTTGCCCATTTGGTGTAGCACGATCAGCATATCCTTGTCTTTTTGCGATTTGATATATTCATCCAGACCGCTCAGCATACCTATGTCTCGGCACTCCCCCTCGCATGTCGGGTTCAGCGTCGGGCTTTTAAAATCCTCATATTGCATACGTGTCGCTACGCCTTTGGAGTCCGAGTTGTTGTCGCGCCACAGGATGCTGATACCATTGTCTGCAAGCACATCCAGTGCGTTCTCCATGCGTAACGCTTTGTCTTTGTCGTAGTCTTTTCTTCCTAGAACCGAAAACATGCAAGGGACGGAAACGGCTGTAGATGTGCCGCAGGACGAGACATTGCGCAGGCTCAATACTTGCTGTTTGGCAAGTTCCGGGTTGGTTAGCCGATGATATCCATTAAGCGAAAAGCGATCTGCACGCGCTGTCTCGCCCACGACCATAATCAGTAACTCATGCTTCTTTTGGGGGCCGACCTCTACGGCATCTTCGGCTACCGGCTCAATCTGGGTGATCTTGGTGGTCGTCAGGCCTTGAACCAGATATTTGATTGCAGAGTAGGTAAAGAATGTAGGATTGGCATACATGCGCGTGACTTTGTGTTCACGAATAAAATATGCGTATGCGCCTGTGAATGGGATGACAATGAGCACGATGAGCAAGGATATAACGCCAACCAGTGCCAGTCTTGAGGTAAATCGTTCACTGGGTGAATGTTGTAAGGATTTAACGCGCAATACTAGCCATGCGGGTAACAAGCCAAGCAAACCCAGCCTCAACAGTAGTTTGGCGGAAATCAGCCCCATCAGTTCTTGTCGATTGGTTTGAAAGATGTTATCGAACATGACTGTGTCAATGATGACACCGTAAGTATCCATGTAATATGCGGCCAGCGAGGCTGCAACCAGAAAGAATGCCAGCATCCAGCGTGCTTTTTTCCCATATGCCAGCAGTAAAAATAAGATAGCGGTGGCGAGTGTGAAGAATAGTCCCAATGAGATTAAAAATAAAAAGTGTTGGTTATCAAACGCATATAGTTTATGGATGTGACCAAATAGCGCCGCATTGCCGGTAAGCATGATAAAGAGAGTAACCCACAATATCGTGCGCACTTGGGGTGTAAACATGGATTTGACTGCGGTGAAACTGCGGTTGAACAATGACATTTAGACTTCTATTTCTTTGAAAACGGATAATAAGATCAGGATGATGAAGGTAGCGACCCAAGCTGAGGCCAAGGTGTGTGTCAGAAAATGCGCACCGCGCATTTGCTGCACCCAGCCTAGCGCCAAGCCCACGCTCAGGCCGGCAATGAACACCAATAGAGCCTTTCTGGGCGAATGTGGCAGCCAGAACACACAAAATGCCGCAAGCCATAGCCCACTGGAGGCGTGACCAGCTGGAAAGCAATGACCGGCGGACTGGTGTACGCTGTACATATCCATCAGCCGCACATACGGGCTTTCACCGCCATAGCGTGCGATGTCCCACGGACAGTGTAAAGGCGAGGACTGCTTGAGCAGGGAAATTGCGGATGGAATAAGCACTGCGGATAATACGACAAAGCGCAAGCGCAAGCGCTTGGCAGCATCGATAGTGCGTATCGGGTTTAGCCAGTCGAGAGCGGTTAATGCCAACAATCCCCCAGCAAAGGCAATCAGAATGTCTTTGACATAGACGTGCATCAATATCTTGGCTAGCCACGCGTTCTTCCAATAAAAAGAGTGTGTTTTGGCGTCAAAGTAATAATCCTCGATACGCAGATCCAGATTGCTCCATTGCGCCAGGAAAATGATGGGTAGCAGCGCTATAAATAGGCCTATCCAGGCGGATCGGTAGCGTTCCCGGTTCGGTTTTGTATTAGCTATGGATTGCTGCTTTCCATTCCGCGAGAAAGGTGGCGGGGGCGCTAGCTCAGGCCCTTGTTGTATACTGGGGTGGCAAGTATTTTTGATGCGCTGTAAAAACATGTACATTCAATTGGATTATTTAACCTCGCTATGACTGCAAGCCTTGTGCCAATCCGTTCTAGAGCTGATCCTTATTTAAATAATTCATTTAAAACAAATGGTTGCTTGTAATTCTGCTTCACTTGCCAAATGTAGAAATTATATATTTCTGCAAATTTTGCAGGGTTTTCAAATGCAGTTGCTTCATTTTCATGAAAATATTGCATGTGAGAATCATGATGTTTTATAACTTTATGAATTTAAAGTAAATTTATTCTGGCACGCGATGTGCATAAGCTTTGTCATCTGTTTTAACCGGAAATACCAGAATGATGTTGACCAGTTTACAAAGCAATCATGTGTATCATGCCGAAGCGGCCTATTCGTTACGAGCATTCGCGCAACCCAAGAGATACCAGATGCAAGAAATCACAGCACATGTTGTAACTAGTGACGCACGCTGTCGTGCCGAGGTGGAAGCCTTTATTCATGAGGTGTTCAAGCGCGCCTACGGAGCCAATGTCACGCATTTTATGCCTACTTTGATAGCGCTTCGTGATCAGGGTGGTGTGCTGATGGCGGCTTTTGGCATGCGCGATGCAAGCACTGGCCCGTTGTTTCTGGAGCATTATCTGGATGCGCCTATCGAGCAGGTGATTTCAAATGGTTTGGGGCAAAATATCCAGCGTCACGAGATTACGGAAATAGGTAATCTGGCAGTGGCTAACCCGCGTAATGCAGGTATTTTGATTGCGCATGTGATTCAGCAAAGCCTGGATATGGGCGTCAAATGGTGTGTCGCCACCGCGCATCACAGCTTGCAGAATGGCTTGATCAAGGGTGGTCGTGATGTGTATCCGCTGGCTTTGGCAGACAAGTCGCGCTTGAGTGTTGAAGAGCAGGCACAATGGGGTACCTACTATGAGAATCAGCCGCAAGTAGTAGCGGTACGTGGTATTGTTTGAGTTTTGATGGAAAGAGTGCCGACTGATTTTGTTGCAGGAACAGTTTCAACGCCAAATACAACAACATGCCTTGAGCAAACCGGGTGCGGTAGCGCTTAAAACGAGCACCGCCGAGATCACATTCGCATCACTATATGCGATGTTGACCAGTCTCCAGACCCAATGGGTCACTGTAAAGTCTCTAGCTATCGCAGTTGAGAACTCGCCAGCCTGGGTAGTGGCGGATCTGGCGGCGACGGCATGCAATATTCCTTGCGTACCGTTGCCTTTTTTCTTTTCCGATGCGCAAATGCTGCATGCATTGCAGGATGCAGGCGTAGACACTTTGCTAACGGATAGGCCGGCATATTTTGCAGATTTGCTCGGTGATAAGGTGATTGCCCAAAATACTTGTGAAATCGCTGGACAAACCCTGAGTTGCTTGCAGTTGCGTATGCCACTAGTCACTTTGCCGGATGGCACAGCAAAAATTACCTACACATCAGGCACCACAGGCGACCCGAAAGGTGTGTGTCTGAGTGCGCAGGCCATGCTGGCAGTCGCGCAATCTATATGCCATGCGACCAACTTGTCTGCAGGCGACCGACACCTGTGCGTGCTGCCGTTAGCGGTGTTGTTAGAGAACGTGGCTGGGGTTTACGCCACACTGCTGGCCGGTGGAACGGTACATATTTTGACTGCGCAGGAGATTGGACTGAGCGGTGCGAAGCTGGATGGCGCACGTCTGTTGCAGGCGTTTGAGGATACACAAGCCAGTACGGCTATCTTCACACCGGAGCTGCTCACCGCGCTGGTTGGCTTGCTGGAAGCTACTGGAAAATGTTTGCCGTATTTGCGTTTTTTGGCAGTTGGTGGTGCCAGTGTGGCTCCAAGCTTGTTGGAACGCGCAGCAGCCTTGAACTTGCCCGTGTTCGAAGGCTACGGGTTGTCGGAATGCGCATCTGTTGTGGCTTTGAACACAACGCAAGCCAGCAAACCAGGCAGCGTGGGCAAGCCGCTGCCACATGTCCGGGTGCGTGTGGCAGATGATGGCGAGATTATGGTGCGCGGCAATCGCTTTCTGGGGTATACCGGGCAGGCTGCGCAAAACGATGCAGCTGAGTTGGCAACCGGGGATATTGGTCATGTCGATAACGATGGTTTTTTGTATATCTCAGGTCGCAAAAAGAACATTTTCATTACTTCGTTCGGGCGCAATGTGTCGCCGGAATGGGTGGAACGCGAGCTGAATGCGCAGTCCAATATTTATAAATCTGCATTGTTTGGCGAGGCACGACCATACAATGTGGCCATTATCGTGCCGAAATCAGATGCCATGGAAGTCAATATCCATGCGGAGATTGAGGCAGTCAATTTAACGCTGCCAGACTATGCGCGCATCGGGGCATGGATGTTGGCAGATGCGCCATTTAGTGTGCAGGACGGTCAGATGACGCCCAATGGTCGATTGAAGCGCGATGCCATCTGGCAGGCATATCAACACAGAATTAATGCAATTTATGAAGGAAAAGACGAATGAGTTTTTATGATGAATTACTAAAAGCGACAGAAACCGAGCGCAAGGAATTGATGCAGTTGCCGCTCATCACGCAAGGGGGAGCAGGCAAGATTTCGCTGAAAACCTACGTGGCGTTTTTGACGCAGGCTTATCACCATGTGAAGCACACTATCCCGCTACTCATGGCGTGTGGTGGACGTTTGCCAGAAAAGCATGAATGGCTGCGTGTAGCGATTGGCGAGTATATCGAAGAGGAAATGGGGCATCAGGAATGGGTGTTGAACGACATCGCAGCCTGCGGCTTTGACAAAGAGGCGGTGCGCCTGTCCAAGCCCGGTGCTGCGCCCAGCGTGCAAACCGAGCTAATGGTGGCTTATGCTTATGACATGGTTTATCGCGTTGATCCGCTAGGGTTCTTTGGCATGGTGCTGGTGCTGGAAGGCACAAGTATTGCCGTGGCTACCGAAGCGGCGAAGCAGTTATCGCAAAGCCTGAATTTAGGGCCGGATTGCTTCACCTACTTGACTTCGCATGGCGCGCTGGATGTGGGCCACACGGCTTTTTATGCCGAGCTGATGAATAAGGTAACTGACCCGCGCGACCAGCA
>JBGAVM010000008.1:0-96681 GCA_044228125.1 Methylophilus sp.
GCAATAATGACGCCAAGATTTCCGCCAAGGAGGCAGTGAAGGACAAGAACCTTTCTGCAATCTTTGACGCGGTGGATGCAAACCATGACGGTGGGATAAGCGCAGAAGAATACGCAAGCTTCAAATCCGCCATGAGCAACACCAAAACCTTGGAGAGCGCCCCGGCAACGAACTAAGCTCCTAGTAGTGCTTTCTTGTGATTCCCTCCCTTGTGATCACAAGTATTTTTAACCCCGCTCTTGCGGGGCTTTTTTTGAGTTGTATTGCAAAATCAGATCGCGACAGGTGCCTTGATGGCTGGGTGTGGGTCGTAATTCTCCAGCGTAAAATCTTCAAACTTGAAGCCGAAGATATCTTTTACACCTGGATTGATACGCATGACCGGCAGCAGGCGGAAATCGCGTGTTAACTGTTCTTTCACTTGCTCCATGTGGTTGTTGTAGATATGCGCATCACCTAGCGTATGCACGAAATCGCCCAGCTTAAGGCCACAGACCTGCGCCACCATCATGGTGAGCAATGCGTAGGAAGCGATATTGAACGGCACGCCGAGGAAAATATCGGCACTGCGCTGATAGAGCTGACAACTGAGCTTGCCATCCGCCACATAAAACTGAAAGAACGCGTGACATGGCGGCAGTTTCATTCTATCTACATCCGCCACATTCCACGCACTGACAATCAAACGACGCGAATCTGGGTTGTTTTTAATCTGTTGCACCACTTGTGCAATCTGGTCAATGTGCGTGCCGTCCGGCTTCGGCCAGTTGCGCCACTGGTAGCCATATACGGGGCCTAGATTACCGTTCTCGTCCGCCCATTCATCCCAAATCGTCACGCCATTTTCTTTAAGGTATGCAATATTGGTGCTGCCCTGCAGGAACCACAACAACTCGTGGATGATAGATTTAAGATGAACCTTTTTAGTCGTCAGCAAGGGAAAGCCTGCGGCCAAATCAAAGCGCATCTGGTAACCGAACACCGAAATCGTGCCTGTGCCGGTGCGGTCATGCTTTTGATGACCGTACTCCAGAACGTGCTTCAATAAGTCGTGATACTGTTTCATGTATGGCTCGCAATAAAGTTCTTGATTGCATCTACGCTGACATCCATCACTGTAAACCTTTGTGGTAGATTTTCAATCCCTTCTAGGCTGGCTGGGCGCTCCGGCGAGTGTCCCAGCGCTTCGGCAATTGCATCTTCAAATTTGGCCGGCAAGGCAGTTTCCAGCACAATCATCGGCACATCTTTTTCACGATGCTCCAGCGCGACTTTCAGGCCGTCTGCCGTGTGGGTGTCAATCACCACGCCATATTGGGCTTGGGTTTCGCGTATCGTTGCCATGCGAGCCGCATGGTTGCTGGCGCCTGATGTGAAGCCGAAGTTTGGCACTTTGTCGAAGTAGCCTTGCGCTTTCAAATCGAAGCTGCCGCCTTTATCCACCGCGCCCCAGAGTTCGCGCACTTTGGCGGCGTCCTGCCCCACCAGATCATAGACAAAGCGCTCGAAGTTCGAAGCCTTGCTGATGTCCATCGATGGGCTGGAGGTGTGGTAAGTATTGGCCGCGCCGCGTGGGCGGTATACACCGGTTTTGAAGAACTCATCCAGCACGTCGTTCTCGTTGGTCGCAACCACCAGCTTATCAACCGGCAAGCCCATCATGCGTGCGATATGGCCGGCGCAGACGTTGCCAAAGTTGCCGGAAGGCACCGTAAAATCAACCTTCTGCGCATTGCTTGTAGTGACTGCAAAGTAGCCTTTGAAGTAGTACACTACTTGCGCGACGATGCGACCCCAGTTGATGCTGTTCACCGCGCCAATTTTGTATTTGGCCTTGAAAGCCGCGTCATTGCTGACGGCTTTCACCATATCCTGAGCATCATCAAACACGCCTTTCACGGCGATATTGAAGATGTTGTCATCCTGCAAGCTGAACATCTGCGCGGTCTGGAAGCGGCTCATCTTCTGGTGTGGCGAGAGCATGAACACGCGCACACCGGCTTTGCCGCGCATGGCATATTCCGCCGCGCTGCCGGTATCACCGGAAGTCGCGCCGAGGATATTGGTGGTCTCGCCGCGCTTCTTCAGCACGTATTCAAACAGGTTGCCCAGCAGCTGCATCGCCATGTCTTTGAACGCCAATGTCGGGCCATTGGAAAGCGAAAGCAGATACAGGTTGTCTTCCAGTTTCAGCGTCGGCGTGATATCTTCCGCATCCTGCCCTTGGCGCGTGTAGCAATACGCTTTGGCGGTATAGGTTTTGTCGACAATTGCCTTCAAATCCGCCGCAGGAATATCGTCAATCAAGCGACTTAAAATCGCAAACGCCAAATCTCGGTAGTTCATACCGCGCATGGCGGTTAAATCGGTATCGCTAAATTGTGGATATTGCTCTGGTAGATACAAGCCGCCATCTGGCGCAAGGCCGCCCAGCAAAATGTCGCAGAAGGGTAATGCGGGTGATTGGCCGCGGGTAGAAACATACTTCATTACTTGTTCAACTCTTCCATACGAATCTTGACGACCTTGCCCACGATAGCAGGCAGCGCCTCAATCTGCCCAATCGCCGCGTCCATATTGGCTTCCAGCGTTACGTGCGTCAAAATCACAATATCGGCCTCGGTCTCGTTATCCGCCGGTTCTTTCTGCAGCATGGCGTCTATCGAAATATTGCGATCGGCCAGAATCTTGGTAAGCGCTGCCAGCACGCCGGGCTTGTCGGAAACGCGCAAGCGCAAGTAATACGCCGATTCCACTTCGGCAATCGGCAGCACGGGCAAATCATTCACCGCATCCGTCTGGAAACCCAGATAAGGCACGCGCTGGCTGGCATCCGCACCGCTCAAACGGGCGATGTCCATCAAGTCCGCTACCACCGCGCTGGCAGTCGGTTCGGAACCGGCGCCGGCGCCGTAATACAGCGTAGGGCCAACCGCATCGCCCTTCACCAATACGGCGTTCATGGCACCATTCACGTTAGCCACCAGGCGTTTTTCGGGAATTAATGTCGGGTGTACCCGCAGTTCCACGCCTTTGCCAGTGCGTTTGCTGATGCCCAGCAATTTCACGCGATAACCCAATTCTTCCGCGTATTTGATGTCTTTCTGTTCCAGCTTGGTGATGCCTTCGGTATACGCCTCGCTGAATTTGAGCGGCATGCCAAATGCAATTGCGCTCATGATAGTAAGCTTGTGCGCGGCATCGATGCCTTCCACGTCAAAGGTCGGGTCGGCTTCGGCGTAACCCAGGCGCTGCGCCTCGGCAATCACATCCTGATACGCCAGGCCTTTTTCTCGCATCTCGGTCAGGATAAAATTGGTGGTGCCATTGATGATACCGGCTACCCACTCAATCTTGTTGGCGCCCAAGCCCTCGCGCAGCGCCTTGATGATGGGGATGCCGCCCGCTACCGCCGCCTCGAATGCAACAATGACGTTGTTAGCTTTGGCAGCTGCGAATATCTCGTTGCCATGCAAGGCCAGCAAAGCTTTGTTAGCGGTCACCACATGTTTCTTGTTGGCAATGGCCTGCAACACAAGTTCTTTGGCCACGGTATAGCCGCCAATCAGCTCTACCACCACATCCACAGCCGGATTATTGACCACCGCAAACGCATCGCCGGTCACATCCACTTTGCCGCCGGTCAGTTGTTTGGCGTATTCGACATTTCTATCCGCCACCTGCACCACGTTAATCGCCACGCCGATGCGGCGCGAGATTTCATCCGCATTGCGCGTGAGGACGGTATAAGTGCCGCCGCCAACCGTGCCGATACCCAACAACCCAACATTCAACTGCTTCAAGCTTTTGCTCCATGCTTCATACGATAATTTTTCAGGAATCTGGCAATGCGGCTGATCGCCTCGGTCAGGTCGTCTGTGTTTGGCAGGAAAACCACGCGGAAGTGATCCGGCATTTTCCAGTTAAACCCGGTGCCTTGTACTACCAGCACTTTTTCTTCCAGCAACAAATCCAGGATGAACTGCTGGTCGTCCTTGATCGGATAGATTTTCGGATCCAGTTTCGGAAAAAGGTACATCGCAGCTTTCGGCTTGACGCAAGTCACGCCGGGAATCGCCGTCAGCATCTCATAAGCCAAATCGCGCTGCTTACACAACCTTCCGGAAGGCGCGACCAGATCCTCGATACTCTGGTAGCCGCCCAATGCCGTCTGAATCGCCAACTGGCCGGGCACATTGGCACACAGACGCATGGAAGCCAGCATATTCAGGCCTTCCATGTAATCTGTCGCGCGCTTTTTGTCGCCGGAAATCACCATCCAGCCGGCGCGATAGCCGCAGGTGCGGTAGTTCTTCGACAAGCCGTTAAAGGTCACGAACAGCACATCATCCGCCAGCGAGGCAATGCTGGTGTGGGTGCTGCCGTCATACAGCACCTTGTCGTAAATCTCGTCGGCAAACACCACCAGGCCATGATGGCGCGCAATCTCGACAATCCCTTGCAGCGTCTCTTTCGGGTAAAGCGCACCGGTCGGGTTATTGGGGTTGATGACCACAATCGCACGCGTGTTCGCGTTGATCTTGCTCTCGATGTCCTGCAAATCCGGCAGCCAGCCATTGTTCTCATCGCACAGGTAGTGCCTTGCAGTCCCGCCCGCCAGCGTCGCAGCAGCCGTCCATAAAGGGTAATCCGGCATCGGCACCAGCACCTGGTCACCGTTGTTCAGCAAGCCTTGCATCGCCATAACAATCAGCTCGGAAACGCCGTTGCCGATAATGATGTCATCCACCGTAACGCCGACAATATGTTTTTGCTGCGTGTAATGCATAACGGCTTTGCGCGGCTCGAACAAACCTTTGGAATCGGTATAGCCGCCCGCCTTGCTCATGTTGCGAATCACGTCCTGCAGCATCTCTTCCGGCACTTCAAAACCAAACGCCGCCGGATTGCCGATGTTCAGCTTGATGATGCGCTGACCTTCGTCCTCCATCTCGCGGGCGCGCTGCAGCACCGGGCCGCGAATATCGTAACAGACGTTGTTGAGCTTATTGGATTTTACTAGAGGTTGCATATCGCAAAAATAAGCGCCATCGGCGCAATGTATAAAGGCGCTAGTTTACATTAGAATGCTACTCTCATTCAACGAAACACTGCGCCGCACAGACAAGCAGACGCATGAAACCAACACGATGAAACTCAACCTGTCTCAAGCCGATGGAAACAACCTGATCACCGCCTGCGGCAGCGGCTATGTGGAAATCAACCAGACGCGCTATTCCAGCCCTCTCATCGTCTCGGCTCAGGCTATCCATACGGATTGGTGCCAAGGCGGGTTTGACAGCTTAAGTGCATCTGAAATCGATACCATTCTGTCGCTCAAACCGGAAATCGTGCTGCTGGGCACCGGGGAAAAACAGCACTTTCTGCACCCCAAACATTATCAGGCACTAACGCAACAAAACGTCTCGCTGGACTGCATGACCACCGCTGCCGCATGCCGTACTTACAATATCCTCGTCAGCGAAGGCCGCAATGCAGTGGCTGCACTGCTGCTGTAACAAAATAGCTTTTTCTTGCGCATTGCGCTAGCATTTCTACAGTTGAGAATTCAGAAAATAATGATGCATTTAATGAAAATTTTTAGGGAACACTAAAAATAGATAACCATATGAATAAATAAGAAAGTATTTATGTTTTTTCAACCGAAAAAGCACCCGTGACGGAAAACTTTCCGTCAATTAGGATGCCCACTTTACGTTAGCCCCCATTTCCTTGGAGAACTTCTATGGGCCAGAGATATCCCGAACTGTCAGAACAACATGTCGAGTTCATCGCTCAGCAGAAGTTGTTTTTCGTCGGCACCGCTACCTCTGATAGTCGGGTCAATGTCTCTCCCAAAGGCATGGATTCATTCCGAGTCATTGATAGCAAACGTGTCGTGTGGGTTAACGTGACAGGCAGCGGCAATGAAACAGCTGCACATATTCAATCCAACCCACGAATGACCGTTATGTTTTGTGCGTTTGAAGGTGCGCCCCTCATTCTTCGCCTCTACGGTACAGCAAAAGTCACTCACAAAACTAGTCCAGAGTGGCACGTGTTACAAGCGCTTTTACCCTCACTTCCTGGCGCTCGGCAAATTTTCGACCTAGAGGTCGATTTGGTGCAGTCCTCTTGCGGCATGGCAGTGCCTTATTTCAGCTACGAAGGTGATCGTGAGTTGTTACGCGATTGGGCTGTCAAAAAAGGGGATGAGGGCATCAAAGAATATTGGGCACAAAAAAACCAGTTCAGCCTTGATGGCCTGCCAACCCATATTGACCAGCATGAGGGCTAACCCTACAGTCGAGGGGAGCTTCGCAAAAAGCCGCGCAGCGCCCCTGAGCTCCACGTTAGGCATCTTCTTCGATGCCCTGAAACCCGCATGGATATTGGGCTGCAGGGCAGATGTTTTTGCTCAGAATTAATTCAATACACCTATCTGGTTGGGCTTAGGGTAATCTGCAAGCCATTGCCTGTCACCCGCATATCTTTGGGCGCATAACTCGTGCCGCCAAACTTCAGGTCTTCTTCCTTCACCTTGTAGAGCGTCAGGCCGTTGAGCAATGGCCCTGCAATAACTTTGGCCAGCGCGTTCATCATCTCGTTCTGTTTGCTATCTGCACCCGCAATATTGAATTGCTCGATCTGCGGCTCATCCAGCACGATAGACTGCATTGCCGCATCGAACCTGAGCTTGCCGGATATGCCCAGTTTTCCAGTCAAGCTTTCTTTGAATAATACGCTATCAAGCGTGGTATCCAACGTCGTTTGCATACGGCCGGTCTGCTGGTCGAACTTGACCACGGAATTGCTCAGGCTGACATCGAATATCTTCAACAACTGAATCGGCACATCCAGTTTCTTGTTCAGCATATTCTGGATATCCGCCTCGCTAACGCTGACGGTACGGTCGCCCAAAGTGGTACACGCTGTTAATACCAGCAACAAGCCTATCCATAGATTTCTCATTTTTTACCTTTCCTGATATACCTGTCCAAAAAATAACACAGTTCTTTACACTATTGTCGAAAACTCGACTCCCCTTGCACTGAATTATTCACAAATAAATAAAAAATATAATGATTTCATATAGTTAAAATTAGCATGCAGTTGGTATGCAATCTGCAATATCTCCCTATAACGATACAAGCACAAGGGGGATATACAAAGATGTCAAAAAAGAGAATTGCGATGTTGGTGTTGACGATTGGCCTGGGGTTAGGCGTAGTTCGGGCGGTCGGCAACCAGATTGCTTATGAATATATCTGGGAAACCCAGCCGGCAGCGGTTGAGAAGAAAGCGGATGTATCCAAGGTGATTAGCCTGGAAACCGCGACCAGCATACTTGCCTTTGGCTTGGCAGGCTTTTGCATGACCAATAGCCGCAAGAAAGTATGATTTAAGCTGCAATGTAAAAAACCAGGCGCCTGCCTGGTTTTTTATTGTCCGAATATTTGTCAGGCCACCTTGGACTGCAGTTTGGCGTCGAACTTCTCGCGATTGATGATGAAGCGCTCGTGCGTGCCTTTGGAGATGACATCGATACCGTCATGCGCTTCGACCGTAAACATCAGCTTGCGCCCTTCTACCGCCACCAGTTCCACCCTGGCTGTCACTACCAATCCAGCTGGCGTCGCCGCCTCGTGGCTGACATTGACGTGCGTGCCGACCGTTTGCTCTGCGGGCCAATTCAGATGCGGGTGCAGCAGTTTGATGCACGCCCATTCCAGAAAGCCCACCATGAAGCCGGTGGCAAATACCTTTGGCATCGCCAGAAATTCATCAGCCTCGGGATACAAAGCGGGCACCAGCTTGGCGTCTGTCACCGTAAACTGGTGCTCATACGTCAAGCCGGGTTTTAGCGTCTCTTTCACTAACCTTTAAAGGTTTTTGGTCGAGAAGGTCAACGATGCGTTGGTGCCGCCAAAACCGAAACTGTTGGACAGCGCGGTTTCCACTTTCACGTTATCGATGCGCTTGGTCGCGATTGGCAAACCTTCTGCCGCCGGGTCAAGATTGTCGATATTGGCTGATGCGGCGATGAAGTTGTTCTCCATCATAATTAGCGAGTAGATTGCCTCGTTCACACCCGCGGCGCCCAGCGCGTGGCCGCTTAAGGATTTTGTAGAGGCAATCGCAGGCAACTTGCCGAATTCGCCCGCACCAAACACCGCGCGAATCGCCTCCAGCTCTTTGGTGTCGCCCACCGGGGTGCTGGTACCATGCGTATTGATGTAATCGACATCCTTGATGCCCTGCAGCGCCATACGCATGCTGCGTTCCGCACCTTCGCCGCTTGGGGCGACCATGTCGTAACCATCCGAAGTCGCACCGTAGCCGACCACTTCGGCGTAAATCTTGGCGCCGCGTTTTTTGGCATGCTCGTACTCTTCCAGCACGACAATGCCGCCGCCGCCGGAAATCACGAAGCCGTCACGATCCACGTCATAAGTGCGGGATGCCTTTTCGGGGGTCTCGTTGTATTTGCTGCTCATGGCGCCCATCGCGTCGAACAGCAGACTCATGGTCCAGTGCTCTTCCTCGCCGCCGCCGGCAAATACGATATCCTGTTTGCCCCATTGAATCTGCTCGACCGCGTTGCCAATGCAGTGTGCGCTGGTGGAGCAGGCCGAACTGATGGAATAATTGATGCCCTTGATCTGCGCGCCCGTTGCCAGGCAGGCGATGATGCCGTTGGACATGGTTTTGGTAACCATGTATGGGCCAACACGCTTGGCACCTTTCTCACGGAAGGTATCTGTTGCCTGCAACATGCTCTCTGTGGAAGTGCCACCGGCGCCTACGATCATACCGGTACGCACATTCGAAATCAGTTCGGGCGGCAGCTGTGAATCCGCAATCGCCTCCTGCAAGGCAATCCAGGCATAGGCATGCCCTTTGGCCATGAAGCGCATCAGCTTGCGATCAATCAGCGCCTCAATATCCAGATTCTTGATATTGCCGGCCACCTGCGAGCGGAAACCCCGCTCCGCGTACTCCGGCTGGAACGTGATGCCGGAGCGGCCGTGATACAAACTGTCCTTTACCTCGGCCTTATTATTACCAAGACTGGATACAATGCCCAACCCGGTTACTACTACACGACGCATAGCGTCATCTCCCTCTAGAAATTATCCGTGCGCGTAAACAAACCCACACGTAAATCTTTGGCTACATAGATTTCGCGACCATCGAGTGTCATGGTGGCATCCGCAATACCCATCACCAATTTACGCATAATAACGCGTTTTAAGTCGATGGTATATACCGCCATTTTAGCCGTCGGCAATACCTGCCCGGTAAATTTCACCTCACCAGCACCCAAGGCGCGTCCACGGCCCGGGCCACCCATCCAGCCCAAAAAGAAACCCACCAGCTGCCACATCGCATCCAGACCCAGACAGCCTGGCATCACCGGGTCACCGGTAAAGTGGCAATCAAAAAACCACATACCAGGCTTGATATCCAACTCGGCGATAATTTGGCCTTGACCGTATTTTCCACCATCTTCAGTAATCTTTACAATGCGGTCGAACATCAGCATCGGCGGCAACGGCAGTTGCGCATTACCCTCGCCGAACATCTCTCCCCTGCCGCAGGCCAGCAATTCCTCTTTGGTGTAACTGTTTTGTTTTGTCATGTTATCTATCTTATCGAAGTTGTAGAAATGATGTGCTGCCGCTATTTTCGCCGGAAAATGCCTTTAGCGAAAGCCCTGACAAACAATGTTAGTAAATAAAACCAGCAGAATGGACTTTATTCTGCCTCACGTGTGTTCATATTGTAAAAATACATCTCATGTAAGCCGGATTAGATGCCGCCTTCAAAACAGACTGTAGAATAATTATTGCCGTTTAGATTCTTGCTTTCAAAATGTCCCGCGGAGCTGCACCATATTTTTGCTTAAAGGCACGACTAAAATGCGATGAATCGTTAAAACCCCATTGGAAAGCAATTTCGGAAATACTAGACCTCACATGACAGTTGCTTTGGATGTCACGCTTGCAGTTTTCAAGTCTGCGCGACCACACATAACGCATCATGGAAGTATCCTCATGACTAAATAACGTATTGATGTAACGAACAGATAAACCTACCGCCAAGGCAATTTGGTTCGCATTCAAGGTAGGGTCGCCAAGATGTCTCTCAATATAATTCTTAACCATATGCAATGTAGCGGACTTGCTTTTGGCTAAATTAATGTTCTGTGGTCGGATAGAGGCAAGCGACTCGGCAAGCAAGTCAAGGTAGTGATCGGAAAGCGCTTCAAAAGTGTGGGCGTCCAGCATGCCCAGCTGGCTCACCATATTACGCATAAAGCCTGACGTGATATTGCCGATGCCTTGCTCACCTGATATACGCACAGCGGTGCAATGTTCCACCCCACTCATACGCTCGCGCATCACCGCACGCGGAATCGCCACAATCATTTTCGAAAAATCAGTCGTACATTCAATTTTATGAGGCAAGGTTGCATCATAAATCGCCATATCGCCTGGCTTCAGAGAAACTTCTCTCCCACCTTGTTGAAGAGAGTAGCTACCGGACAACAATACCACCGCCAAATAATTATTCTGATTTGCTCTATAAGGCTCGTGCAATAACCGTTGTATGCCGATTTCATGCGATTGAATAATTGACAGCCGCAATTGCGACCATTCATAAAAAGTCATTGAATTAAACAAATCCCTGTCTTTCGGCGGCGTGACCTTCACCTTGGTATATTCTTGCCTGATGATATCTTCAAGCCACTCCCGCCTGTCGCGCACCGACACGCTCTCGGTGCTCAACGTGATGCCTTGAACAGGCATATGAGGTTTCTCGGCATAGAGTTGTGCTTGCTTGTTCATTTCGCTTCCTCAAACGTTGGCGATGCGCATCCATTCTAGTCAACAAATGATGCCGTTTCAATCAAGAAAATTCCTGCCAATAGAAGCAAAATACCATTCATTATTATTACTGGAAAAAATGATGCGCGTAGATGACAGACATGCAGGCAATATTGTACTGATTCGCGGTGCAACCTTATGGTTACTTATGGCTCTGATATTGGCCTGGAGCATGGTTGGGATTTATTTCGGCGTAACACCTTTGAAAGCTATCTTTACCGGAAAATTTGCGCGGCTATTGCAAGCCCACTTAGACTTCCTTTTGATGACAGCCTTGATTTTGGGCTTTTATGCCGCCAAAGTGGCATTACCATGGCATGTCCGTTGGGCAATGGTTGTGGGTGCATTTACAAACTCCAGCCTATTTTTGCTTATGGCCATTTTCCCAGCTTTGGACGACCCTAAGATTACGCCGCCAATGCTTTATCAAATCTATATGTTTACCAGCCTCATCATTACCAGCTATGGTTTTGGTAAAGCGGCTGTAATAGTGCTTAAATCCACATTCGACAATTAGCTCCATGAATAGAATAAGCTGGCAAGCCTATGAAGCAGTTTGCCTTGTTAGCTCTATCGTTTGTTTGTTTTTAGCGATTTTTCTGACAAATATTCCACTTATGCATAATACTCAAAGCCACATGATTTATGTGGATGTCACACAAAGTATGAACGCAAAGGACATGCAAATCTTAGGACGATCTGTCAGCCGTTTGGAATACACTAAGCACATCCTTAAAGGAGCCATCAAAAAACTGCCATGCGGAACAAAAATCGGAATAGGTGTGTTCTTTCGGGCTAATTTTGTCCATTTATATAATCCGATAGAGGTGTGTAGAAATTATGATGTCATACTCGATACAATTGACCATATTGAGTGGCGCATGGCTTCACAAGGCAGTAGCAACATACTGCTCGCTATACGTGAATTACAAGATTCTTATCTACTCCAGGATTCATCAGGTTGGGCAGATAAAATTGTGCTTATTACTGATGGCGACGAGGCGCCACCACTGAACCCATTGACCAATGTGAGCTTGTCAGAATGGCAAGGCGATCCCGGGCATCTAATTGTCGGTGTAGGAAATGATCGTGCGGTACCAATTCCGAAGCTAAATTCCAAAAATGAGATTATCGGTTATTGGTCAACTCACTCTATCAAAATTGCTCCGGCTTCCAGAGTTAACGAAGGTACCAATAATGTACGTGACGATTCGCTCGCCAGCGAGCCTTATGAATATTATCTTTCAAAGCTTGACGAACCTCACCTGAAAGAAATTGCAAAAGATATCCAAGCCAACTATCTCAAACTCGGGAATGAAGAAGCACTGGCGAATGCCATACTAAATCAAGTGTCGCTATTTTCCAGACTAGTATCTAAGTTTTCGCTAAACGGAATATTTGCAGCTTTTGCTTGTTTATTTATTCTGGCTACCTATATACCAGATGTTATTTCTAGGACTAAAAGATTATGATCCACTATAAAGAATGGTTGAATATAACCATATTGGCTGATATCAACCACACCGCCCAACAAAAACCCTTTAAAAAAACATACGCAAAATAACGGGCGCGTTTTTTGCAGGTTTTCTGCACTAAATAATAAATATAAAGCCTGATACAAAACCTGCATACAGTTTTTAAAATTTGGTTTAGTATCACGCTTCAACCAGAATTGATAATTATAATTTTCGCATCTGTCACTCACATAACTCTTTAGGAAAAATTCAATGAGCGATCGTCAACTTGCCGATTGGCGCGAGCATGCGCTGAAACTGGAATCAGAAGTCAATCAGGTGGTGGTTGGGCAGCAGAAAGCCGTGCGTTTGATTACCACGGCAGTGTTTGCGCGTGGCCATGTGTTGCTGGAAGGGGATGTGGGAGTGGGCAAGACCACCCTGCTGCGCGCCTTTACCCGTGGCATTGGCGGTGGTTACCAGCGTATCGAGGGCACGATTGACCTGATGCCTAACGATTTGGTGTACCACACCTATCTGGGCGAAGACGGCAAGCCGCATGTCAGCCCGGGGCCGATTCTGATGTCGGGCGAAAATTTATCCATTTTCTTCTTTAACGAAATCAACCGCGCCCGTCCGCAAGTGCACTCGCTGTTGCTGCGTGTGATGGCCGAACGCACGCTGACGGCGTTTAACAAAGAACATTACTTCCCGCATATGCTGGTGTTTGCCGACCGCAACCAGGTGGAAAAAGAAGAGACTTTCGATATTCCATCCGCCGCACGCGACCGCTTTATGATGGAGATTCCCATCATGGTGCCAAGCGATCCGGACATTATGGAATCACTGGTATTCGACACACGTTATCACGACGTGGATATGCTGATCACCGGCGTGGATCAAGACATCCTGAAATTCGACGAACTCAACAAATTCGGCGCATTATTGCAGAACAGCATCGGCGCCAGCCCGACCTTGCGTAAATACGCACTGGATTTGTGGCGCGCAACCAAAACACCGACCGACTACAGCGTCAAGGTTTCCAATGTGGATATGAAGCGCCTGGTACTTTCCGGCGCCAGCCCACGCGGCATGGGCATGCTACTACGCGCTGCGCGCGTCAACGCATGGTTAAATAACCGCGAGGCCGTGCTGCCGGAAGATATCCATGCCGTGTTCCACGAAACCATCGCACACCGTGTCGTGTTCAGCCCGGTCTACGAAATGCGCCGTACGGAAATCGCGCGCGAGATGCTTTCCGGCATCATCAATGCAATAGCGGCTCCTTAATTACCGCGGACTTGGAGCCTAGATATGTCCACTGAATTTATCAAGGAATTCAGCTATCACATCGCGTGGCGCTCACGCTCGCGCAGGCCGGGGCGGCATAAAAGTACCCAGCGCGGCATGGGCATGGAGTTTCGCGGCCACACCACGCTACTCTCCTATCCCGATCCACGCCGCATCGATATCCGCCAGACGATTCGCGATCCGCTGGAGCAGATTTATGTGCGCATTTTCAATCAAAAAAGTGCCACGCCGGTATTCGTACTGTGCGATATGTCCGGTTCCATGCAGTACGGTAACAAGCAGCGCAAGCTCTCTATCGCAGCGGAAATTGCCCGCTCGGTCGCGCAATCGGCTACGCGTAATGCCGACCCGGTAGGCTTCATCGGCTTTGACGATGAACTGCGTGAAGACTGGCTTTGTACGCTCTCCGCCAGGCCGCATGCAGTGTTCGAAATGGCTGATAAGCTGGATGATTATGTCCCCGATGAGGTAGGCGGCACAGCAGTGATAGACACCGTGCGCCTGCTGCCGCGCGAGCGCTCGCTGATTTTCCTGGTATCGGATTTCCATATGCCGATCAAGCAGCTGGAAGACGCGCTGATCCTGATGTTGCGTCATCACATCGTACCTGTCGTGCTGTGGAACACTTCCGAATACGCCGAACTACCGGAATTTGGCATTACCAGCCTAGTTGACCCGGAAAACGGCGAGCGGCGTACGCTGTTCCTGCGCAAGGATTACCGCGAGCGCATCCTGCAGCATTTTTCCGCGCGCAAACAGGCTATCGCAGATTTGTTCCTGCGCTTCGACATGCAACCGTTCTTTGTCGAAAACAGCTTTGACGCAGATTTGTTAACCGAATATTTCCATCAATATGTGGCTGCTTAAAATGAGAAGACTCACGATGTTTAAATGGACAATTTGCCTGATGGCCTGCATCGGTCTGCTGACAGGTATAGCGCACGCTGCCGAAGCCACGCTGCCCGATATAGACAGCCAATATGTAACCCTGCGCCTGGCCAATCCACAGCGCGACGGTGGCTATGTAGTGGGCGACAAACTGGAGCGCACGGTGATTTTGACTATCAGGAAGCCGTACCAGCTCGTCAAGGAGTCCTTGCCTATCGTCGGTTATGAACATCGCTACCGCGGGCAAGTTTCAGGTGTCGAACTTGCGGATATCAGCAGTAGCGAGGTCGAACACAAAGATAGCGCAACGCATACGATACATCTGACTTATCAGGTATTTACCGTCGGCAAGCTGGTCAAACCTGCCGTATTGCGCGCCGAGATTGTGAAAATCCGCAACACTCAGACCAAGGATGTGCTGCAATACCGCATCCCGAGCTTCTATTTCCGTATCTCGCCGCTGTCGGTGTTCGGGCAGGTAGACCTGAAAGATGACATGAGCCCGTTTCGTCCACCTTTCCTGCTGGATAAAAGCCCACATGCGTTGTACCTGAAGCTGTTGGTCGGCCTGTCGGCCTTATCCTTGCTAGGGCTACTGTATATCTACGGCACGCGCAGCTGGCTACCACGCATGGGTGGCGCCTTCGCCAAAGCCTACCGCGACATCAAAAAACTACCGGATAGCGCAGAGGGGCTACAACAAGGCGTGGCTCGCATGCACCAAGCCATTAACCTCACAGCAGGCACTAGCGTGTTCCATAACACGCTGGACGAGCTGTTTGCAGCCAAGCCGACCTATGCCGCGGCCAAGCCTGAAATGGAACGCTTTTTTGCGTTATCTAGGCAAATATTCTTTGACCCGAACGCCGCCGTTGACCTAGGTGAAAAACCTAAGGCATGGCTGCTGAAGTTCTGCCGCCACATGCGCGATTGCGAGCGCGGCCTGAAACCTGAGGTAAAAGCGTAAATGGCGTTCAACTACCCTTGGGTGCTATGGCTGTTGCCGCTGGCGCTGCTGCCTATCCTGCTGGAGCGCTCACATAGCCGCACCTACTCATGGCTATCCATGCTTCCACCAGACCCGCTTTCCAGCCTGATTGGTTTGCTACTGAAAATATTAGCTTCTGTTGCCTTGCTGGCAATTATATTGGGGCTGGCTGGCCCGCATAGTCTGGAGCAACAGGAAGAGCGTGTCGGTATCGGTGCGCAAATTGGCCTTGTATTGGATAGAAGCGCCAGTATGGATGACCCTTTTGCAGGCGGCGTAGATGGCCGTGTGGGCGAGACAAAGTCCGTGGCTGCCGCGCGACTGATGACTGATTTCGTGAACAAACGCACCAATGACATGATGGGTGTCATCACCTTCAGTAACTCCGCCATGTATGTGCTGCCACTGACTGAAAATAAAGAAGCCGTGCTGGCCGCTATCAAGGCAACTGCGGGCAACTCGCTATTCCAGACCAATATCGGCGGCGGCCTTACCAGCGCTGTCGGGTTATTTGAGAAAGTGCCGGATTCCGGCTCACGCGTGATTATCCTGATTTCAGACGGCGCCGGGCGCGTGAGTGACGAAATACAACAAAAGCTGCGCGACTGGCTGCAACGCTACAATATTACGCTGTACTGGATTGTGCTGCGTCAGCCCGGTGGCGTAACGATTTTCGACCCAAAATATGACTCCAGCTACCAAGAGGCTTTGCCAACAGAAGTGCTGCTCTACCAGTATTTCCAGACCTTGCAAACGCCATTTAGCGCCTACGAGGCATCCGACCCGAAATCGCTAGCTGCCGCAATTGCCGATATCAACCGCAAGGAAAAGAAACCGATCAAATATATGGAAAAAATCCCCGGCAAGGATTTTACCCGCATCTGCTATTTACTGGCCGCATTGATGATTGCGTTATTGTTGGCCGTGAGGTATCTGGAGGTTAAAACATGGCGCTCAGCGTAAAAAAACTTACATTGTTCCTGCTTGCAACAGCCATTGGCAGCGCAGTTGGCGCGGTTTATCAATATAACCGCATCCAGCAAATCGATGCGTTCAACGCGGCTGTCAGCATAGGCAGGAATCCGAGTACCGACAAACAAAGTCTGGAAGCCAAGTATTCCACCGCCTACTGGCTGGCTAAGAACGAGCGTTACAAAGAAGCGACTTTATTGTTCTCACAGCTAATCGATAAAGGCACGCTGCAACAGCGTGCAGCGGTACATCACAATATCGGCAACATGTTCTTTCTGAAAAGCCTACAAGTGGGTGGCACCAGCGACCCGAAGGCGCGTGACGAGACCGAATACCTACTGACCCAGGCACATAGTTCCTACAAGAACGCACTAAAACTGGACAATGGCAACTGGGGCACGCGCCGCAATATGGATCGCGTCATTATCCTGTTACCGGAAAAACCCACGCCGGGCGTGGGCGAATCGGAAAACCCCGGCCTGATTATGGGCAACATCCCCAATGGGCTGCCATAAACACATAAAACGAGCCTAAGCTGACTTGTTTACTATCCTAGTGTAAATAAAGCGTGCAAATGAACAAACAACTGACTTATTTTTTCAGGCATAAAGACACCATTCTGTTATCTATGGCACTGCTATGCTTAATTGCTGCGATGTTCCGCCCGACAATTCCGGTCAGGCACAATATTTACACCTACCTGCTGATCGCCGACATCTCGCAAAGCATGAATGCCCAGGATATGCAAATTGATGGCACGCCCGCCACGCGCATGGCATACCAGCAAAAACTCATGCGTGAAGTGACAGCATCGCTGCCTTGCGGCACGAAGGTCAGTATTGGCCTGTTTGCCGGTAACGCCGTGGCAGCTATGTATACGCCGATTGAAGTCTGTCAGAACTTTGCCGCGATCCAGGACACTATCAATCACCTGGATTGGCGCATGGCATGGTCTGGCAACAGCCGCGTACGGGAGAGCCTGTTTGTTACCGCCAAAGTAGTACGTGCGCTCCCTGAGCCTGCTCAGGTGATTTATTTTACCGATGGTGAAGAAGCACCCAAACTGCATGCTTTCAACACCAAAAGTCTGGCCGAGTTTCAAGGTGGTGACGGCTGGCTGTTCGTCGGCATTGGCTCGGAAAAAGGCATCGCCATTCCCAAGTTAAGCGAAAGCAATCAGGTCATCGGCTACTGGTCTAATGAAAGTTTTGCCATGCAGCCAGGCATTGCACAAATTTCGGAGAGCACTTTAGGCGTGCGTGATGACAACGTGGCCTCCGGCACGCACGACCGCTTTATTTCCAAGCTTGCAGCCGAATACCTACAGTCGATCACCCAAGAGATTGGCGCATATTACATTTATGGCGATAGTGCCCATACCGTGCTAAACGCCATGAAACAGCAAAAACCCGCCCGGCGCGATATTGCGCCGTTCGGTCTGGACTGGATCCTAGCTGGCATCGCTGGCTTGGCTTTGCTCGGCGCATACATTGGACGTCATCCGCTACGTCAGGTACGTCACACGCTCAAGCTATATAGACAAGAATTCCGTACTAAAACCTATGAACACGAAAACGCTGCTGCCCACGACAACCAGTTCTAGACACATCTGGCATCGCCTGTATCGCCATAAGGAACTGGCTCTGCTCATCGCGACCTTATGCCTGCTACTGCTAGCAATACTACGCCCCGCCGTCCCAGTCAAACACAACATCCATAGTTATTTCTTTGTGCTAGACATCACCCAGAGCATGAACGCAGTGGACATGCGGGTGAATGGAAAACCGGCCAGCCGTATTGCTTATACCAAGCACTTGCTCGGCCAGACCATATCCTCCCTGCCCTGTGGGACCAAAGTCGGTATAGGCATGTTTTCCGGCGTAAATGTGGTTTCACTGTACACGCCGATTGATGTCTGCACCAACTTTGCTTCTATCAAAGACACCTTGGATCATATAGATTGGCGCAGTGCATGGACGGCAGACAGCCGCGTGCGAGAAAGCATGCTCTCCACCACGCAAGTGCTGAACAACTTTCCAGAACCCGCACAAGTCGTGTTCTTTACCGATGGCGAAGAAGCGCCAAAACTGCATACTTTTAACACGCGCGATCTCAGTACATTGCAGGGCGCGGACGGCTGGCTGATCGTCGGGGTCGGCTCCGACAAAGGTGCGCCTATTCCCAGATACGACCATAAAAATCAGCTGGTTGGCTACTGGTCGCACGAGAGTATGCAGCTCGCACCCGGTGCCGCGCCCATTGCTGCCGCCGGCATCCTCAAGCGTAAAAGCGATACGGCCGAAAGCGTGCAGGACCGTTACATTTCCAAGCTGGCAGAGACCCATTTGCAAACCATCGCCAAGGAGATTGGCGCAACCTACATCCGCGCTAGCGATGTGCATGACCTACTATCTGCCATGAAAAAGCAAAAACCTGCGCGCCGGGAATGGTCTGCCTATACGATAGACTGGCTACTCGCCGGGCTGGCCGGAGTTTCATTACTGCTCATATACCTGCCGCGACGCAAGCCACAATGGCTCAAGAAATGGTGGGGCACTCATAAAAGCACGCCCAAAAGCGGCTTTGAAACCGACTACGTAGTGAAGTCGCTAGAATCCGCCTGAGGCGCGTCCAAATGCCGCCACCAGCGCAACCACACCCGCAACCGTCTGCAGGCCTCCGCATCAGCCAATAGAATCAACGGTGGCAATCCAGGTTGCAAAAACACACTATCGGCAGGCTTTTCAAAATGCAGCACTGTCAGCCACGGATGCACCCAGCTACTACCCGCCAGCATTGGGTGGTACTCCTGCCCTGCTTGGTTGGTTAGCCGCAATTCACCTTGCACAGAAACGTGCACTTGCTTCCACGCGTTTGGCAAGCTGCGCAAACCATCACGCATAACATGATAAGCTGTCGTGACCAGCAACAGCAGCCCCAAGCCAAACTGCATGCGTTTATCGGCAATATAGACTGCAATCACCACCAGCCCAACCAGAGTGAAAATCAGAATCAACCCACAAAGCAGCTTTGATGGTTTCAGTGTCATATCGATTTCTGGCAAAGTGCGGGTTTTCATAACTACACCTTAAGCTCTTCCCAGATCTTATCCAAACGCTTCACGGAAACTGGGAACGGTGTCTTGAGCTCCTGTGCGAACAATGAAACACGGAGCTCTTCAATCAGCCAGCGGTAATCTGCAAGCGCTTCCGGTACCTCCTGATGCGCTTTGTTCAGCACACTTACTTTATCTTGCCAGCGCTGCCAAATCAGCTGTACCGCTTGGCCACTGCGTGTGTCACGCTCTACACTATTCGGGTATTTTTCCAGCCGCATCCGCAATGCCTTCAAATAACGCGGCAAATGCTGCAACCGCTCCCAAGGCGTCTGGCTCATGAAACGTTTGGGTAGTAGCAAGGCAAACTGCTCTTCAACTTCGCGTTTTATCCTTGCCATGTTATTCGGCAGGCTGCCAAGCTTTTGTGTTAGCGCCTGGTATTCGGCGGCGATAACCGTCACCAGTCGTGTTGCGCCATCTACCACAGCAGGCAAGCGTGTTCTGGCGCGCTGTTTCAGCGTCATGAATTCCACGTTCGTACGGGGCAAATCGTCCTCGCCTATAAATGCGCGGTCAGCAATCGCTGCAAGCATCTCGTCGCGCAAATCATCCGGCGAGATCAGGTTGCGCAACGGCAAGGCATATTGATTGAACTGTGGCAGGCCTTTTTCCAGTTGCTTCATCTGCTCCTTCAGTTCGAATCGCATCAAACGGCAAACGCCTTTACGTTGAGATTTAAATGCCTGCTCAGCCATATCAAACAGCTTGATGGAAACGCTATCAACGTTGTCTTCCAGCGCCGGGTAGCCGGTCAATTGGCGGCCATCTTTGCTAAAAGTGAGCGTGGCAGGCAAATCGCCAAAATCCCATTGCTTCAGCCCGCTCTTTTCGATGCCGGGTGAACTGTTCCTGAACGTCAGCTGGGCAGCTTGTCCAAGCTGTTTCTTCAAAACGTTCCAGTCGCGCCCCATACCTAGCTCTCGCCCTTTTTCATCCACCACGCGGAAATTCATTTGCAGGTACAGTGGAAAATCGGCCAAAGCAAAGTCATCGGTGCTAATTTTAAGTCCGGTCTGTTGCTGGATATGTTTTGCCAATGCGGGCAGTAATGCCGTGTCGCCCACCGCAGCTTGTTCCAGAAACCCTGTAACGAACTCAGGCACCGGCACACAGACGCGACGCAATGTCTTGGGCAAGGCCTTAATTAATGCAGTCAGTTTCTCGCGCAGCATGCCGGGCACCAGCCATTCCGTAGGGGTTGCCTCCAGCTGATTTAACAGCGCCAAAGGTACCGTCGCGGTTACGCCATCCAGTGGGTGTCCCGGCTCGAAGCGATATTTCAGGTTCAGGCTCACGCCGTCGATTTGCATCGTTTCCGGGAACTGCACTTCTGTTACACCGACCGCGCCATGACGCATCAGCGTCTCCTTGGTCAGATACAGCAACCGCGGATTCTGCCTTTCCGCATCCTGACGCCATTTCTCAAAACTGGCCGCGTTATAAATGCCTTGTGGTACGACGGTATCATAGAAGGCATACAACACATACTCATCTACCAGCACATCCTGGCGTCGGGCTTTGTGTTCCAACTCCTCCACCTCGGCAATCAGCTTGCGGTTGGCCTCAAAGAACGGCGCACGAGTATCAAATTCCATATTCGCCAGCGCTTCGCGCACGAATATCTCGCGCGATTCTTGCGGGTTAATCGGCCCATAATGCACACGGCGTTTGGGAATCACCGTCAGGCCATACAAGCTGACACGCTCCCACGCATTGACCATGCCTGCACGCCTATCCCAGCGCGGGTCGCTATAATGACTTTCGGTAAGGCCCCTGGCCATGGGTTCTATCCAGTCCGGGTCGATCTTGGCCACACAGCGCGCATAAAGTTTGGTGGTATCCACCAGCTCCGCCGCCATCACCCATTTCGGCCGCTGCTTCTTGAGTGCAGAACCCGGTGCAATATGGAAGCGAATACCGCGTGCACCCAGGTAAGACTCTGCTTCACCATCTTTAAAGCCAATATTGCCAAGCAGGCCACTTAGCAAGGCACGGTGAATCTGTGCATAGCCAGCTTCATCCGAATTAGGCTTCAGATCGAGTTCTTCGGCCATTTCCGTCAATTGCATATGCAATTCACGCCATTCTTTCATGCGCAAAAAAGACAGGAAATTCTGATGACATTGATTCAGCAAATCACGGTTTGATTTTTTGTTTTTGAGCGCGTGCTCATACCATTCCCATAGCTTGAGGAAGCTCATGAAATCCGAATCTTCCGCCGCAAACTTGGCATGCGCCTGATCTGCCGCTTCGCGTTTATCCATTGGCCGCTCACGCGGATCCTGAATCGCCAGTGCCGCCGCAATGATCAATGTTTCACGCAGGCAGTTCTCTTTTTTGGCTGCCAATATCATCCTGGCAATGCGCGGTTCCAATGGCAAGTGCGCCAGCTGTTTGCCCAGTTCAGTGATCTCGCGGCGCGCATTCACTGCACCCAGCTCCTGCAGCAGCAGGTAACCATCATTGACCAGGCGACTAGATGGCGCCTCGATAAACGGGAATTCAGCCACATCACCCAAACGCAGATTCGCCATACGCAAAATGACGCTGGCCAGGGAACTGCGCAGGATTTCCGGATCAGTGAACTCTGGCCGGTTGTTAAAATCCTCTTCATCGTACAAGCGCACGCATATACCGTTGGAAACACGGCCACAACGACCAGCGCGCTGTTTGGCAGCCGCCTGCGATATTTTCTCGATTTGCAGCTGCTCCACCTTGGCACGAGGACTGTAACGATTGACCCGCGCCAGGCCGCTGTCGATGACATACTTGATACCGGGCACTGTCAGCGAAGTCTCCGCCACATTGGTCGCCAGCACAATCCGCGTCTGGTTGTGGCTTTTAAAGATTTTTTGCTGGTCCTCGATGCTCAGGCGCGCGAAAAGCGGCAGCACTTCGATATGCCTTAACTTCGCCGAACGTCCTTGATATTTCCTTAAATGATCTGTAACGTCGCGTATCTCACGCTCTCCAGGCAAAAACACCAGAATATCGCCATCCCCTAAACGCAGCAAGTCATCTGCCGCATCCAGAATGCCCTCCTCGATTGCCTCCTCCTCTTCGTCCTCCTGCAGCCAGCGCGCCTCAACACGCGCCTTGCGCTTAACGCCCATCAAATCCTGACCGAGCAGCTCGACATCCTCATCGTCCTCACTACCCGGCAATTCTTTTGCCATAAAACCAGGCTTACCCAACGGGCGGTAGCGGATTTCGACCGGATAAGTCCTGCCTGAAACCTCAATCACCGGCGCGTCATTAAAATGCTTGGAAAAGCGTTCTGCATCGATGGTCGCAGAGGTAACAATCACTTTCAGATCAGGGCGCTTAGGCAATAATTGCTTGAGGTAACCTAGCAGAAAATCAATGTTCAGGCTGCGTTCGTGTGCTTCGTCAATAATGATAGTATCGTAGGCATTAAGGAACCTGTCGCTCTGCGTTTCCGCTAGCAGAATACCGTCCGTCATCAGCTTGACGTAACTGAATTCGGACAGCTTGTCATTGAAGCGTACTTTATAGCCGACCGCTTCACCCAGCGGCGTCTTGAGCTCCTGCGCGATGCGGCTTGCCACCGAGCGCGCGGCGATGCGTCGCGGCTGCGTGTGCCCGATCAGCCCGGACACACCGCGCCCTAATTCCAGGCAGATCTTAGGCAACTGCGTAGTTTTTCCCGAGCCAGTCTCACCACAGACGATAACCACCTGATGGTGTTTAATCGCCTCTGCAATCTCATCGCGGCGCGCAGAAACGGGTAAATCTTCAGGGAAAGTCGGCTTAGGCAAATTGGCCAAACGCTGCGCTTGGCGCTGTGGAGAAAAGCGGGAATATTTATGCGGCGCGCTGGGTGAAGGCATATGCGCATTTTATCACGCGCCGATTCAAAACCCTCGCGCGCGCGTTTCATTGCAAAAACAAATGCCCTGGAAGCCGCATGTGGATTGGCTCGCAGGGCAACACTTAACACAATGAATTATTGCTGAATACAGTCCTCCAAGCCCGTATTCCCGCCCTTAAATTCCGGCTCAAAATAGAACTTGTGGAACGTCCATTTACCATCCTGATTTTTGCGCATCTGGGCAACACCGGTACCGTAATCCTTGGCTTTGCCACCGTACTGACCTTTTTCCATCGGTAGTGCAAAATGCATGGCCATATGCGCGCCATTGGCAGCCGCGTGTCCCAGATAGGTGCCAAATCCGGGCACTTCGAGTTTAAAATCATAGCTGGCATAACCGTTGCTGCTATATTCCGGCCTCATCTGCAGCGTAACGATACCCGTATATTTACCCTCATGCGCATCATTGCCGGTGCAGTCGTATTTGCCACTAAAATCCAGTGGTTTGGCCTGTGCAACACCAGCACACAAAAGCAAGGCAAAACACAATCTTTTCATGTGATCCCTCCCTTCTAGTTATTTTTCTGAAAATCAGTTAAATCTTGTGTGTAGTGATTGTAAATGAAAATTTTCCAATATGGCAGCCAATCTTGCAGCGGCGCTCTTTTTGGCCTGCCCGGTATAACGGGCGATGATCAGCTCGTTCTTCATCGCATGCTCCCAGCCGACTAATTCCGTCACCGTTACCTGGTAACCATGCGCTTCCAGCTGCAGGCAGCGTAGCACGTTGGTGAGGTGGCTGCCGAACTCGCGCGTATGGATGGGATGGCGCCACAGCTCGGAAAGCGGCGTCTTACCAAGCGTATCGCCCTTCACCTCGCGCAAGGCTCGCGCCACCTCGGCCTGGCAGCAGGGCACCAGTACCATGTATTTCGCCTGTTTTTTCAGCCCAAACCGAATCGCGTCATCAGTTGCAGTATCGCAGGCATGCAGCGCGGTCACGATTTCCACTTGTGCGGGGATTGCATCTGCCTGCGCGGCATCGGCAGCACTGACGTGCAAAAAACGCATGCGCCCGAAGCCGCATTCTTGTGCTAAGGCGCACGATTTATCGATCAAATCAGCACGGGTCTCCACGCCGATCACCTGCCCGCCCGACATATTACTGAATACGGCATCGTAGAGCAGAAAACCCAAATAGGATTTGCCCGCACCATGGTCCACCAGCGTCAGTTCAGAATTGGTTTTGGCGACATCCGCAATCAGAGGCTGAATGAACTGCACTAGGTGGTTCACCTGCTTGAGTTTGCGGCGGCTATCCTGATTTAGTTTGCCGTCACGCGTCAGGATATGTAGCGCCTTCAGCAGCGCAATGGACTGCCCTGGTTTGATTTCGGGAATATCATGCATACGACATTGTAATAGAAAGAGATTCTGCCTGACACATTGCCAAAGACCCGCTAACCGCTGTTATTTTATTGACGCTGGCGCCGAAATCTCAACCTCACCCAGTCTAACCTCTCGCTAAAAACAGGCCTTTACCCCTGTTTTTTCAGAAAACCCTAAATTTTTCCACTATTTAGCCGTTCCACATAAAAAATAAGCTGCTCAACCGATGGCACGCTAGTTGCTGCTATTCGGGCATATTCTCTCCTAGGAATATTAATGAAATTAGTTAAAACAAAGAAAAATCATATCCCATCAGCCAACCGTGGCTTTACGCTAATAGAGATTCTGCTTTCCCTGGCTATCATAGGCGTGCTGTCTAAGATCTCGATCACGACATATGAGGACTATACCGAGAACGCCAAAGTAAAGCTGGCCAGAGAGCAAATTGCTGCCATCAGTGCAAAAATAAGCCTATATTGGGAGGATGCAAGGGAATTTCCAGAGAGCCTTGCTGATGTTGGTATGGCCGGTATGCTCGATCCTTGGGAAAGACCTTATATGTACCTGAACCTGGACAAAAAAGGTAACGGCGGCGCCCGGCGAGACAAAAATCTAAATCCGCTCAATTCCGATTTCGATTTATACAGCACAGGCAAAAATGGGAAAACAAAATTACCCATCTCCCAGAAAGACAGCCTGGATGATGTGTTGCGTGCGAATGACGGAAGATTTATCGACCTGGCTAAAAACTATTAAGACCCAATGCGTTTCTCAAGCACATTCCTCAAAAGCAAAGTAGCTCGCGGCATCGCGTTACTGCTTTTGATTGCAGCAACCGTCCCCGCATCACTCATCACTGGGCTATCATGGTTTGAAACACGTACCCTGGTCAGCAATTACGAACACCAAAGCCTAGTGGACACAAGCCAGGCACACGCCTTAGCGACTTTTTCAAATTTATCTCTGGCCGGCAGCCAACTTTTGCAGATTTCACAACAAGTGACAGATGATAGCCTGCACGCCGCAGATATACCATTAATGAAATCCCCCATGTTTTTGTCAATTGCGCAAATCAAGCCAGATGGTGAGATTTCAACCAAATATGGTAAGCATGGCAGGATTTCAGCCTTATCATCACGCATCGCACAAAAAACAGCCAAAAGCAAACACCCAAGCCAACCAAGCCTTATCGCATTACCTACACAAAAACATGGCGAGCACGCATTATTCTTAGCCATATCTCATTCACAAAACCAGCAATCATCATCTTTATGGGTGGCCGAGCTTAACCCGGAATTCTTGTGGGGGAGTAAGGAAATCTATCCAGATGACATTAACCTTTGCGTTTACCGACTAGATGGAGAATCCACCTCCACTTTATTTTGTTCTTATGAGACTGCTGCGCCAAAATCAATTGGTACTGCAAACGTTAACGTTGGATCGTGGGATCTTTTTCTACGCGGAGTTTTTGGCGAAACAGTCTGGCGATATGAAACGCAGCGACGCGACCCAATCGCTGCCGATTTGTTTAGCGCCAGCAATAGTAATTTCAGCTGGATCGCCATTCTAAGCCTGCTATTAGTCGGCCTGCTCAGTCTGATGCAAATCAGAAAAATTCTAGTCCCGCTCGAACACTTAATCGAAGCCACAAAAAAGATTTCCATAGGAAACTTCAGCCAGGTAAAGATTGTTGGCAGCTCCGAGCTCTCCGAGCTGGGAGATGCTTTCAACACCATGTCTACTCACATAAAACAACAACTGGATACACTCCAGTCACTTTCCACGCTGGATCGTGAAATCGTCACTGAGCTAAATGTTGAACGCACCATTCACAACGTCTTGATCAGAATGCAGCAGCTGTTACCCGACGCAACATACTACATATACCGTCTGGATGAAAAAGACAGCGCAGAAGTGCAATGTATGGTGAATATTGGCGATCATTCAGGAATAACAACCGCACGAATATCAATCCCCCATCCTGAAATTGATGTGATCAAATCCTACGACTTGGGGCAGGTCTCGGAATGCAGCATGCAAAGCACTTTAATACACCTTGACCTAGCCGCCGAAGATGGAAATGAATTTGTCTGGACACTTCCCATTCTATGGCAAAGTGAAATATATGCATTTCTTAGCATAGGTAGCCACACAAGATTTGATACCCGCAACCCAAACTGGGCTGAATTTCGAGAGTTAGCCAGTAGGATAGGCATCGTCCTCTCAGCCCATGCGAGAGAAGAGAAACTGCTGACACAAGCACAGTACGACACACTGACAGGCTTGCCAAACCGCATTTTGCTGCAGGACAGGATCAACCAGGCGATAGATCACAGTGACAGAACCAGTAAACCATTCTGGACAATATTTCTGGATTTGGACCATTTCAAATATGTGAATGACAGCATGGGGCATGAAGCGGGCGATAAATTGCTGGTGGAAGTTTCCAAGCGGCTGCTTGCCAATATCCGGGAAACGGATACCGTAGCCAGATTTGGGGGAGACGAGTTTATTGTCATCCTGCAAGGCGATATGGATGAAAACCAAAAGCTGGGCATTGTTAACCGTATTATTGCGTCTATTGCATTACCGATCCAGATAGGTCAGCAGGAGCTTCTGGTTACATCAAGCCTGGGGATATCCGTTTATCCAAATGATGGGCTTACGCCCGAAGTGCTTATTAAGCATGCCGATATCGCGATGTACCGGGCTAAAGAATCGGGCAGGAACAATTTTCAGTTCTTTACGCAATCCATGAATGAAAAGGCAGCCTCACGGATGCACATGGAAACACTGCTTCGTCACGCACTTGAGCGCCACGAGTTTTCATTACTATACCAGCCAAAAGTTGATATCGCCTCCGGTCATATTGTTGGCGTGGAAGCACTTATCCGCTGGGATAATCCGGAGCTGGGCAGGGTTCCGCCAAACCAGTTCATCCGGCTTGCAGAGGAAATCGGACTCATCATTCCCATTGGCGAGTGGGTAATGCGTACCGCATGCCAGCAAGCAGTGTACTGGCAGAAATCCGGCTTTGATACCTTGAGAATGTCTGTCAATTTATCCATACGCCAGTTTGAAAATAAAAATCTGGTGGATTCCATTAAAAACATACTGACCGAAACAGGCATGAGTGCGAAAAACCTGGAACTGGAACTTACCGAAAGCCTGTTTATGCACGACAAAGTAAATGCACTCGAGGTTCTTAACAAAATTAAAGCATTGGGCATCAAATTAGCCATAGATGATTTTGGGACAGGATATTCCAGCCTGGCCTATTTAAACAGCTTGCCAATAGACACCCTTAAAATTGACAAAACCTTTACCGACGACATCATGCAGGGCAAAGGCAAATCGCCTATCGTTGACACGATTATTGCCCTTGCAAAAAACCTTGGGCTTGAAGTTGTTGCCGAGGGCGTGGAATCGGCTGAACAGGTAGCTTATCTGGCTACTCGCAATTGCGACCAGATACAAGGCTATTACTATAGCAAACCTGAAACGGCCAGCGCTATCGAACACTTGCTTCTTACCGGCAAAAAACTCGCCATGCCAAACTTTAAAACGACAGTACCCGCAGAAAGCTTGATCTATTAGCCCCCAGGCTAACTTTTGTGACTGCCTAGTCACAAATCATCAGATACTCCTCTTAATTTAGAGAGCCTCCATAAGTCGGCCGGAAAATATTTATCCCTTGCTGTCGTCACGCCTCACCCATATGCGTTTTGATAGACAAGGGCCCGGATTTCTCTTTAGACTTATTGAAAAGGACAACAAGCATGAAAAAATCTCTGTTATTAGGCGTCATGCTATGCGCCGCACTCAGCCAACACGCGCTGGCAGCCGACGGTGAATTTGCCGACAACCGCGGTGACCGTATCGAGCAGCGTCTGGACAACCGTGGCGACCGCATTGAGGAACGCCTGGATAACCGCGGTGACCGTATCGAAGACCGGCTCGACACAAAAGGTGACCGTATCGAGCAGCGCCTGGATACCAGGGCTGACCGCGCAGAAGCAAACGGCAATACCGAGCGCGCAGAACGCCTGAGAAACAAAGGCGACCGCATTGATGCGCGCCTAGACCGCAAAGGAGACCGCATCGATAATCGTCTGGACAGGCGCGGCGACCGGATTGATAACCGTCTGGACCGCAAAGGTGAGCGCATCAACAACCGGTTGGACAGACGCGCAAACCGTCGCGCTGCGCATTAGGCAGACAAACCCGGGTACGCGATGCAGGCATTCTTGAGCAGTGTAGAAACGCGTGCTTTCGGGATTGCCCATATCGCGACCGGCAACCGTGACGATGCGCTGGACATCGTGCAGGAAACCATGATGAAACTGGTGCAAAACTATAGCCAGCGCCCGGAGTCCGAATGGAAGCCGTTGTTCTACAGCATCCTGCAGACCCGGATACAGGACTGGCGGCGTCGGCAAGCGGTGCGCAACCGCTTTCGCGTATGGTTCTATCGCGAAGAAGAAAACGAAGACACGGAAGACGTGCTGGAACAAATTGTGGCGGACACCCGGCAAACACCGGATGTGCTTCTGGAAAACGCGCAATTCTCGCAGCAGCTTAACCGCGCATTGAGAGCGCTCTCACCGCAACAGCAGCAGGCCTTTTTACTGCGGCTATGGGAAGGCATGGATATCGAACAAACCGCAAAAACCATGCATTGCTCGGAAAGCAGTGTCAAAACCCATTATGCCCGCGCCTTACAACGCCTGCGTGAGGCGCTTGGAGACCATCATGAGTGACGACAACAGCAAACTGGAACAGCGCATACAGGCGCACTTCAACGCCCGCTCAACCGTGCTGGACGCTGAAATTCGTGCAAAACTGGCCCAGGCCCGCAACAGGGCGCTTGCCCAACCCACAAAAACAGCCGTCTGGCAGCGTTGGCTGCAGCCTGGCTACATGCCAGCCCTGGCGACGGGCCTTTGTGCAGTACTGATCGTCTCTGCACTGCTATTGCGCCCGGACAGTTTGCAGCGCAGCAACGGAGCAGACAACCTGATACTGGCAGAACTGGTAAGTGAACCGGAAGAGCTGGATGCTGTGACCGACCCTGGATTTTATGCCTGGCTGGACGAGATTGAAACACAACGCGAGGTAAACAATGCGGTTTAGGCGGATGCTGCTTGCCTGGATGATAGGCCTGGGATCCAATATACATGCGGCTTCTGAGCCTGTCCCTTTGGACTTGATTGAGTGGCTGGGCGAAATGAATGACAGCGACACCGAATTTGAGCAAGCCATGACGGAAGTCGAGCAGAAAACGCCCCAATCCGCCAGACAAACGACATCTGACAAGCCGCAGCCTGCTTCGGCCGGAGGTAACAAGCAATGAAAACCGACATTTCCTTTAAATTTCATATCGCGTCCATGCTACTGGCATTGGCACTTCTGCTACCTGGCATCAGCCATGCCGCCGGCATTGCCTGGAATGAGCTGAACCAGCAGCAGCAGGAGATTCTTGCCGGCATGAAAGAACGCTGGACAGACTTGCCACCGGAGCGGCAGGAAAGGCTGGGGCGCGGGGCGGAGAAGTGGGCGGCTATGTCGCCCGAGCAACAAGCACGCGCACGCGACAATCTGCAGCGGTTCCAGAAACTCTCGCCGAAAGAAAGGGCCTTGGTCAGGGAGCGACTGCGTAAATTCCGCGACCTGCCGCCCGAAGAAAGGCGCGCTTTGAGTGAACGCTGGAGAAATCTCTCTCCGGAACAGAAAGAACAATTCCGCAAACGCATACGCAATACCACGCCGGAACAGCGCGAACGCTGGCGGGAGCGCCAGTTGCAACGCCAACAGCGTCGTGAACGTTAGGGAATTTGGCTACTTAGGTCAAGTACGACCTGCGTCATACGCCTCGCAATCATCACTGGCGGTGTTAAAATGCAGTTTTTCAACTATTGGAACATCCATGATTCAGTGGTTCCCCGGGCACATGACCGCCGCCAAAAAAAAGGCGGAGGAAACCATGGAGCATATCGATGTCATTATCGAGGTACTGGATGCCCGCTTGCCTGCCGCCAGCCATAACCCGATGATTGACGAAATGCGCCTGTTTCGTCAGCGCCCCAACCTGAAAGTGCTGAACAAGGCGGACTTGGCTGACCCGGCAACAACACAAGCCTGGTTAAACCACTTCAACGCACTGCCCAACACCAAGGCTGTGGCATTGAGCTGCAAAAAAGCAGGTGATGCAAAAAAGATTCCCGGCATGTGCAAACCGTTGGCGCCGCACCGCGGCACGCCGCTTAAGCCTTTGCGCATGATGATCATGGGCATCCCCAACGTAGGCAAGTCCACACTGATGAACGCGCTGCTGAACCGCCGCATCGCCAAAGTGGGCGATGAGCCTGCCGTAACTAAAAGCCAACAGCGGTTTGAGCTGAATGGCAGCATGTCCATCACCGACACGCCCGGCATGATGTGGCCAAAAATTCAGTATGATTCAGATGGTTACATGCTGGCAGCCTGCCATGCGATTGGCCGTAATGCAGTGATTGAGGAGGAAGTCGCCGAATTTCTGGCCAGCAATCTATTGCGCAACTACCCTGCCCTCCTAAATGCGCGCTACAAACTGGATGCGTCGCAGCTGGATGGCATTGCCTTGCTGGAAGCGATTGCACAGAAGCGTGGCTACAGGCGTGATGGGTTCCTTGATATAGAACGGACAGCGATGGCGTTTTTGACGGATTTCCGCAGCGGGACGATTGGACGCATCAGCCTGGAAACACCGCAAAGCCGTGCAGCCATGATTGATCTGGCAGAATCAATGACAAAAAATAAAAAATCAGAAAATATGCAAATTGACGCCGGCTAATGCTTGCGACGGCGTTCGACCTGTGTATCGGTGACCAGCGAAGCACGGACTACGCGATTCCTGCCAGCATTCTTGGCTTGATATAAGGCATTATCAGCCGCCAGCACCAACGCTTTGAAGTCATAGCCAACCCGGACGGAATCAGCTAAGCCTATGCTTACCGTCGCATGGATTTTCTGCTTGCGTTCCGTCAGTGGCGCGTTTTCCACACCCACTCTGATACGCTCCGCCAATATGGCAGCATCCTGCTCGGTGGTATTGGGCAGGCATACGCAAAACTCCTCTCCGCCGTAACGCCCAAGGACATCACCGGAACGCAAAATATCCGTAATCACCTTGGCAAGATGCCTGAGCATATCATCTCCCGCCAAATGACCATACTGGTCGTTGATTTTCTTGAAATGGTCAATGTCAATCATCATGACTGCCATGCTCAGGTTAATGCGTTTGCAGATGCCCTGCATCTTATGCGCCGCATCTTCCAGTCCACGGCGATTCGCCACCCCGGTCAACCCGTCCATCAGGGCAATAGATGCCATATTCTGGGTTAGGCGATAACTCAGCATCAGCAGGAACAAGCCCGAGATGAAGAACTGGATGACCGCGCCCAGCAAGAACACGTTGGCGTTGACCGGCCAGGTGGAAAGCGATTGAAATACGGTTGCATCTGCGTTTAAAGCCAGTATGGCACGGGCCGCCATCACCAACGCAGAAATCAGGAACAGGCTGGAAGCGATCCAGAACAAGGTGCCCAGCAAGCCATCGTCTTTCGCGCTTGTCAGCCTGGCACAGATCAAATAGATCAACGCAAACACGGCAGAATCCAGCACCACCATCATACGCACATCACGCAACACGAGCATGTAGTAGGCATCTATCGCCAGCAGCAGCACAAACATGATCACGGGGATGCGGTGGTCTGGCATACGCTGGGTAAATGCCTGTATGCCATTGATATACAAGCTCAGGCCCGTGCCGATCAGCGCCATGCCGGGCAGGAATGTATTCTTCCCCGCATCCAGCTGGATCAGCACCAGGATCATACCCAAACCTACCACCAGATTACCCACCGACCAGTAACCCGGGCCATGGATCTCTTTGTGATGCACGCGCGTGATCGCCAGCATCATCGAGAACATGAACGTCAGCAGCATGGACATGAAAACGATGGTTCTTAAGTCGAAGTTTGGCATTGAATTTTCCTATTGTTAGCGCTGCATATAAAAATTATCGCTTTTATTCTCCGCACATCGTTATGTATCTCATTGGAATGATACCATAATGCCTATTCGACAGACTTACCCGTCGAATTTCAAGAAACCATAAAAATGTTGGACAAGCTCAACTCCCCGCAACGTGAAGCAGTCAAATATCTGGATGGCCCATTGCTGGTGCTGGCCGGCGCAGGCAGCGGCAAGACACGCGTCATTACGCAGAAGATCGCCTATCTGATTGAAGAGGCAGGCTACCAGCCGCGTGAAATCGCCGCCATCACCTTTACCAACAAAGCCGCCATCGAGATGCGCGAACGTGTGGGGAATTTGCTGAAAAACGGCTCGGCCAAAGGCCTGACCATTTCCACATTCCACTCGCTGGGCATGCAAATATTGCGGCAAGAGGCGCAACTGCTGGGCTACAAGCCGCAGTTTTCGATATTGGACAGCGCCGACAGCTTCAAGGTGATTAGCGACATCCTGAGCACAACCGACAAGCAATTGCTGCGCGGCACGCAATGGCAAATCTCCAGCTGGAAGAATGCCTTTATCAGCCCGGAGCAAGCAAAAGCCCAAGCCGATGAGGAGCTGACGCACGCCGCCGCCAAGGTGTACCAGCTATACCAGCAAACGCTGAAAGCGTATCAGGCGGTGGATTTCGACGATTTAATCAAGTTGCCGGTCGAGCTGTTTGCGGCGCACCCGGAAACGCTGGACAAATGGCAGCACAAGCTGAAATATCTACTGATAGACGAGTACCAAGACACCAACGCCTGCCAGTACAGGCTGGTCAAGCAACTGACGGGCGTCATGGGCAACTTTACCGCGGTGGGCGACGACGATCAGGCGATTTATGGCTGGCGCGGCGCGGATGTGGAGAATCTGCGCCAATTGACTGAAGATTACAGCCGCCTGAAAGTCATCAAACTGGAGCAGAACTACCGCTCTACCGTGCGTATCCTGCGCGCGGCCAATCAGGTAATTGCCAACAACCCCAAGCTGTTTGAGAAAAAACTATGGAGCGAGCATGGCGCCGGCGACATGATTCAGGTATCCGCCTGCAACGACGAGATGCACGAAGCGGAATCCACCATCGTCAAGCTGCTGGCGCACAAGTTTGAGAACCGTACCAAATTCCTGGATTACGCCATCCTGTACCGCGGCAATCACCAGGCAAGGCTGCTGGAAGAAAAGCTGCGCGAGCACAAAGTGCCTTACACCATCTCCGGCGGGCAATCGTTCTTCGACAAAGCCGAAATCAAAGATTTGGTGAGCTACCTGCGGCTGATTGCTAACGAGGACGATGACCCAGCTTTTATCCGCGCCGCGACCACGCCTAAAAAAGGCATAGGCAACACCACGCTGGAGCGTTTGGGCGAGCATGCACGTGTCCACCGCCTTTCTCTCTTCGCGGCAGCTTACGAGGGCGAGTTCCAAAAAGAGATCGGCGCAAAACAGCTGGATGATTTGTTAAGTTTTTGCAGTTATATCAGCAAATTACAGGAACGTGCCGTGAAAGACCCCGCCAAGGAGGTGCTGAGTGATTTGCTGCAGGCGATCCAGTACGAGGCTTATCTGTACGACACCGAAGAGCCACGCGCTGCCGAAACCAAATGGACAAACGTGCTGGATTTTGTGAGCTGGCTGGGCGGCAAAGGTGAATCCAGCACCGAATATGGCAACGAGACCGACGGCAAGACGCTGCTGGAACTGACGCAAATGGTATCGCTACTGAGCATGCTGGAGGGCCGCGAGAACGGCGAGCCAGACGCAGTCAAGCTTTCCACACTGCATGCCGCCAAGGGCTTGGAATTTGGCCATGTGTACCTGATTGGCGTGGAAGAAGGCATCTTGCCGCATCGCGAATCCATCGACAACGACAAGATTGAAGAAGAGCGTCGGCTGATGTACGTCGGCATCACGCGGGCGCAGAAATCGCTCAGTATCTCATGGTGCAAAAAGCGCAAACGCGCCGGAGAAATGGAGTCCTGCGAGCCAAGCCGCTTCATAGACGAACTACCGAAAGACGATTTGCGTCATTTTGGCAACCCGTTTAACGACCCGGTGGTGAGCAAGGATATAGGCCGAGCGAAGCTGGATGCCATCAAAGCCATGCTTGGCAAAGCATGATTATTTGGCGCCCCCGACACGAATCGAACGTGTGACCCTCCCCTTAGGAGGGGGATGCTCTATCCACTGAGCTACGGGGGCGAATATCGCAACAGCCGCGCAGTATAAGGCTTCTACGACAATTATGCAAAAACGCCAGTCCGCAAAATAAAAATGAAAGAGCGTTTTTAAGGTGAGGGAATAGGGGGAGACTAAATAAAAAGCGGAGGGCTATTCAATGCACGCCTAGCCCTACTCAAGATATCCTTCTTCCAGCCCATTATCATGGGGTTGTAGAAGCGTGCTGTTTACCGCCCAACCATTTTGCTCTCCAACCAGTCGCTCAAATTTGTCAACCGGTAAAGGACGCGAGAAATAATAGCCCTGGCCGTAATCGCAGCCGATACCAAACAGCAAGTCGCGCTGCTCCGCTGTTTCGATACCCTCGGCTACCACTTTTAGCCCCATTTTATGCGCCATCACGATAATAGCTTCGCAAAGCACCATGTCTTCCGAATGAATGGAAAGATTTTGTACGAATGATTTGTCGATCTTGATGAAATCAATATCGAACCGCTTGAGATAGGACAAAGATGAATACCCCGTTCCAAAGTCGTCTACAGCCACCTGCACTCCGGCGTCGCGGAAAGCAAGCAATTTATCGCTCACCAACGTATTCTGATCCAGCATCAATCCTTCCGTAATCTCAATCGCCAGGCAATCGCCTGGTAAACCCAGTTCTTTCATGTAATCAAACCATTCCAGGCAGCGACTGCTCTTGCTCAAAAACTGTACCGGGGACTTGTTGATACTAATCTGAAAGTTTTCATCTATAGATTCCCGCCATTTTGCCACTTGCCCAATAGCCTGATAAAAAACCTGATCTCCGATTTCGACGATCATACCGGTTTCCTCGGCAACAGGGATAAACTCAACTGGGCTTACTAAACCTAGCTCCGGATGATCCCACCGAATCAGTGCTTCTGCCTTAGAGATCTTCTGTGTCGTCAAATCTACAATGGGCTGATAAACTACTCTGAACTGCTTTTGCTCGATAGCAATCCGCAGATCATTCACCATTGTCCTGCGCTTTTGCGCAGCAATCTGCATGGATCGGGTAAAGTAGCTGAAGTTATTGCGCCCCTTGCTCTTGGCATGGTACATGGTTTGGTCAGCGTGTTTGACCAAAGTCTCGGCGTCTGGCGCATCTTTGGGATATAGTGTGATCCCGAGGCTGGCAGAAATATATACCATTTCGCCGCGTAGATAATATGGTTCGCTCAGTTTATCCAGAATCCGCTGCGCCACTTTCTCCACATTGCTGATCTCTTTCAAATCATTGAGAATAATAGTGAACTCGTCACCACCGAGACGCGAAACTGAATTGACATGCCCGACACTATCGGTATTCCTGACACAGCCCAGCAAACGCTCTGCGGTTTCTTTCAGCAACTCGTCGCCTATGTCATGCCCCAGAGAATCGTTAACTTCCTTAAAGTGATCCAGATCCAAAAACATTAAGGCAAACGGAACTTGACTACGATTAGTACGCAAAATCTCCTGCCGGAGACGCTCATAGAACATATTCCGGTTAGGCAGCCCGGTTAGCGTATCAAAATTGGCCTGCCGCCATATCCAGTCTTCTGCCTGTTTTTTCTCCGTAATATCCGACAATACGGTAACATAACCCGTCAGGTGACCCTTTTCATCCCTCACTGGACTGATTTGTAGAGAAATGGGTATAACCTTCCCGCTCTTGGATTGCCGATATGCTTCGCCACGATAAACACCATTCTCCCTGGCTATCTCGTAAACCTCTTCCTGACTAAGCTGAAGTTCAGGCGAGTTATCTGGCATCAATGACAACACCTTACCCTGTATTTCTTCCAAATGATAGCCAAACAGCACCGTAAATGCCGGATTTACATACTGAATACGAAGCTCAGTATCGCGCAGCGTAATTGCCTCCTGCGTCTGCGCCAGTGCCTCGCTGTTTTGTTTTAGCTTGTTATCCCGCAGCTCTATTTGGGCTAGCATCTGGTTAAATTCATCCGTTAGCTCGCCCAGCTCGTCGTCCGAGGTCTTTTCCACCCGCACCGAATATTCCTTGTGATCAATTATTCCGCGCATAACGGATGCCAACTGTTCAATAGGCTGGAGGATTTTTCTGGTTGTACGCCGTAGCAACAGATAACAGACCAGGAATGCAATGGTTAACCCTGCAATATTTACTATCCACCGTGAAGAGACGCCATGCCACATGTCGTCTAAACTCACAGTCATTCGTAACGTACCTAAATTCTCCCCATACATGGAAACCGGATAATCTACTGTAGTAATATTGAACTTGCCCAGCCCATCCGCTAACGTTCCTTTTCTTGCATTAGCTCCAACATATGATGCGAACGAGCGTCCATCTTTACTGAACAGCTCTGCATGCAGTACCTGGCGATGCGCCTGAAGGGCAGTCAATGCATCTTCTGCCGCCATTTTGTCAGAAAACATGATAGCTGGAGCACTATTGCGTGCCGCCATTTCCGCCAATATATCCAAATGTGCCCGCGCCTGAATGTGCGCGGTTATGACATCGTTGATGGTAGTGATTAATAACACGAAGAACACTGCGCCAGCAGTGATTGCAGAAACCAGTTGTACCAGTTTCTTGCTGATGGAATTACTGCTCGAGAATCTGAACATCTAAGTCAGCCCTGCGATTGCCTCATTATTGTTAGTATTGCAATTATGCTTAAAGATTAGCATGTTAGTGCGATTCCGTCGAGCGCGATTTGACATTATAATTTCTTGAATACGTGTAGATAATTGTTGCTCGTCAGAATACATCGACATCATCACAGGATCTTTTCGCAACAACTCACTGCCAGCCTGAGTATAAACCTCCATATCAAGCAGCTCTGTTAGCGATAACGACACGATTCTCAACAACTCCTCAGGCGACAACTGTATATGCACGGCCACATAAGCCTGATCTCTCCTACTCACATTCTCCTCCATCCGATGACTTGCCGACCATCGCTCAACACCAAGTGTGGCGAGCATAAGCAGCAGTACCAATAGACTGGCCAGCCACAATTGCTCTTGGCAAACCTGCTTAACATAGATAATCAGTTGGCGGAGTTTGGTAGGAACCGATATCATTTCAACCCCTTGATATTTTTCGCAAGCTTGAGCAGTTGCGCGTCAATATGCAACCTTGCTGTTTTGGCTGATGAAAGATTGATTTCAAATGCAAGATACGCCCCATCTCTGACTAAGCCAATCATGCCTCCTAGCCGGGTAAACCCGGGGCTATCACTCACCGTTAATGCGGGAACATTACTTAGTGATTTAAGTATAGCTCGTAGCTTCTGATGATCATCTTCCGCCAAAAATACGATCTGACAACTTTCCAGGTCTGATAACTTGGTACCCATATATAAATGAATCGGCTTACCGTGCACCTGTTTAGCCTCAATCGCCTGCAGGCTGTCCTCTAAGCGATTATCCCCGATGACACAAACGTTAAACCCAGCATATATCCTGGTATTGGCAGGCCATTCAACAAATTTGGTAAAGTTGTAAATAAACCCGGCCTTTACGGCACTTTCAGTCGTGGCCGCGTATGACATAGATGACCACAGTGCACACAGCACCACTATCCATCTTGTGCTTAATATCTTGAGCTTGGGTTTCATGAACAGACGGCGCACGTTTAACTACTACCTCCCCAGAGATAGAAAATACGAGCACAGCCGCAGGCTGCCTATGCCTGACCACCCACAAAAGCACTTCTGGCTGAACATATAGAAACCTCAATACCCATCCTGATTGATTACGGCTAATTTAACAGCCAAGTAACACAATCGATCGATGGAATAAGGGCCTGAATGGCAATTAATTTCGCTGAAAATCACATCTAGAAAACGAGCATCAAACCGACGCCACTTGATGTTCAAATAATGGAAGGGCGTGCATACTACCTGCCTGGTTATTTTTTCTCCGTCATCGCATTAGTACTCACTGCCTGCGTGATATTTGCTGCTTCCTGCTTATTGGTAACCTCAAGTGCAGATTCATCCTTGATCACATTTTCCTCGGCCTCTTTGTTCATCACAATAATGCTGATGCGGCGATTGATGGGATTAAAAGGATTTTCCTTGTCATACAGCGCAGCAGAAGACAAGCCAACGACGCGTAATAGCTTAATTTCGTCCATCCCGCCTGCAATCAGCTCGCGCCGAGACGCGTTTGCCCGCTCTGATGAGAGTTCCCAGTTGCTGTAATATTTATCCCCGGTTGCATAGGGCGTCGCGTCCGTATGTCCTGACAGACTAACCCTGTTTGGTACACCGTTCAGCATCTGGCCAATCTCATGCAATATCTGTTTGGCGTATGGTTGCAGCTCAGCCTTAGCGGAGTTAAACATCGGCCGATTCTGCTCGTCCACAATTAGAATACGCAGACCTTCCGATGTAATGTCCAGCAACAACTGGTTCTTGAAGTTGCGCAGATTTTCACTGGAAGCTATCGCCGCTTCAATTTTAGACTTAAGTTCCATCAATCTTGTCTTTTCAGCCTCGGCTAAGGCTTTCTTCACATCGTCAGCATCCAACGCCTTATCTTTCAAATCAGCGATTTTGTTTTTCTCCTTTGTACCGTCCTGCGGTTTGACTTGCAACTGATCCTTGGTTAAATCCTTTCCACCGCCTTTGAGCACGGAATCACTTGCACCAACACTGGGACCGCCCATTACCGCGACCTTTAACGGCATTTTGAAATACTCGGCAATCCCCACCAACTGGCCTTTAGAAGCAGACCCCAGCAACCACATCAGCAAGAAAAACGCCATCATCGCGGTCACAAAATCTGCATAGGCAATTTTCCATGCACCGCCATGATGTCCTCCGCCATTCTTTTTGATCTTTTTGACGACGATCGGTTTATTTGGTTGTTCTGCCATCTTCGGACTCTTGGTTCAATAGGGAGATTGGATTATTTGCCTTTGGCCTGTTTCACGTGGGATTCCAGTTCGGCAAATTTCGGACGTTCCGTGGAGTACAATACTTTTCGGCCGAACTCGACGGCGATTGCCGGTGCATAGCCATTCAGGCTTGCTAGCAGCGTCACCTTGACGGTCTGGAACATTTTGCTGCTTTCTTCCAGTTTTTGCTCCAGTAGGCCGCCCAATGGCCCGATAAAGCCATAAGCCAGCAAAATACCCAGGAAAGTACCCACCAGCGCATGGGCAATCAGAATACCTAATTCAGCTGGTGGTAATGCAACGTTTTCCATGGTATGCACCACCCCCATCACCGCCGCAACAATACCAAATGCTGGCAACCCATCCCCCAGTCTGGTAATGCAATGCGCAGGCACATGTCCTTCCATATGGTGCGTTTCCAGCTCGTTATCCATCAGATTTTCTACTTGGAAAGCATCCATGTTGCCAGACACCATCAAACGCAGGTAATCGCAGATAAACTCGGTTAAATGATGATCATGCAGGATTTTGGGGTATTTGCTGAACAATGGGCTAGCTTCCGGATTCTCCACATCATTCTCAATCGACATCATGCCATCTTTGCGGATCTTGGTTAGAATCTCGAACAACAGCGCCAGCAGGTCCATATAAAGCGCCTTGGTGTACTTGGATCCTTTGAACACAGATGGGAGCGCCTTCAATGTAGCTTTAATTGCCTTAGAGTCATTGCCAACAATAAAGGCCCCAAATGCGCCACCAAAGATCATCAAGACCTCCAGTGGTTGCCACAACGCACCCAGGTGACCGCCAGCCAGTGCATAGCCGCCAAAAACTGTACCGCAAACGACGATATACCCAATGATGACAAACATAACCTAGTGCTCCAAAAATGCGGGGACAATATTCCCGGTTCAATTGAATTTAGTACTAGCTTAACAAGCGCTGATAAAAAACAATCGTGAGAATAAGCTGGTATTTCTCACCTTTAATCCTGATTCAGGCAAATAAAAAAATAGCCGGTTAACCGGCCAAAAGTAGGAAACATCAGGCGTCACCCTTAAAAACGCCAAACACTAGAGTTTCCACACGTAAATCCTGTTGGCGTCTGCTGTAGCGCCCACGATGTAATGCGGCGTGGTTCCGGGAATATCGAATTCATAACTGACGAGCAGACTACCAGGGCGCATTTCCTGACACACCTTCTGCCAAAGTGCCGGCATCGCCGCCGGTGACAAATAGGCAAACACGATGTCGTATTGACCGAAGTCCAGGTCGTAATAGTTACCTCTCAGGAATACAGCTCTGGAATTGCGTATCAGTGCACGGATATTACTCACTAACCAAGGCAGCGGTGCGATTTCGATGCCCTCGATACGGCTGTCCGGACGGGCATTAGCGATATGCATCGCCAAATCCCCCAGGCCGCTGCCAATATCAATCATACGGACCGGGCGATTTTGTGGCATCAGCTCCGCTACTTTGTGCCAGATTGCGGGGCGTGACGGGTAAAAAGGAACCTGAGTGCGAAAAGTGGTCCAGAACAATCCCAGGCTAACCAAAAAACCCGTGAGGTAGATTTCACCGGGCACCTGCCACATGGACATGCTCCAAAGCGCGATGGGAAAGCCGAAATGGATCCATTGCCACCAACTGGCCATCCCTACCCATCTGCAAACAACAGTGGCAAGCAGCGCCTGCATCAGCACCAGCAAAAAAAATGGGAAACGTACCGGGAAAAGGCTATTGATCAACAGTACGCTTAAAAACACCGCCACCAAAGCACTGCTCTGTACCAGCACCGCCTGTGTGGCAGGCACTCTAAAAACCCTGAGACATATGGTTTTGAGCCATAAGCCAGCATTTTTCAATACAGTTTGCCTGACCTCCGTCAGCAGCCTGTCAGGGGTAGGCGACAGGCAAGAGTCTGCGGGAGATTGTTTCATGACCCAATGACCCTTATGCAGCGACGGTCACCATTTTATAAGCTAGCTCCTTAGCCTTCTTGGTTTTACCGGCACGCGAGGGGATATGGCATAGATTGCAATGGTAATCCTGGTTCAGGTCATAAGCATTTACGACAAACCGCCCACCACAGCAGGTGCAGGTATGCATTTTCAGCATCTTGCTTTCGACAAAGCGCACCAGTGTCCAGGCACGCGTCATGGAAAGCACGGGTTCAGCTTCGGAGTTATGTCCAATCTGTTGCAGATACAAGCTGTATGCTTTCATAATCGCGGTGATGTCTTTCACACCAGCGTGCTCCACCAGGTAAGTGTAAATATTCATGAAAATCGAGGAGTGAATGTTAGGCTGCCAGGTCAGGAACCAATCCGTAGAGAACGGCAACATACCTTTCGGTGGCGAAATGCCTTTTAGCTCTTTGTATAGCTTGATCAGGCGTTCACGAGACAGGGTAGTTTGCGCCTCCAACAGCTGCAATCTCGCGCCCAATTTGATCAATTGTATCGCCAGTTGAATCTGCTCTGATTCAGCGACTACACTCTTTTTAACGGTTGCCTTTTCCATGATCATTTCCTTTACTTGGTCCGATGCCGGATTCCCGGATTAAGCCTCTTGGCCGGATAATAAAATTGCAGCGTGCGAACTTGCCAGTGCACGGTCTTTGGTATAGTCAGTCAACATGCCTAAGATTGCACCGTCCTCAAAACGGAAGCGTGCCAACATCATGTTATTGCTGGCCAGTTTAAGAATCTGCAGATTGCTCAAGCCTTCCAGCAAATCAGCAATGTCCTTGCTGATGCCCAGGCGGAAGATGGCGGTAGCTTTGTCTGCCCTAATCATTTGCTGTGCCAACATCAAATAATTCAGGTTTGCGTCTCTGATTTCCGACATGATTTCGTTTTCAGTCATTTTTTTACCCCTCAAAATATCGCTTAAAAAACTCGTTTAAAAATACGCTGCTCGTGTGAGTCGTACTTTGAGCTTTTTACGAAAAACAATACATTGGGATTTGTCGGTTTTTTATGTAAGACAAGCGGACAGGCCCGTGTAGGTGTTTGTCTTACAAACACCTACACGGGTCTCGTGGTGGCATATAAATACATTTTTATTCAATCGGTTGCATGACATGTACCATACAACCACTATTCATTTAAATCATTTTCGGTCTCTCTATACACAATATGTGATAAACCGCTAACGTCATTACTTGAAAAAACTTTAGGGTTAGTTGAAGAAAATTTTAATAAATCCAATAACTAATTGTTTTATATAAATAAAATATTAAATATTTTTTCATTTTGATATAAATTCCATGATCTCCCGGTCAAAACAGGTAAAGAAAGCACGGTTTTCACCCTTTTATTCTTAAGATGATTTCAACTTGCCAGACGGAATAATGGGCCCAACGAAACAACAAATGGAATCCAAAAGATCCGTTGCTTTAACCCGGAAACATCATGGCAGAAGAAAGCGATTTAGAAAGAACAGAACCGGCCTCGCCCAAGCGCCTCGAAAAGGCGCGCGAGGAAGGTGATGTGCCGCGCTCGAGAGAACTCGCCACGGTTTCTGTGCTGCTCGCAGCCGGCGTTGGTATGTTGGCGATGGGCAGCCATTTAAATAGCGCACTGAAAGAATCCATGAGTACCGGCCTGCGTTTTGACCGGACCGCCGCATTTGATTCCTTATATCTGTTGACGAGAATTGCCGATTCGCTATCAACATTGCTAATGGCTTTTGCCCCGTTCGCATTGCTATTGCTTATCGTTGCCATCGCGTCCCCCGCGCTTATTGGCGGCTGGATTTTCAGCGGCAAAGCGCTGACCCCCAAATTCAACCGCCTTAACCCGCTGCGTGGTCTGGGCAATATGGTATCGAAGCACGCCTTGGTAGAGTTGATCAAGTCTATCGTGAAAACCTTAATTGTAGGAACGGTGGCCTATGTCGTTGTAGCCAATGACATGGAACCCATCCTTTCCCTCTCTTCCCAACCACTGGACATGGCCATTTCACAAGTGAATGATCTGATGCTGATGGGTTTCCTGTCCATTGTCGGCGCACTGGTGCTGATTGCGGCATCGATGTGCCCTATCAGCTATACCAGTACGCAAACAAGCTGAAAATGACCAAAGAAGAAGTGCGCCAGGAAGCCAAAGAGCTGGAAGGCAACCCGGAGATCAAGGCACGTATCCGCCAGCAACAGCGTGAGATGGCACGCCGTCGCATGATGTCCGAAATCCCGAAAGCGGATGTCGTGATCACCAACCCGACACACTATGCGGTCGCCATCAAATATAAAGATGATGCTATGCGCGCGCCGATGGTGGTAGCCAAAGGCACCGATGCCATTGCTTTGAAGATCCGTGAGATTGCATCGGAACATCATGTGATGACACTGGAATCGCCTAAACTGGCACGCGCACTGTACGCACACACCGAATTGGGTGACGAGATTCCGGAGGCGCTGTATGCAGCCGTAGCCGAGGTATTGGCTTATGTGTTCCAGATGCGCATCTACAAACGTGATGGCGGTTACCAACCACAGTTGCCTCAAGCGCTGCCAGTACCGGAAGAGCTGGATCCGCACAGCCTGTTCCCCGCCAAAGGCATTAACGAAGCCGAGGTAGCAATCTGATGAACGGGTTAAAATTACCTATCTGGCTAGACGGCATGAATGGCCGCGCCGCTGCAGCGCCACTCATCATCATCATGCTGCTAGCCATGATGATTTTGCCGTTGCCGGCCATCGTGCTAGACGTGCTATTCAGCTTTAACATTGCATTATCCATCCTGGTATTGCTGGTAGGTTTGCAGACTAGAAAAGCGCTTGATTTCATTGCCTTCCCTACTGTACTGCTGGTCACCACCATGTTGCGCCTATCTCTGAATGTGGCTTCTACCCGGGTAGTGCTGACCGAAGGGCATACCGGACCAGATGCTGCCGGTAAGGTAATTGAAGCCTTTGGGCATTTCCTGATTGGTGGCAACTATACCGTCGGTCTAGTGGTGTTCATCATCCTGACCATCATCAACTTCACCGTCGTCACCAAAGGTGCTGGCCGGATTGCCGAGGTTGGCGCAAGGTTTACCCTGGATGCGATGCCAGGTAAGCAAATGGCCATTGATGCAGATTTGAATGCCGGATTGATTGGCGAGGACGAGGCGCGCAGACGCCGTGCGGAGATCGCACAGGAATCCGAGTTCTACGGCGCGATGGACGGTGCGAGCAAATATGTACGCGGTGACGCCATTGCCGGCATTCTGGTGATCATCATCAACGTGATCGGCGGCCTGATTGTCGGCGTGGTGCAACATGACCTGGCTTTTGCAGATGCTGTCAAGAACTACACCTTACTAGCCATCGGCGACGGTCTGGTTGCGCAAATCCCTTCCCTGATCATCTCGGTCGCAGCCGGTGTCGTGGTCTCCCGCGTTGCCAATAGTGAAGACATCGGCAGCCAATTGATCACGCAACTGTTCTCCAACCCCAAAGTGATTTATGTCACTGCAGCCATTATCGGCGGCATGGGCGCCATTCCAGGCATGCCCCATTTTGCTTTCCTGATGTTGGCGGCAATTCTGGCTGGGGCCGCCTATTTCATCAGCGAGCATAAAAAAGCCACGGAGACGCCCGTTGAAGAAGCCCCTCCGGTTGTAGTGACCGAACAGGAAGAAGCGAGCTGGGACGATGTTGTGCCGGTAGATATTATTGGGCTCGAAGTCGGTTATCGTCTGATCCCTCTAGTGGACAAAGCGCAAGGTGGCGACCTGCTCAAGCGCATCAAAGGCCTGCGCAAAAAATTTGCTCAGGAAGTCGGCTTCCTCGCTCCTACCGTCCATATCCGTGACAACCTTGAATTACGACCATCCGGCTACAAAATCACCTTAAAAGGCGTAGAGATCGCCAGCGGCGAATCGCTCTACGGACAATACCTTGCCATCAATCCTGGAATGGTGACAGAAAACCTGCCTGGGCCCGCAACCACTGATCCCGCCTTTGGCTTACCTGCAGTATGGATCGATGCGGCTTCGCGCGATCATGCACAGATGGTCGGTTATACCGTCGTGGACGCCGGCACAGTCATCGCCACCCACTTAAACCATGTGATTTCCATGCACGCGGCAGAACTGCTAGGCCGCCAAGAAGTGCAGTCCTTGCTGGATCATATTGGCAAGGAGTCGCCAAAACTGATAGAAGATCTGACACCCAAACTATTGTCACTCTCCGTCATTCAGAAAGTATTGCAGAACCTGCTGGCCGAAGGCGTACATATCCGCGACATGCGCACTATTGTAGAAACGCTTTCCGAACATGCAGGCAACACGCAAGACGCTGCCGAGCTGACGGCACTGGTACGCATCCAGTTGGGCCGGGCTATCGTGCAACAACTCTTCCCGGCCAGCAATGAAATTTCCGTTATGGCGCTGGATAACCAGCTTGAGCGCATTTTGCTGCAGGCTACGCAGGCCAACAACGCAAATGGCGCCGCCATCGAACCCAGCCTGGCAGAAACCTTGGCAAGACAAACTGAAATGCTGGCTATGCAACAAGAGCAGATGGGGTTGTCGCCAGTATTGCTGGTCCCAGCTCAACTAAGGGCTGCCCTTTCCAAATTCCTGCGTCGTGCAGTACCACGGCTACGCGTGCTCTCACATGACGAATTACCAGATTCCAAAACAATACGCGTTACTAACCTGATTGGAGATCAAGCATGAACATCAAACGCTTTTTCGGAAAAAATTCCAAGGCAGCGCTCGCTCAAGTCCGCGAGGTACTGGGTGAAGATGCCGTAATCCTGTCCAACCGCACAGTGGATGGCGGCAACGAAATCATGGCGTTCCGTGAGGACGATATTGAAACCATCCCTAGGCACCTCGGCCCTGCCGACCATGAAGACAGATATATTGAAGATGCGCAGACTACCTCACTGGAAGCCTTGTTCAGGAAGCGCACACAATCTGATCCAGTACCTATTGCGATTGGGAACGCGTATGTACCGGAAGCATCCTCCGATGACTATCCTGTCAGCCTGCCGATACAGGAAAGATCGCAGCAAACAGCATCTGATGCGAGTGCCCAGATTGCCAATATGATGCGTGAGCTCCGCAGCATGCGCGCAGTAATAGAGTCACAACTGACAGAAATCTCCTGGGCAGCTATTCAACATCGCGACCCGGTAAAATCCACTACCCTGGGCAAGCTATTGTCCGCCGGATTCAGCGCCTCTTTATCCAAATACTTGGCAGAAAACCTGCCTGAGAAAATGGAAGAGACAGCTGCATTGAAATGGGCACAAACCGTGCTGACCAACAACCTGAACACTATCTCTAAAGAGGATGAACTGTTGGATCAAGGCGGCGTGTTCGCGCTGATCGGCCCGACCGGTGTCGGCAAGACCACCACCACAGCCAAGCTGGCAGCACGTTACGTCATGAAGCATGGCACGGAGAAGCTGGGCCTGATCACCACCGACGCTTATCGTATCGGCGGTCATGAACAACTCAGGATTTACGGCAAGATTCTCGGGGTGATGGTCCACACAGTCAAGGACGAGGCCGATCTGCAAATCGCCCTCAAGGAACTGAAAAACAAGCATACCATCCTGATTGATACTGTGGGCGTCAGTCAGCGTGACCGCATGGTGGCTGAACAAATCGCCATGCTGTCCGGGGCAAATGCCAATATCAAAAAACTGCTGTGCCTGAACGCCACCAACACCGGTGAAACCCTGATGGATGTGATTCAGGCATACCGGGGCCGTGGACTGGACGGTTGCATCATGACCAAGGCTGACGAGGCCCTGACGATAGGCAATGTACTGGATGTGATTATCCGCGAAAAACTCAGACTGTACTATGTTGCTGATGGACAACGTGTACCGGAAGATATCAATGTAGCCAACAAGCAGGAACTGATTAACCGCGCGTTCGAGCTGGGCGCAGTCAAGAACAATCCGTTCCAGTTCAGCAATGAAGATTTACCGTTTGTCATGGGGAATACCACCAGCTCTGCCACAAAACCTGCACCACTGGAGCTGGAACATGCTTAACCTCCCCAACGACCAGGCTGCCGGATTGCGCCGCATCATGGCAGGGCCCAAGACAAGGGTTATTTCCGTACTGCCTGCAAGCACGCCGGAATACCAGCCTCGCCTGTTGACCAACCTGGCAGCTTCACTGGGTGCCAACGGTTGCGATGTGCTTATTCTGCATGCTACTGATGAATCTATCGAAGCCAACCGCGGCTATGGTATCACCACACTACCAAGCCTGGCAGATGTGGTTAGCAAAAAAGCCGCACTGGCCCAAGCGGTCAGGCAGTCTGCTCAGTCATTTTATACGGCACGGCTGTTGCCCAGGAGCTATTCGCCAGATGCCATGGACAACCGGCTGGAACACGCGCTGAATGTCGTGTTCAACAAGCTTGCCGCGCATTTTGAGATAGTGCTGGTGGATACCCGAATAAGTCGACGCTTAGCTTTACCATTGGCCGCGTTGCATGAGGGCGAAATCATGATTCGCCTCACCCGTGACCCAGAGTCTATCAAACAAGCCTATTTATTAATGAAGCAGATTTGCGGGCAATTTGGCAGAAGAAATTTTGGCATCGTTGTAGATGCTTCCAGCGACACGCAGGCAGCAGCCGTATTCCGCAACATTTCCCAGGCGGCCAGACGCTTCATGCTGATTGATCTCGAATTCTATGGCGCGATTCCCGCCGACGAACACTTGGCTCGCGCAGCCAAGCTGGGACGTGCCGTGACAGAAGCTTTCCCCAAAGCGAAGGCATCCCTGGCATTCCGCACCTTCGCACAACGGATCGATTACCAACAATACCGCTCTGTCGAAACGGAGCTTGCCTCCTTGATATAGGAAATCAATATGTACACAATGAACGGAAAAATAGATCAGAAAGACGTGCAATTACGCCAGCATGCCGGACTGGTAAAGCGGCTGGCCTACCAGCTCAAGGCCAAACTTCCGCCCAGCGTGGAAATCGACGACCTCATCCAAGCCGGCATGATGGGATTGCTGGATGCAGTTAACAAATACGAAGACACACATGGCGCGCAATTTGAAACCTATGCGGCGCAACGTATCCGTGGTTCCATGCTGGACGAATTGCGCAGCGCCGATTGGCTACCACGTAGCGCCAGAAAAAGCATGCGCGACGTGGAGACGGCTATCGCCCAACTGGAGCAGCAATTTGGCAGACCCCCTTCAGAAAGCGAAGTGGCGCGCCACCTGAAATTATCGTTGGAAGAATATTACGAACTTCTGGAAGATTGCAGCGGCCATCAACTAGTGTATTACGAAGATTTTCATGATGAAGAGAGTGGTGGCGAGCACTTTCTGGATCGCTTCATGACAGATGATTCGGGAGACCCGGTTCGCGGTCTGCTGGAAGACAACTTCAGAGGGGCTTTGATCGAGGCAATTGACTCCCTACCCGAACGTGAGAAATTGTTGATGGGGCTGTATTACGAGCAAGAACTCAACCTGAAAGAAATCGGTGCAATCATGAACGTCTCGGAATCACGGGTATGCCAACTGCATAGCCAGGCAGTCGGGAGACTACGCGCTACACTTAAAGAGCAATCATGGACTGGGGCAGTTTAAGCGGTATTCTGCTTGCCCTGGCAGGCATACTGCTCGGGCAGGCGCTTGAAGGAGGGCGTATCGGCTCATTATTGCAGCCGGCGGCCTTTTTCATCGTTTTTTTCGGCACTTTAGGCGCAGTGCTGCTGCAAACCAAGCCTAAAAACTTCCTGCGTGGCATCCTGATGTCCAAGCTGATATTCCGCCCTCCTGTGGATGACCGTGAAGAACTGGCAAGACGGGCTAACACCTGGAGCATCATTGTGCGCCGTGAGGGGCTGTTGTCCCTGGATCCCTATATCCATCGTGAAGTTGACCCTTTTATCAAAAAAGGCTTGCAGTTGATGGCTGACGCCACCCCGCCGGAAAAAATCCGCGAGATTTGCGCCATTGATATGCATTTTTATGAAGTAAACCAGCGCAATGCCGCCAAAATCTGGGAAGCGGCCGGAGGATATGCACCTACTATTGGAATTCTCGGTGCCGTACTAGGGCTAATTCATGTGATGGAAAACCTGTCAGATCCGGACATGCTCGGAAGCGGGATTGCTGTTGCGTTTGTCGCCACAATTTATGGCGTTGGACTGGCAAACCTAGTTTTCCTGCCGGTTGCCAACAAGCTCAAGGGGCATATCCAGCATGAATTGATGCGCCGCGAAATGCTGCTGAATGCCTGGGTATCCATCACTAGTGGAGATCACCCTAAAGTGGTTGCGGAACGACTGCGCTCCTATTTGAGATAGCCTAAAATGATCAGAAGAAAACGGGAAGAGGAAGAACACGAGAATCACGAGCGATGGCTGGTCTCCTATGCCGATTTCATCACATTGCTATTTGCATTCTTTGTGGTGATGTACGCGATTTCGTCCGTTAATGACAAAAAATACAAAAAACTTTCCGAATCCATCAACAATGCATTTTCCAGCACACCACCCGTCATCTCCAGGTCTATGAATGATCAGGACTCGGCTGCGGCCACTTCTGGCGGGAAATCGCTCATTAAACCGTTACCGCTTGCACAGCTGCATTACCAGAAATTGCAGATAGAACGCGAATCCATGACCAGACTGGGCATGAATCTGTCTGACAAGCTTTCGCCCATGATCCAGGATGGCAAGGTCAATGGGTCTTTCAAAACAACCGTGGGCTGCGCATCGACATCAACGACAATCTGCTATTCGCGTCCGGGTCGGCACACATCGAACCCGGGCGCTAACAGAGATTCTCGGCAAGATTGCCAGTCAGCAATGGAAAATGACCGCGCGATCCAAGTGCGGAAGGCCACGGGACAACACGCCCATCCACAGCAGTCTGTTCTACTCCAATTGGGAACTCTCTGCGTGCGCCAGCAGCGTCGTGCGGATGTTAAGCAGCCAAGGCGTAGAGGAAACCCGATTGAGCGCCCTTGGCTTTGGTTCCACACATGCCATCGGCGACAACGCCTCTGCAGAGGGTAAGGCTAAAAACCGCCGCGTTTCCATCATGGTCTTATATGACACCCTGAACTTTGCCCAGGATCAGGGAACCGAGATAAGCCCGCGACCAATCAAATAATCAGCCCGGCCCATGCACGAGCGATATGGCCTCAAAAACAGCGGGATTGGATTTCCAACTAAACGGATAATGCCGCGCGTGAAACGGGATGTGAAGTTGTAGCCTGGCCGTTAGGGCCATAGCCGCCTACCACCTGGCTACCTTGTAACTGCTGCAAGAACTGATGGTTGCGCGTGAAATGCTTGTTGATCAACTGCCCATTCAAGCGGTTCATCTCTTTTGTCTGCGTTAAAGTGTGTTGAACTCATGCCAGCATTAACTTGTTCTGGCGTGGCGCGTTTGGTTACCCAGCTGGACATGCCATTCTCGTTCGGCTCAAAGCCCAGTTTAACAAGCGCATTGTAGCGAAGTTGCACAGAAGCGCTGATCTTTTGCAAAAGCTGTGCTTTCTCATCCAGCAAACCTTCCAGGGCATCAATATCTGCATTGATCAAACTGGTCTGCTCACGGGATAGCAGCCAAAGCAACTCTTTAACCAGCTTAAAATCTTGCTCAAACATTGCAGATACGCCCATATTGATTACCTCAGAATTATTTCTGACTATTCAAAAGGTCTTTGACGGTCTCAATCAAACCATCTGCCACCTTGCCGGAGTCTATCTTGAATTGCCCGCTAGCAATGGCAGATTTGATTGCTTCTACTTTTTCTGCATCAAATGCCTCAGAAGCAGCCACATTGGCTTCCAGTGATTGCAATTGTGCCGATAGAGGCGAGAGTGTCGCCTTTTCGCAGGCGCAGTAAGAGATTTCTCAGCCTTTTTAAGCCGGCATGGGCGTTACCCGGTTTTTCTGTTTCCAGCCCTATCGATTTCTTAATCGGGTACTGATCTTCATCGCGATTTTTTTCACATCTTGCGTGTCATGATGTCATCACACACTGTTATGGCTCTTTATCGGCATAGTTTAAGCGAACTTTAATGTTTGCACGTAATTATTCATACGCCACGGAACAATTTTAGAAGCTGACTTCAACTTTTCCTCCGTTTGGTAGTGCAATTCCACTCACCACCTGTCCACTTTCAACTCCCACCTGCACTACCTGGCCATCAGCCGCATTATTCAGCGCCTTGGCTTCGGTTGATACGCTAAACCCTTTCCCACTGGAGGTCAGCAATACCGTCTGCCCTTGCTGCACAACGGGGGGCTGCTTCAACATTTCCTGGCGCAGGATGCTGCCTGCTGTCATTGAGATCACAACGTGCCTGCCATTCACCTGGGTATTATCCGTAAAAATACCGCCGGGCAATTGGGTAATATCCCCTTCTTCTATTACTACGTCCTGTGCTGACACGACATGGCCTTGTGTCAGCGGGATTGCCGCAACAAGATACTGGGCACGGACACTGACTTTAGCCTGCACATAGATGGTCCACAGCACCGGAGCCTGGCAACGGATGCCAACACTGGTTTTGCCCCAGGCCTGGCTGCCCTGCGGCAGAAAAACTTCCGGCGCCGGGCATTGTGCTACTTGAGATTGGGATCAATCGACCCGGCGCTGACAGTCACCTTGCCCGGATAACCGGCGCCTTGACTTCCTCAAGAAAGAAATCCTCTATCTTACTTTTCAATGTACCCAAGTCCTGCGCTGGCGATTGATTAGCGGCTACCGCAAGCGCCGAAAAACTCACCAATGCCCAAATGGCCGCACTCAGACGGGCAATGCGCTGCAGCTCGACGCTGACCGCAATCACTCGTTGTCCTGCCTGATTCTTGTCATACATAGTAAATCCCAACCCTTAATGACTTACTAAGCATTCTACGGACAAACCTGCATAGCAAACCTGCAAAAAGGCCGTGTTTTACCCTTTTACTTTGGCAATTGCGATTCCCACACCAGTTCTAGAATGAGCCTCAATGGGATTAACGGCAAAAGAATTTTTTTCTTTAGGCCAACAAGACGATAGAAAGGAATTGCCATGGCAAACCAACTGGATTCAGCCTTGAGCTTTCATGAGACAGCATTGAGAGTCCGCGCGCAGCGTCAGGAATTGATCGCTGCCAATATCGCCAATGCTGACACGCCTCACTATAAGGCGCGCGACATTGATTTCAAAGATGCCATGAAAACTGCCATGTCCGGAACCGCACAGATGGCTTTCGGTACCACAAAAACCAATGGGCAGCATATGGACGGTATTCCCGTGACAAATGGTGGATGGAAACCAGGCGAACCATTGTTTCGCCCAATCATACAAGGCAGCGTGGATGGCAACACCGTGGATATGGATGTTGAGCGTAACCAGTTCGCCGACAACGCGATTCGTTATGAAGCCAGCCTGACCATGATCAATAGCCAGATCAAAAAACTGCTTGCGGCAATCCAGGGGCAATAAAGGAGACCATCATGTCCTTATTTAATGTGTTCAATATTTCCGGCTCTGCCATGAGCGCGCAATCGCAGCGCCTGAACACCGTGGCCAGCAATCTGGCCAACGCCGACAGTGCCACCAGCGCAAACGGCAAGCCCTACAAGGCCAAACAAGTGGTGTTTAGCGCGATGCCTAGCAACACACCGGAAGCCAGCGCCGTGAAGGTGCAAAAGGTGGTCGAAGACGCCTCACCTCCACGCGTGGTGTATGACCCCAAACATCCTCTTGCCGATGATAAAGGCTATGTCACGCTGCCCAACGTGAATGTGACGGAGGAGATGGTCAACATGATCTCAGCTTCGCGCGCCTACCAAAACAACGTTGAGACGATGAACGCAGCAAAAACCATGCTGCTGAAGACGCTCACTATCGGGCAGAACTAGATCTGCTCCCTCAATCATAAGCCTGCACCCTAAATCAAAGGAAGCAACATGACACTGCAAGCAACCAGCAATCAGGTTTCACAAAGCCTGCTAGATAGCGTGAACGGCAGCAAGGCCAGCAAAAAGAATTCCGTATCGGACATACAGGACCGCTTTATGACGCTGCTCATCACGCAAATGAAGAACCAGGATCCGCTCAATCCGATGGACAACGCCCAGGTCACCAGCCAGATGGCGCAACTTTCCACGGTCACTGGCATAGACAAGCTCAATGCCACGCTGGAGACCATGATGAGCAATGCGCAGAACAGTCAGTCCCTGCAGGCTTCAAGCCTGATCGGGCGTACGGTTCTGGTGGCAGGTGACAAGGTGCATTTCGATGGCAACATCGGGAATTTCGGTATCGAGCTGCCAAGCGCCGTGGATCAAATGACCATTACGATTCGCGATACAGCAGGCAACCAGCTCCGCCAGATCACAACCGGCAAACAGAATAATGGCATTATCCCCTTGAGCTGGGATGGGTATACCGACAGCGGAACACGCGTTACAAACGGCGACTACAAGGTGACCGTCAGTGCAAAGGCTGGCGGTAATGCGGCAACGGCAAACCTGCTCAGCCTGGAACAGGTCATCAGCGTCTCCACCAGCGCCACTGGCGTCAAACTCAACTTGAGCAACGCCAGTTCAGTCACCACTGCTGATATAAAACAGATTTACTAGCATCCTATTTATTTAAATCGAAACAAATTTTCGCCAGGAGAATATCATGAGTTTTCAACAAGGGTTAAGCGGATTAAATGCGGCTTCCAAGAATCTGGAAGTGATTGGTAATAACGTATCCAACGCTTCTACTGTGGGGTTCAAGCAATCACGTACAGAATTTGCAGATGTATATGCCAATTCACTCACTGGAACCGGTGCCTCTCAGATTGGTATCGGTACCAAGATTTCCACCGTAGCGCAACAATTCACCCAGGGCAATATCACCAGCACCAACAACTCGCTGGATATTGCCATCAACGGCGGCGGGTTCTTTCGCATGAGCAATAATGGTTCTATTACCTACTCGCGTAATGGTCAATTCCAGATGGATAAGCTCGGTTATATCGTGGACTCCGAAGGCAAACGCCTGACCGGTTATGTGGCCAATGCAAGCGGCGTGCTCGCAACCGGGGCGCCTACCGAAATCAACATCAATACAGCCGACCTGACACCGCTTGCCAGTACCCAAGTCACCGGGCTATTTAACCTGGATTCCACAAAATCCACCTTGCCGGCCGCCTCATTCAACCCGACTGACCCATTGACCTATCACAACTCTACCGCAATTACGGTATACGATAGCCTGGGGAACGCACATACCATGCAAAGTTATTTCGTCAAAACCGCCCCCGGCACCTGGAGCGTATTTGCCACAGTCGACGGCGTCTCAACGCCTGCATTGCCTGGTTCAGCCGCCACCATGACTTTTAATGGCTCCGGTGTCAGCCCGACGGTTGTGCCTGCATCACCAACGGTCACATTCTCTCCAACCACCGGTGCAACCGCACCACAAACCGTGGCTCTGGATTTTTCTGGCACAACCCAGTTTGGATCAGCGTTCAGCGTAAACAGCCTGAGCCAGGATGGCTATACTTCCGGACATCTGGCCGGCTTTAACATCGGCAAGGATGGCAGGATTGTAGGTCGCTATACCAATGGTCAGTCAGCCACCTTAGCACAAGTCGTTCTGGCCAACTTCCCCAATCCGAACGGATTGCAACAACTGGGCAATAACTCCTGGAGTGAGAGTTCCAATTCCGGCGCCCCGCTGGTATCCACCCCCAACAGCGGCAACCTGGGCGTGCTGCAGTCTTCTGCTGTGGAAGATTCCAATGTGGATTTGACTGCAGAGCTGGTCAACATGATTACCGCACAGAGGGTATATCAGGCCAATGCGCAGACCATCAAGACACAAGACCAGGTGCTGCAGACACTGGTGAACCTGCGCTAATGGTGCCAGTAATGAATTTACATTAATGTATTGATGAGGGAATCGCTATGGATCGGATGATTTACACCGCCATGACGGGCGCAAAACATATTCTGGAACAGCAGGCAACCAATTCGCACAACCTGGCGAATGCTACTTCCACCGGCTTCAAAGCCCAGGTAGATGCGTTCCGGGCAGTTCCAGTCATTAGCGAAGGGTTACCGACACGCGCTTTTGTGGTGGATGCCACCGCCGGCGCAGATTTCAGACCGGGGCCGATTCAAACAACCGGCCGCGACCTGGATGTAGCCGTCCAGGGTAAAGGCTGGCTGGTCGTGCAACGGGAAGACGGATCCGAAGGCTATACCCGCAATGGCGCACTGAAAATCAGCGAGAACGGCATCCTGCAAACCGCCAGTGGCATGACCATCATGGGGGATGGCGGCCCAATTAGCATACCGCCTGATGTCAAAATCAGCATCGCCAAAGACGGCACCATCTCTGCCGTCCGGGAAGGCACTTCCCCGGGTCCATCCAATATCGTGGGGCGCTTGAAGCTGGTAAACCCGGATGAAAACAACCTGATCCGCAAACCAGATGGCTTGTTTGGCACAAAGGATGGCAGCTCTGCGGAAGTGGATGTCAACGTCAATGTCGCCAGCGGCGCACTGGAAGGTAGTAATGTCAACGTAGTGGAAGCCATGGTGAATATGATCAGTCTGGCACGCCAGTTCGAGACCCAGATGAAGCTGCTGCAAAATGCGGAGAATAACGCCAACAAAGCCAGCCAGATCTTCAATTTGAGTTGATCGGCTTTGGGTTAGGATGAACCCTAACGCATATATCGGCTGCAATCAGCCAAACTTGAGAGGTAGATAACGATGATACGCTCATTATGGATTTCCAAAACCGGTCTGGATGCCCAGCAAACCCAGATGGACGTGATCGCCAACAACCTGGCCAACGTCAGCACTAACGGTTTCAAACGCTCACGCGCCGTATTCGAAGACCTGCTATATCAAAACATTCGTCAGCCTGGCGCTCAATCCTCGCAGCAGACTCAATTGCCGTCTGGCCTGCAACTTGGCACGGGCGTAAGGCCTGTCGCAACAGAACGCAACTTTACCCAAGGGAATTTGCAGCAAACCAGTAATGACAAGGATGTTGCCATCCAGGGCGCCGGCTTCTTTCAGGTGCTGCTGCCAGATGGCACAACGGCCTATACCCGTGACGGCTCGTTCCAGGTAGATAGCCAGGGTCAGCTCGTCACTGCCAGCGGATTTCCGGTGCAACCGTCAATCACCATTCCTGCAAATGCCACCAGCATGACGATTGGCCGTGATGGCGTCGTATCGGTCACGCAAGCAGGCAGCGCTACCAGCACGCAGGTAGGCGCATTGCAGCTCGCCATATTCATCAACCCGGCTGGCCTGATGGCAAAAGGCGAAAACCTGTATGTTGAGACCACGGCCTCTGGCAATCCGAACACCAACACGCCAGGCACCAATGGTGCAGGTTTGCTTTCCCAAGGCTATGTCGAAACTTCCAACGTTAATGTGGTGGAAGAGCTGGTCAACATGATCCAGACACAACGCGCTTATGAAATCAATAGCAAGGCTATTTCGACTTCTGACCAGATGCTGCAGAAACTGGCACAGCTATAAATGACTTGCCCCATTCGCAGGAATAACCCATGTCCAGCCTCTTGAGAATAACAAATCCTTCCCTGTCCAGGATCGCCAAGCTACTTCTGTATATGTTGCTGATAGGAATATTGTCTTTCCTGAGTGGGTGTGCAATCACCCCGGACACAGTAGTGAAAACGCCGATGACAGCCAAACCGGCCGCCACGCCTGCCAGCAAAGCCAGTAGTGGCGCAATATTCAACGCCTCTGCTTACCGTCCATTGTTTGAAGACAGGCGCCCGAGAATGGTGGGCGATATTCTCACCATCATGATTACGGAGAACACCTCTACAACCAAGGCTGGCGGAAGCTCTGGCAGCAAAACCGGCTCCATTGACACATCCATCAAGATGCCAACCGGTCTGCCGGTCAAGTTGATTAAAGAGGACATTACGGTTGGCGCGGATTCCGACATTAAATACGAGGACAAAGCCGCCGCCAATAACAGCAATGTGTTCAACGGATCTATCACAGTCACCGTGATAGAGGTGCTGGCCAACGGCAATCTGGTGGTCAGTGGCGAGAAACAGATCTCACTGGATAAAGGTACCGAATTTGTGCGCTTCTCCGGGGTAGTCAATCCGGATACCGTCACCACTGGCAACGTCGTGGCTTCCACCAAAGTGGCAGATGCCCGTGTCGAATACCGCACCAACAGCAAAATTGATGCTGCACAAATTGCTTCTATCCTGGCACGCTTTTTCCTGAGCTTTGCGCCACTTTAGGTTACGCATGATGAAATATCACTTCAGACAACTGTTGCAATCCATTAAGCTGCCATGGTTCGCACTGCTGCTATCAGTCACCATGGCTTACAGCAGCCAGGTACATGCCGAGAGGCTGAAAGATTTGGCAACGATCCAGGGTGTGCGCAGCAACCAATTGATCGGTTACGGTTTGGTCGTTGGTCTGGATGGCACTGGCGATCAGACCACGCAAACGCCTTTCACCATTCAGAGCATTATCAGCATGATGCAGCAAATGGGCGTCAGTCTGCCGCCGGGCACCAACCTACAGCTTAAAAATGTAGCGGCAGTGATGGTAACCAGCACCTTGCCGCCTTTTGCACAACCCGGGCAAATGCTGGATATTACCGTATCCTCGATGGGCAATGCCAAAAGTCTGCGCGGGGGCACCTTGCTGATGACCCCGCTGAAAGGTGCTGACGGCCAAGTTTACGCCATTGCACAAGGCAATCTGGTAGTAGGCGGCGTAGGTGCTTCTGCCAATGGCACCCAGGCACAAATCAACCATTTGAGCGTGGGTCGCATCTCTGCCGGAGCCACGGTAGAACGTGCAGTACCCAATGCCATCAATATTACCGACATCATTACGCTGGAACTTAAGGAATCTGATTTTTCTACCGCCAATATCGTGGCAGAAACCATCAATCGCCGCTTTGGGCCCAACAGCGCCATGGCACAGGATGGCCGCGTCATCCACGTCAGGCCGTCGGCAAACCTGAGCCGCGTCGGTTTCCTGGCCGCGTTGGAGACCATCAATATCACCCCCGCGCAAACCAATGCCAAAGTGATCCTGAATGCCCGCACAGGTTCGGTGGTCATGAACCAGAGCGTGACCTTGGACAGCTGTGCCATTTCACATGGCAATTTATCCGTCATCATCAGCTCTGCACCGGTCATCAGCCAGCCAGGGCCCTTATCTACAGGCCAAACCGTGGCGACACAGGTATCACAAATTGACATTAACAAGGAACCTGGCAAGGTCGTGCCCTTACCGGCAGGCGCTTCGCTGGCAGATGTCGTCAAGGCGCTCAATGCGATCGGCACCACGCCGCAAGACCTGCTGGCCATTCTGCAGGCCATGAAAGCAGCTGGCGCCTTGCATGCGGATCTGGAGATCATCTAGCATGGTGAGCCCGGCAGAAATGAATGGGAAGCTGGCGATTGATGCCAACAGTCTGAGCAATCTGAAACAGGCCGCCAAAGATAACTCGCCGGAAGCCATCAAGGGTGTGGCCAGACAATTCGAAGCCATTTTCATGAATATGATGCTGAAAAGCATGCGTGAAGCCACGCCGCAAGACAGCCCTTTCGATAATGAACAAAGCCGGACATTTACTGCCATGCTGGATCAGCAGCTCAGCACCTCGTTGAGCGCCAAAGGATTAGGCTTGGCTGACATTCTGGCCAAACAGCTGAGCAAGGCGTCGCACATCGCCACCGACACCATGGAACAAGCCGTATCCGGTAACTCCGCTGCAGTTAAAAACGGTTCATTCATGGAACAGGTTTTTGGAAACCATACAACTAAGGGCTCTCAGCAAAAGAATGTGGAAACCATACAGCCAGCTAAGACCAGGCCAGCCGGCATCGCGCCCTTGAGCGGTGACAGCAGAAATTTTCATGAGCGTATGTACCCTCATGCCGAGACTGCTAGCCGCGCCACCGGCATGCCAACACACCTGATGCTAGGCCAGGCTGCGCTGGAGAGCGGCTGGGGCAAGCGTGAGATCATGGCGGCAGACGGCACTTCCAGCCGAAACCTGTTTGGCATCAAGGCGACTCCCGATTGGCAAGGCAAGGTGGTTGAGGCCGTCACGACCGAATATGTGCATGGCATCAAACAGAAGCGTATCGAGAAGTTCCGCGCCTATGACAGCTATGCGGACTCATTCAAGGATTTTGCCAGCCTGATTACCAATAATCCACGCTACAAGAAGGTGATGGCGAACCTGAGCGATATTCAAGGCTATGCGCAGGCGATGCAGAAAGCCGGCTATGCGACCGATCCCCATTATGCATCCAAGCTGACAGGCGTGATACAAAAACTAGTCAAGGGATGAGCATGATTAAAGTTTTATGTTTTTCTGCCGTCATGCCTCCTATAAGAACGGAAATATGACACCATGGCAACCAGTATCCTATCAATCGGCCAAAGTGCGCTGGCAGCTGCCCAGGTAGGCATCAGCGTCACCGGGCATAACATTGCCAACGCAGCTACGCCTGGCTATTCGCGCCAGGAGGTTATCCAGTCTGCCGCACTAGCACAAGACTTTGGCTTTGGCTACATCGGCCAGGGAACGATCGTGTCGAACATTCGACGCGTATACAGCGATTTGCTGGCACAGCAACTCAATACGGCGCAATCTTCCAGTAGCGCCACCAGCACTTATGCAACCAACATGAGCCAGATTGACAACATGCTGGCGGACCCGACAACCGGCCTTGCGCCTTCCATACAAAAGTTCTTTTCCAGCATACAGGCGCTGTCTTCCAACCCGGGTGATGCAGCAACACGCCAGGCCGTGTTATCTTCGGCCAACTCGCTGGTTGGCCGTTTCCAGAGCCTGGGTGACCAACTCAATGAAATCCGGGAAGGATTCAACCAGGAACTGACAACCAGCACCCAACTAGTCACCACTTATGCCAGCAAGATTGCTCAATTGAACGACGTGATCAGCAAAGCTGTGGGTGCCAACAAGGACAATCTGCCCAATGACCTGCTCGACCAGCGCGACCACCTGGTTGCGGAAATGAGCAAGCTGGTCAAAACAACGGTTAACCCTCAGGATGACGGCAGTTACAACTTGTTTATCGGCAACGGACTGCCGCTGGTTGTGGGCAACAAGTCTTTTGGCCTCACCACGGTAAGGTCTACCAAAGATACTGGTCGCGTCGAGGTCGCCTATGTCAGCAACATGGTAAAACCACTGGCAGACAACATGCTTGCAGGCGGCACGATTGGTGGACTGCTGCAATTCAGAGCAGGTGCGTTAGACAGTATCCAGAACCAGCTTGGCCAAATCGCCACGGTGCTGACACAGACGTTCAACACACAACACAGTGCAGGTTATGATACCCACGGCAATATCGGCACCAATTTCTTTAATGTGCCAACGCCTGATATATATGGAGATAGCACCAACAGCGTCGGTGCAAGCCTGAACGTCAATATCACGAACACTAGCGCATTGACCAGCAGCGATTACCAACTGAAATACGATGGCACCAACTACATCGTTACCCGACTGAGTGACAACAGTTCCCAAAGTTTTGCCAGCCTGCCGCAAACCTTGGACGGCCTGACGTTCAACGGCACGATGGCTGCCGGGGATTCTTTCCTGATCGAACCCACGCGTAATGCCGCCGCCAAGCTTTCGGTAGCGTTATCAGACATTAATAAAATCGCGGCTGCAGACGCAACTGGAGGCAATGGCAACAATCGTAATGCGCTGTTGCTAGCAGGGCTGCAAAGCCAAGGCACGCTCAATAATGGCAGTGCCACCTACGAAAACGCTTTTGCGCAACTGGTCAGCTTCGTGGGTAACAAAACCAACGAACTAAGAGTCAATAGCGCAGCCGAAGAAACCTTGCTGGCCCAGGCAACTGCAGCTCAACAATCCGAATCCGGCGTAAATCTGGATGAAGAAGCGACCAATCTGTTGCGTTACCAACAGGCATACCAGGCTGCCGGCAAACTCATGCAAGTCGCCAGCTCATTATTTGACTTGCTGCTGACAATAGGTCATTAGGATTATTATGCGCATTAGTACCAACACCATATACCAGACTGCAGTCTCGAAGATTAACAGCCTGCAGGCCGACCAATCCAAACTGCAACAGCAGATCGCCACAGGCAAGCGCTTGCTGACACCTTCGGACGACCCATTGGCGGCCGCCCGCGTGTTGCAGCTTTCCCAGTCGCAAAACATCAATACCCAATTCGGCGAGAACCGCAAGGTCGCGGAAACCCGCCTTGGCGATATGGATATATCGCTGGGAAGCATTACCGAACTGCTCACTTCCGTCAGAACCAATCTGGTGGGCTCCGCTGGCACTTTGTCCACCGGGCAACGCAACGCGCTAGCAATCCAGTTGGGCAGCGCGATGGAAACCTTGCTAGGGCTGGCCAATACGCGTGATGCCGCCGGCAATTACCTGTATGCCGGCTTCCAGAACAAAACTGTCCCCTTCACGGCCACTGCGACGGGCGCAACTTACAATGGCGACAGTAATCAACAACTGCTGCAGGTAGATACGCACCGGCAAATGGCGGTAAATGCCTCGGGCGATAGTGTCTTCCAAGCCAATGGTAATGATATTTTCAGTACCTTAAGTACACTGGTCACGCTTTTGAACAACCCGGCAGCAACCGCCAGCACAGTAACTGCAGGTGTGGCAACCGCCCTCAGCAGCATGGATAGCGCTATCAGCAATGTCGCCGTAATACGCTCGACCGTAGGTTCCAGGCTCAATGAAATTGATTCGCTCAACGATGTCGGTGCCAGCAGGGATTTGCAATACGCACAAGCGATGTCTGCGCTGCAGGATCTGGATTACGCCAAGGCACTTTCCGACGTATCACAGAAGCAGTCTATTCTGGAAGCAGCGCAGAAATCGTTTGCTGCAACAACCGGCCTATCCCTGTTTAACTTCATCAAGTAATGCACTGCGCTTGCGCGGCACATACCCGACACATAGCCTTCCAGGGTTATTGCGTTGCGATTTGTTGCATGTGCTGAATCCCTTCCTGAATCAAATGTTCCAGCGGATGTAGCATTCCCTGCAAGGACACAGCCAGCACAAGCAAGCCGACTGACAACGTAACCGGGAAACCGATACCAAAGAGATTTAGCTGTGGCGCGGTTCTGGTGAGGATACCCAACGCCATGTTGGTAATCAGCAATGCTGTCACTGCCGGCAAGGCCAGCAGCAATCCATAGCTGAATATCATCTCTCCCCATGCGACGATGCGCATCGGACTGATGCTGACCGTATCCATGGCAATCGGCATCGTCACAAAACTTTGCGCAATGGCACTCACCACCATCAGATGACCATCCATACTCAGAAAAACCAGCATAGTCAGCAGCACCAGAAACTGGCTGACCACGGTACTTTGTCCTTGTGAATGCGGATCATAAAACGTGGCAAAACCCAAGCCCATGCTCATGCCAATCAGCTGGCCCGTCATATCTACCGCTGCAAATACCAGCCTGATGCTAAAACCGATAGCCAAACCAAGGATCAGTTGCTGAGTCAGAACCAGCAAACCTTGCAGTGAAAAAATATCAAAGCGGGGAATATCCGGCAATGTCGGGATAATGATTAAAGTGAGTACCAGACCGAACCCCAGTTTGATCTGGTTTGGTATCGCGCGATCACTAAATATGGGCGCTGCGGCCAGCACGCCCAACACTCTGGTTAACGGCCACAGCAGGCTGATAATCCAGGTTTGCATAAGGTCGCTGCTGAATGAAACCATAAAAATGCCAACTAATTTGCCATGGTGGGAATGCTAGTGAAAATGAGTCGCATGTAATCCACCATCGTCGTCAGCATCCACGGCCCGGCTATCACCAGCGTTGCAAACACGCCAACCAGCTTGGGGATAAACGATAAGGTCGCTTCGTTAATTTGCGTTGCCGCCTGAAAAATGCTCACCAGCAAGCCAATGATCAGCACCACAAGCAACATCGGCCCTGCCACCAGCAAGGTGATTTCCATGGCATTACGACCAATATCCATTACGCCTTCAGGTGTCATGTATACTTTTCCTTTAATTCATTCAGTAGAAGCTTTGTACGAGTGAACCCATCATCAACTGCCAGCCATCCACCAGCACGAACAGCATCAGCTTGAACGGCAAAGAAACGATGGAGGGTGATACCATCATCATCCCCATGGCCATTAATACACTGGCCACTACCATATCAATAATCAAGAAGGGAATGAATATCGCAAATCCAATCTGGAAAGCGGTTTTCAACTCACTGGTCATGAAAGCTGGTACCAGCACACGCAATGGGACTTGTTCAGGCGTGTCAATCTTTTCGATTTGTGCCATCTTGACGAAAAGTGCCAAATCACCTTCGCGCGTCTGTTTCAGCATGAACGCTTTCAGCGGCACCGAGCCTTTGTCTAACGCTTCCTGCATGGTGATACGATTTTCGGAGAGCGGCTGGTAAGCCTCTGTGTAGATTTTGTCCAGCACTGGGCTCATGACAAAGAATGTCAAAAACAGCGCCAACCCTATCATCACTTGATTGGGTGGGGCAGTAGGCGTACCCAGCGCCTGGCGCAACAGGGAAAGCACAATAATAATGCGCGTAAATCCGGTCATCATCAGCAAAGCTGCTGGCAAAAAAGTCAGCGAAGTTAGCAGAATCAGCGTCTGCAAGCTCAAGGAGTAATTCTGCCCGCCACCAGCTGCCGGGGTTGCGTTGATCAATGGCATCCCTTCCGCCCATGAGATGGAAGGTAAAACCAGCATCAGGCTCGCAGCCAATAAACCTGGCAGGATACTCAGCTTATTCTGTTGCATGCTCGCCTCCACTTTCCACGCCTTTTGCTTTTTCGGCTGACTTTCTCAGCCATTCTGAAAAAGGCTTTATCAAAGGCTGCATTACCGGATGCACGGCAAACTGAACTGGTGCATGTCCATGATGGTTCTGTTCGGTTGAGCCGTGAGCAGATGGAGACATCACAGATGCACCCACTTCAAGATTGGCGATCCCGTTTACCTGTCCAGGCGCAACACCCACTACTAACCAACGGTCTGCCACTTGCACCACTACCACACGCTCGCGTGAGCCTACGCTAACACCTCCCACAACGCGTATTGCGGACGCCTGCCCGCTAATGCCTGGCATCATGCGTTTGACACCCCAGCTTACCAATATCATAACCGCCAGCACTACAACCAAACCTAGTAGCATCTTAAGAATGCTGCCTGTTGGCGACACGGCCGCGGTATTGCTGGCTGCCCAGACACCAGGCGCATAAAGCTGCCCTAGCACCCACATACATAAAAAACGTTTGCTCATGAATTACGCCTACTTATTGATCTTGCGGATACGCTCAGCTGGCGTAATGATGTCGGTCAGGCGGATGCCAAACTTGTCATTCACCACCACCACCTCACCCTGTGCAATCAGACAGCCGTTCACCAACACATCCATCGGCTCCCCCGCCAGCCCATCCAACTCAACCACAGAACCTTGCGCCAATTGCAGCAGATTCTTGATCGCGATCTTGGTACGACCCAACTCCACTGTAAGCTGGACAGGGATGTCCAAAATGAAATCAATATCGTTCTGGCTATCGCTCAGTTTGTTCTGGCTGGAGAATTCTGCGAACACTTGCGTTTGTGCGGTTTTTGCCTGCAGTGCAGAGGCATCGGCTGATTGCTGCTCGGCCATCGCAGCACCCCAGTCATCCGCCGCTTCTGCAGGCTGTTCCGCCGCCGCCTGTTCTTCCATCGCAGCACCCCAGTCTTCTTCTGTCGTGGCTGCTGCAGCCTCATCCGGTTTAGTCGCCATAAGGCTCTCCTTTGATATATTCGGTTGAATTGGATCTCAGTAACTTTTGTACACGCAATGCATACTGGCCGTTGAAGATGCCGTATTTGCACAGCATGACGGGGATATTGTCCACTTTCGCTTCGATTTCCTCGGAGATGTTAAGTGGAATCACGTCCCCGGCTTTCAAATTCATCATTTCCCCCAGTGTCATTTTTGCCTGGGTCAGGTCTGCAACGACTTCCACCTCTGCCGCCTGAACCTGCTGCGTCATCAGACGTACCCAGCGTTTATCTACGCCCAGCACCTCCCCCTGCAAGCTGGAGGTCAGCATGTCCTTAATCGGCTCCAGCATGGAGTAAGGGAAACAAAAGTGCATCTCGCCGGATTCAGTGCCTAACTCAATAGTAAACGTGATTGCCACCACCACCTCGTTAGGCGTCGCCACGTTGGCAAACTGGGTATTCATTTCGGAGCGCATAAACTCGAACTCGACCGGATACACAGGACCCCAGGATTTGGCATAGGTCTCGAATACAATGTCCAGCGCACGCCGAATGATGCGCAACTCTGTCTGCGTAAATTCCCTGCCTTCCACGCGCGTATGGAAACGTCCGTCACCGCCAAACATATTGTCCACCATCAGAAAAGCTAGTGACGGGTCAAAAACGATCAGACCGGTACCACGTAAGGGCTTCATTTGTATCAAGTTGAGATTGGTGGGAACTACCAGATTACGGATAAAATCGCTGTACTTGCAAACCCGCACTGACCCGACCGAAACCTCAATCGTTCGCCGTAGAAAATTGAACAAGCCAATGCGCAGCAGCCGGGCAAATCGCTCATTGATGATTTCGAGCGTTGGCATGCGCCCACGTACGATACGCTCCTGCGTTGCAATATCATAGCTACGAACACCAGCGCCATCTTCCGTCGCAGACTTGGCCTCTTCCTGTTCCCCATTGACCCCCCTCAACAGGGCGTCCACTTCATCCTGGGATAAAAAACTTTCTGCCATGATTCAGACCGGTTACCTGACTTCTAACTCACTACTGCACAACGAAGGAAGTAAAAAACACGTCAGAAACTTTTTGTGGTTTTGCCTGCAACGTGAAAGGCTTGTTGATTTGCGCCACAATTTCCTGGCTCAACATCTTTTTACCATCCATCGTGGAAATTTCACTTGGTTTTTTACTGGTTAGTACCATCAGTACCCGATTACGAACCAAAGGCATATGCTGTTCCAGTGCGGCAGCCTCCTCCTTGCTAGAGGCGCTTAGTGTGATGTCCACCTGAAGGTATTTTTCCCCTTCTTCCGGATCCAGATTAACGGTAAATGTCTCCAGCTTGACGAAAGCAGGTTCTACAGGCGCGACCTCTTCTTTAACCACCTCCTTGCCTTTGCCATGACCTGCATTTTTATGGCTGAAGTACCATGCGGCGGCACCACCGCCTCCGCCCAGCAACACCAGTGCGGCTGCCAGAATAATAATGAGCTTCTTCTTGGATTTCGGGGGAGCTTCTGCTGAAACTTCTACTGCTGGTTCCTGTGCCATTTCTATTCACCTTTCTCATGTCATTCATGCAACGAATGACCCATTATCGAAAAACTTGAGGCAAATAGATGCGTGGAATAGAAAGGGAAAAATGCGCTTTATTGCATTTACTTATGCAATGAAACGCATTGGCATCATGAAAAGGACATCACTGAGTATAGGAAACTAAAATCCCAGACTTTCCAGCAAGTCATCCACCTGACTTTGATTGGAAACCACGTTCGCGGTGTTTTCCGGGTCGATTTGTGGGCCATTCAGCAAACCACTTTCTTCTTTTTTAATTGCTGAGGGAGAAAAATCCAGCAACAACTGAACCAATTGCTGCTCAAGATCCTGTGCCAGTGTTGTGATTTTCTTGATGACCTGACCAGTCAGATCCTGGAAGTCCTGTGCCATCATGATTTCCAGCAATTGCGCCTTAGTAGCAGCACTGGTTTCCATCGTTTGCCGGATAAAGGCCAGCGTTTCATTGGCAACTTCGTTATATTCTGACTTCAGGGACGGCTCTTGTAATATCGCTTGCCATTTCCCTTCCAATGCCGATGCCTGTCTGGCGATCTCATCTTGTAACGGATTGGCAATATCTGTAGCATTCAACACCCGCTCTGCGGCCTGTTCGGTCATTTTAGCCACGTAATTCAGTCTGTCACGCGCATCCGGTATATCATGCGCCGCTTTCTCAATCATCTTGTCCAGACCCAGCGCACGCAGGTTCTCATGCAAACCACGCGTCATTTGCCCAATACGGTGCAACATATCTTCGCCTTCGCCCGAAATAGTAGCAATTGGCGTAGACTGTCCTTCAACATCTCCAGAAAAAACGTGTTCCATGCTTGCTCACTTACTTTCCAAGCTTCTCAAAAATTTTTGATAGCTTTTCATCCAAAGTTGCAGCGGTAAACGGCTTGACCACATAGCCACTCGCACCAGCCTGCGCTGCGGCAATGATATTCTCCTTCTTGGCCTCGGCTGTCACCATTAGCACCGGCAGCGATGCCAGTGCTGAGTCAGATCGAATATTCTGCAACATGGTCAAACCATCCATGTTGGGCATATTCCAGTCGGAAACCACGAAGTCAAAACCACCTTGCTTCAACTTATTCAAACCATCCACACCATCTTCGGCTTCCTCGACATTGGTGTAACCAAGCTCTTTCAACAGATTGCGTACAATCCTGCGCATTGTCGAAAAATCATCCACCACTAAAAATTTGGTATTTGGATCAGCCATACCTTACTCCATCGCATTCATATAATTTACTTAAAATCTATCGCCAGATACCACACACCGTTCCAGCGTGCCTTACCTGATATATCGGTCAACTCAATATAAAACTTGATTCATACTGATAAAAAATCAGACCCGCAACGCACGCATTCCGGTAGCGGTCAAATGATTCAGTACTAATTTTGCCAACTCCTGCAAAGGCACTACTTCATGTACGCCTCCATGCGCAATCGCCTCTTTGGGCATACCAAAAACTACGCAACTTGCTTCATCCTGAGCAAAGTTGTAAGCACCGGCATCTTTCATCATCGCCATTCCTTCGGCGCCATCCTTACCCATGCCCGTCATGATGACCCCGATCGCATTTTTACCAGCAGCCACGGCGGCAGATTCAAACAGCACATCCACAGAAGGTTTGTGGCGGCTTACCGGCGGCGCATCACTCAGCTGTGTCACATAGTTAGCGCCACTTCTCGCCAGCAGCAAATGTTTGTCTCCGGGAGCGATATAAGCATGTCCTGGTAATATCCGCTCCCCGCCTTGCGCTTCGCTCACGGATATCTGGCATAAGCCATCCAGCCGGTTTGCAAACGATTTTGTAAATCCTGCCGGCATATGCTGTGTAATTAGAATGCCTGGGCAATCCGAAGGCATTTTGGTCAAGAACGCCTTGATCGCCTCTGTGCCCCCGGTTGAAGCACCGATAATGATAAGCTTCTCGCTACTAATAAGTGGATTGCGCAATGACGGCGCAGCCGATGCTGCCTCATGGCCAGCTTTTGCAGCCTGGTGCAGCTGACTAACCCTGGCTTTTGAAGCGACCCTAATTTTGTCCGTGATCAAATCGGTATACTCACGCATGCCATCGCTGATGGCCATTTTGGGTTTGGTCACAAAATCCGTAGCGCCTAATTCCAGCGCACGCATCGTGATTTCAGAGCCGCGTTCTGTCAACGTGGACACCATCACCACTGGCATGGGGCGAAGGCGCATCAGACGTTCCAGGAAATCCAGGCCGTCCATCTTGGGCATTTCCACATCTAAGGTAAGCACGTCCGGATTCAACTGCTTGATCATCTCCCTCGCAATAATAGGATCGGGGGCTACGCCCACCACCTCCATATCGCGCTGGCTATTGATGATCTCAGTCATCAATCCTCGAATCAATGCGGAGTCATCTATCACCAATACTTTTGTTTTCATAGTTTCTTATCCGTATGATCAAAACAAATCCACTTCGCCACCCACATCGTTGACTTTCAACTTATTGGCATAAGCATCTTCGCGTTTCATCAGCGTGTAATTGTTCAGTTGCTTCAGTTTCTTCACCAGTACACGGCCGGTTTTGGGGAAAAAATAGACCTTACGCGGATAAACATCGTTGAGATCTTCACCCGTCACCTTAATGCGTTCTTCCTTCAGGTAATTACGCACAAAGTCGGCGTTGCGGTCTCCCACATTCATGGTGGTGAAACTTCTTAATACGTTGCCACCACCAAAAATCTTGGCTTCCAGGTTCTCGCGCCTAGCACCATTCTTCAGCAGTTGGTTAATCAGCACTTCCATCGCATAAGTCCCATAGCGCATGGACTCAGAGATAGGATTATCCTTATCGGCCTTACCCCCATCCGGCAGCATGAAATGATTCATACCACCAACCCCTGTCACCTTATCCCGAATACAGGCTGAGACGCAGGAACCCAGCACCGTGACAATCACCATATCCTTGTCGGTAAAATAATATTCGCCGGGGGAAATCTTGGCCGCTTCGCAATCGAACGTCCGATCGTAATAAAGCGTGGTTGCGACCTCTTCATGTGCAAAATTAGCCATGGACTACTTTCTTCAACTTACCAGCAGCCATCGATTGGCCAGCCAGTTCATATACGGTTTTCCCTCTAAGCTTCAATGCATTGGACACGTACAGGAAGTTTTCCGAATGCCCTGCAAACAGCAACGCATGCGGTTTCATCAAAGGAACAAACTTCTGCAGGATGCTTGTCTGCGTCGGTTTGTCGAAATAAATCATGACATTGCGACAAAAGATCGTATCAAATGGCTCATCCAGCGAATATTTCTCATCCAGTAAATTTAGCTGCCGGAATTGAATCAGCTGTTGTAACTCTTTGCGTACCTTGACCGTGCCCTCGCTTTTACCTGAGCCTTTCAATAGAAAACGCTTCTTTCGCTCCAGCGATAGCTTTGCCACACGGTCCATCGGATAAACACCACGTGCCGCCGTCGCCAGCACATTCGTGTCAATATCCGTTGCGATAATCTCTACCGGCGGCTTCAAGGTATTGAACGCCTCACATGCGGTCATCGCGATGGTGTAGGGCTCCTCCCCGGTAGATGCAGCAGAACACCAGATTCTGATAGGGGTTTTAAGCTGGAGCAGATGTTCCGCCAAAATGGGAAAGTGATGCTCTTCTCGAAAAAATGAGGTCAGATTGGTCGTCAGCGAATTGGTGAACGCTTCCCACTCATCGGAATCATGATCCCGTTCCAGATTATCAAGATAATCCTTGAACGTACTTATCCCGATGGTACGAAGACGCCGCCCAATCCGACTGTACACCATATCGGTTTTCGCCTCAGATAAAGCGATACCCGCTCGCTGATAGATCAATTTACGCACTCTGGAAAAATCCTGTGCTGTAAATTGAAACTCCCTATCTTCCTGATATTTTTCTTTCTGCATCAAACACTTTCTTCAACTGCTGTTATGCGCTCACCTGCGTTATTTCGTGTCTCTATACAGTTTCACGTTGCATATATTTGCTGCGGTCTTTCATTTGCTGAATCGCCAAATCAACAGCCTTGTCTTCCGCACGACGATTCTTGGTTTCGGCTGTTTTGGCGGCAAATGGATGCGCCGCTTCTTTGTATTGCTTCAGCACTTCTGCAGCCTTGGGCTCGCGATTCACTGCACCTTTAATTGCTATTTTAGTAGCTCGGTAATTCCAGTCCTGGATGCGCTCATCGATATCTGCCTTGTGGTCAATGAACACGCCCACGCAAATGAATACGTCATCAGCTTCTTCCACCGGAATCGTGCCATCTGCCACGCAATCCATCACGGCCATCGCTACACCGCGCTGCGCCGGGCCAAACATCTGTACAGCCTGACGGCCATCCTTGATTGTCACCTTGTTAAACATCACGGTATTCGGTTTCACCATCATGTTGGGTGCCGCAATCGCCAATAAACCATTTACACCTTGTTTTTGATCGGTCAATGTACGGCAGAATGCATCTTCTGCTGCACTACCACGTGGCCCCATAATCAGGTCAATGTGCGCCACATTCTTCAAATCCGGGCCACTACCATCTGGGCGATCCTCAATCACTAATCCTTCGCCTATCAATACACGATCAATCACTGCCATTTTGTTCTCCTAACATTCAAATCACTTGTATACCAAAAAAAACAGGTTGCCTCTCTCGCTACCACTTAAGCAACCTTCCCTTAAACACTTCATCTGACCACATGTGGTACGTTTATCGTCATTACGACAAAAGCTGCGTGTATCAAGCAAGTTGTCAGAATTGCGTAAACCGTTTTCAAGAAAAAATCCATAAAATTCTCCTGGCTGATATTGAAGAAACTAAAACCCTCATCTCAGTTATCGGCAGAGAATTCGCCTTTCTTGAACACTTTTTCGCACAATCCAGCTTTAACTTTTTCACTTGATTAATTTCTAAAACTCCTCCCATTCCCCGTCGTCGGTACCGGTTTTGGCGGAGACTTTCTCTACCTTCACAGGCGCCGGTCTGGTAGTAGTCACGGAAGTGCGCATCGGGCTATTGGCGGCACGACGTTCCTTGTGGGAGGATTCGCCTTCCAGCTTGAATACACTCACAGCATTCATCAGTTCATCGGCTTGTTCCATCAGAGATTCGGCAGCCGCAGCCACTTCTTCCACCAGGGCGGTGTTCTGCTGCGTCATGTCGTCCATCTTGATGACGGCTTCGTTGACTTGTTCGATGCCAGCACTTTGTTCTTGCGAAGCTGCGGCGATCTCGCCTTGACGCGTTTAACCGAGGTGACGATCTCTTGCATGGTCTCACCAGCATTCTCGACTTGTTTAGTGCCTTCCGCTGTCTTGCTCACAGAGTCAGTAATGAGTTCCTTGATCTCCTTGGCTGCAAGCCGAGCGTTGGGCCAAAGTTGCGTACTTCTCCCGCCACTACCGCAAAGCCACGACCTTGTTCACCGGCACGCGCAGTGCAGCGTTAAGTGCCAGGATGTTGGTCTGGAAGGCAATGCCGTCAATGACAGAAATAATGTCTTCAATCTTCTTGGCGCTGTCGTTAATAGCACTCTTCAATCTTCTTGGCGCTGCTTGACGGTCGTTCCATAGAGGCGGTCTTCTCATGGTGCTCAAATTGCCTTGGGCGTGACTCGGTGGCAACTTTGACTTCGGACACCACTTCACCACCTTTGATGGCAACACCGGAAGCCGCCTGCTGCCAGCTGGTTGGCCTGGTACAGCAGTGTGGAGGCGGTAGAGGCCAGTTCTTCCATGCTAGAGGCGGTCTTCTCGAGCGAGGCCGCTTGTTCTTCGGTACGGCGGCTCAAACGATCTCTTTCATTTCAGGTCGGACCAACGTATTTCCTGGTGTCTCGTTCATCTTCTACAATGTTGCGGAAACCGCCATGATGTTTAGACGTGTCAGCACGGACAGAAACCATGCCGTTATTTGCCGCTTCTGAAAGCATCCGCACATCTTCATCCAAGGTCTTGAGATTGCTACGGACCTGTTCGATAGCCTCGTTCACAAACGCCTTCTTGCCTGGGAATCTCTCCAGTGGCGCATCAAAGTTGCCTTCGCCGAACTCCTTGACGCAAGCCAAGGCCTTTTCTGTCAGCTCAATCTGACCAGCGACAATCGTGTTGACCGCAGTCGCTATTTCACCGAAGCCGCCTTTGAACATATGTGCATGCAAGGTCATGTCAATGTTGCCTTGCACGTGCTCATTAGTGACCCATTTGACCGAATCAAGGATGCCTTTAAGCTTGCCTTTAAGCCTATCGAGATTCTTGTTGATCTCCGCTTTTTTGCCAGGGTATTGCGAGATTTGTGCTTCAAAATTGCCATCACCTAGCGCATGCATCAATTGAATCATTTCGGATTTTTCCTGCACATGTGCTCCCACCATCGCATTTACACCATGCACCATTTCGGCGTAAGCGCCCTGATATTTGGTTTCATCGATACGCACGTCCACATCGCCTGAGTCATGTTCTTGAGACATATGCTGCATGTCAGAAATAAAGGTTTTGACGTTGCTACGCAGACCTTCAACACCTTCATTGATAAACGCACGCTGGCCGGGAAATTTTTCCAATGGCGCCTCAAAATTGCCTTTTGGCAATTCAGAATGTAGGCTGTCACCTTGCGCGTATCCTGCCACGGTTGAATGCCATTTCATTGACGTTTTGCGCCATAACTTTGTAACTGCCGCGGAATTTGTCGGCATTGATTGTTGCGCCGATATTGCCTGCCTTGTTCTGGGCAGACATACTGCTTTGCTCTTCAATCACGTCTTTCAGCGTCTGCTGCATGGTACGCATAGCCGCCATCAAGAAGCTAGTCGTATCACCTTGGCTTAAGCTGATTGTACTATCGAGATCGCCTGTAGCGTCCGTTGACTTCTGCCCTGACGCCCGGTTGCACCACCTGCTCCTTCTTCAGACTGGAGCAGCAGTAGACGCCTGCAGCCACTGTGGCCAGCAAACGATTAACAATCGCGCGGATCGTTTTCGCGGCGTTTTGCTTCACCGCCAAGGCCTCCTTGGAATGCTCCTGGCCTAGCTTAACGTTATAGCTCATATGCACGGCAATCGCAGCATTCGTCTTTTCAGCTGGTTCGCGAATAGCAATAAACAGTTCACGCGCGACATCCTTCTTGTTTTGGCGCGAAGCATTCAGAATTGGCTGCATGCGTTCGTAATAAACCTCCAACCCCGCCCTGTCAGCCGCCAACATTCGTTTGTCCTCATCGCTATCGATATGCGTTTCATACGCATTTAGCGATTCATTCAGCTGTGACTGTAGTTTATTGATCGCCGCCTCCACCTCCGCCATCTTTGCGGCATCGGTATTCATCGTATGATTGGATAACCGAATACGCAGTGTATTGAAGTCATAGCGCACCTTATCCAGCAAGATAATATTGGGCGCAACTTCCGTATTAGCGAAATCCGTCTCGCTATAGACCTTTTCCATTTGATAATTGTTTAAGGTCATGAGGCCTGCCAGGCCAAATATCGCGACAAAGGTTAACAACAGCATTTTTTTTGCGACGGTCATTTTCATTCCACTCTCTTACCTAATCATTCGTTATCAATAATTATTAATATTTACCTATTAAAACTCCGCCCATTCCCCGTCGTCGGTACCGGTTTTGGCGGAGACTTTCTCTACCTTCACAGGCGCCGGTCTGGTAGTAGTCACGGAAGTGCGCATCGGGCTATTGGCGGCACGACGTTCCTTGTGGGAGGATTCGCCTTCCAGCTTGAATACACTCACAGCATTCATCAGTTCATCGGCTTGTTCCATCAGAGATTCGGCAGCCGCAGCCGCTTCTTCCACCAGGGCGGTGTTCTGCTGCGTCATGTCGTCCATCTTGATGACGGCTTCGTTGACTTGTTCGATGCCAGCACTTTGTTCTTGCGAAGCTGCGGCGATCTCGCCAATGATGTCGGTGACGCGTTTAACCGAGGTGACGATCTCTTGCATGGTCTCACCAGCATTCTCGACTTGTTTAGTGCCTTCCGCTGTCTTGCTCACAGAGTCAGTAATGAGTTCCTTGATCTCCTTGGCTGCAGAAGCCGAGCGTTGGGCCAAGTTGCGTACTTCTCCCGCCACTACCGCAAAGCCACGACCTTGTTCACCGGCACGCGCAGCTTCCACTGCAGCGTTAAGTGCCAGGATGTTGGTCTGGAAGGCAATGCCGTCAATGACAGAAATAATGTCTTCAATCTTCTTGGCGCTGTCGTTAATAGCACTCATGGTGGTGACGACTTCAGACACCACTTCACCACCTTTGATGGCAACACCGGAAGCCGCCGCTGCCAGCTGGTTGGCCTGTTTGGCATTGTCGGCGTTCTGCTTGACGGTAGAGGCCAGTTCTTCCATGCTAGAGGCGGTCTTCTCGAGCGAGGCCGCTTGTTCTTCGGTACGGCGGCTCAAGTCGGCATTGCCTTGGGCGATCTCTTTCGAGGCAGTATTGATAGTCTCGGTGGCAACTTTGACTGTCGCTATCGGACCAACGATCATTTCGAGTGTCTCGTTCATATGACGGCTCGCGTCCGCCCTTACAGATACCTTACCGTCATGCGCCGCATCAGATAAAACCTGGACGTCATTCACCAGCGCGTTAATGGCGACAATACAGGTGTTAAGGTTATCCTTGATATTGTTGAAATCACCGTTGTAATGCGCAGTGATTTGTGCTGGAACATCACCACGGGCAATACTTTCCACGCTGACTGCTGCCATATTGAGCGGCCGGACAACAGCGTCCAAAGTCGCGTTCAGCCCTTCAATTACTTTACGATATTCGCCCAGATGCTTGCTGGCATCTGCACGTACAGAAAGCTCACCGGCTTCTGCAGCATTTGCCAGCAAATTGCCATCTGCCACCAGCGCCTTAATCGCAGTGCCACAGGCATTCAGATTGTCTTTGATAATATTGAAATCACCATTATATGTTTTAGCAATTTCAGCCGGAATCTCACCTTTGGAAAGCTTGTCCACATATTCTGCTGCCATATTAAGCGGCTGGATCACAGCCTCCAGCAACTGATTGACACCATTACTGATGTCTCGGATAAAGCCTTCCGGCATCTCGTTGGCATCAATTCTCTGGTTAAGGTTGCCCGCCACGGTTGCATCAATCAGCTGCGCCACTTTGCGCTCCGCAAGCACTTCGGCAGTGCGGTCATTCCACTGCGTCATTCGGCCTAAATACCTGCCATTCTTGTCGTATACTGGATTGAGTACCAAATGCAAATGACGCCCTGCCATAGAAACATCCATCTTGCGCATGGACTCCAGTTTCTCCGTAAAGATTTCCCTATCAGCCTCGTTTTCCAGATACTGTCCTATCCCAGTACCTATCATTTCACTCACGCTAAAATTCGGGTGATATTTGGTAACACCCTCTCGCATATCCTCCCACAACGCAACACCTGCTTTGTTCATGTAAATCAGCTTGTTATGTTCATTACTGATTGTCACCGGAATATTAGATTCATCCAGTGCAGATTTAATACGTTCTATTCCACTCACCGTCTCAGCGTGGTCAAAGTCCATACGTGTACTCAAAGCACGGTAAGCATCCATCACTTCGGTCAATTCATCGCGATGTCCAGTGCGGATCACAGGCTCATGCTCATCGCCCTGGGAACGTGTAAGCAGATAACGGATTGCCGTACGCACTCGTGGCATGATGGCCTGATACATGGACCAGCCCAGCAACGCAGTAATCAGCATGCCGCCAAGAACAACCATCAGCCCGATATTTCGGCGAGTGTTGTATTGTTCTACCGCGGCTGCATATTCGTCCGCAGCCACTTTGAGCTGCAAACTGGTCAGCTCGCTGATTTTTTCTGACAACGGATCAATTGCCGGATACAGTTCTTCAACGGTAAAAGTCGCAATACGTTTTGCATCGCGCGCTTGCAAGATGTCCTGCAATCTAGCCGTAGTCTGATTGGCTTTGGCAAACAGCGGCTCTGCCTCAGTCACCAGTTTTTTCTCTTCCGGTACCAGATAGGTAGCGGTGTAAGCTTTCCATTGTTTATCAACTTCACGTAACGCATCTTCCACATTGGTCACGCCTTGCTCCCACGTGATATTGCCATTGCGGACTTTATGCGAAGTGTCCACAATATTTACCGCATACATATCGGCCACTACTTTCAGTTGCTGCAATGGCACAACACGATCTTTGTAGACAGTTTCCAGGCGTTCGTTGGAATTATCCATACCACTAATACCGACATATCCGGCCAACACAGTGGCAATCACCATCGTGGCAAAAATCGCAATGATCCGGTCACGCAGCTTAAAATTGCGCTGGAAATTCCTTACCTTGGCCGCAATGGTTTCCAACAGGCTTTGTCCTTCTTTCAGCGCCTTGTGAAACCGCATAGCACCTTCTATCTGGGCTCTGCTGGCCTTTTTGCGTACCGAAATGTATCCAACCGTTTGTCCGCCTTCCTTCAGAGGCGTCACACAGGCCTCCACCCAGTAAAAGTCACCATTCTTACAACGATTTTTAACGATACCAATCCATGATTTTCCAGATTTCACCGTGTTCCAGAGGTCTGCAAAGGCCTCCGGTGGCATATCGGGGTGACGCACGATGTTATGACTAGCACCGATCAGCTCATCTATCGTGAACCCGCTGATGTCCAGAAAATCCTGATTAACAAAGGTGATACGCCCCTTCAAATCGGTTTTGGAAACAATCAAAGACGCATCTGTCAATTCGATCTCATGTTGCGTCACTGGCATATTTATTTTCATGGCAAATTTCCTTGGGTTCTATATTTTTGTTGGTGCTTGGTTACGCATATAACGCACACTAAAACTGCGGCGCACTCTAATGCTATTACGGCACTATTCTGTACCCGGTGAATGGTTTTTAATTGCCCGAAGAAAACAGGGATTGCTGGCTAAATCATGCTTTTGGGATAACGCGGAAAATAGAACCTAGAAATGGTATTGAGGATACGGTATTGCGGCGACTCAAATCGCAGAAAAAACTATCAACACCGTAAAGAAATAGCCCCGCTATGTCTCCTGGCTAAAGAAACACCAGGTGTTGCGCCCTTTGGACTTTGCCTGATACATAGCGTTATCCGCCTGCTTCAATAGTTCGTCGCTCGTAGTGCCCGACAAATCGAACAAACTGATGCCAATGCTAACCGTAGTATTGCAGATTATGTCAGCGATAACATACGGCCGACTCACTTCACGCAAGACCTTCTCAGCGACTATCTGCGCCTGCCGGGCAGCATGTTCGGCATCCTGACTGAGAAACTCCAGCAATATCACAAACTCGTCTCCGCCCAGTCTGGCTACCGTGTCTTCTTCGCGCACGCACTGCTTCAAACGGCGAGCCACCTCAATCAAAAGCTGATCACCCACCGCATGACCCTCGGTGTCGTTGATGCGCTTGAAGTCATCCAGATCGAGCATCAGCAATGCCCCGTAATGCTGACTGCAACAACTGTTGGCCAGCGCATTGCCAAGCTGATCGCACAACAGGCGACGATTGGGAAGATCAGTCAATGTATCGTAGAACGCCAGGCGCCGGATGGCATCTTTCATTTCGGCCTGCTCGCTCAATGCAGTGAAAGTACCAACATAATTCCGGATATCGCCTTTTTCGTCAGTCACGGCACTGATTTTCAGCCATTTAGGATAAATCTCGCCATTCTTGCGTTTATCCCATATTTCGCCCCGCCATGCCTTTTTCTGCAACAAGACCTGCCACATTGCTGCGTAGAAACTTGCATCGTGGCGCCCGGATTTGAGAATCGCCGGTGTTTTGCCAATCACTTCCTCCGGGGTGTATCCAGTCATTCGGGTAAATGCATGGTTAACCCGCAATATCTGCTGATTGGCGTCAGTAATCACTATCGCTTCCAGAAGATCAAACGCGGCATCTGTAATCCGCATATTTTGCTCGGCCAGCAATTGTGTCGTCTTGTCCTGGCATAAGGTTACCAGCCCCAGACGGTTGCCATCTTTATCAAAAACTGGAGATTTCCTTACCTCGTATAAGCAAGCACTACCGGTATAATCTATCAACTGCTTTTCAAATAACAGCAGTTTACCGGCATTCCAGGTCAGCGCGTCATCCTGCATGGACTTAAAAAAGGTATGTGCAATCTGCGGGAATAATTCGGCCAGTTCGGCATCGGTTAATCCTTTCCATGCCACCTGCTCTAGCTGGAATAACCGTTTGGCTGCAGAGTTGGCAGCAATCCACCGCCCCTCGCCATCTTTCAGATAACAGGCATCCGGGATTACCTCTATCAATCCCTCCATCGCCTTACCATCAGCGAGCAGAAAATTTTCAGTCCTGTCCATATTGCAACACCCTCAAAATATAGTGGTGGGTATTGTTATTGTTATTGTTAAGTTTATTTAACTCCTTTGATAATTGCCTTTAGTTGATTTATAACAAATAATCCAAATAAAAAGGGCGTCATACCGACGCCCTAATGTAATAAGTCAAAACGCATCTATCGTGTGTTAAAACTCTTCCCAGTCACCATCATCCGTACCGGTTTTGGCCATTATTTTAGCGGGCGTGGTAGTTGCCTGTTTTGTTGCCAGCACCTGCCTACGCATCGGGCTGTTAGATGAGCGACGCTCTACCCTGCCACCCCCCAGATCGAAACCGTTTACCGTATCCATCAATGCAGCGGCCTGCTCCACCAGCGATTCCGCCGCAGCCGCAGCTTCTTCCACCAACGCTGCGTTTTGCTGTGTGACTTCGTCCATGCTGGTAATCGCAGTATTCACCTGATCAATGCCAGCACTTTGTTCTATGGAAGCTGCAGAAATTTCACCCATGATGTCGGTGACACGCTGTACGGACGACACAATCTCTTCCATAGTCTTGCCTGCATCTTCCACCAGCCTGGTACCTTCCGCTGTCTTGGTGACGGAATCGGTGATTAACTCTTTGATTTCCTTGGCCGCGCTGGCAGAACGCTGCGCCAAATTGCGCACCTCACCCGCCACCACGGCAAAACCACGGCCCTGTTCACCCGCGCGCGCCGCTTCCACCGCAGCATTAAGCGCGAGGATGTTGGTCTGGAAGGCGATGCCGTCAATCACGGAGATGATGTCCTCGATCTTGCGTGAGCTTTCATTAATGTCGCTCATGGTGGTGACGACATTCGCTACCACTTCGCCGCCTTTCACCGCCACACCAGAAGCCGCTGCCGCCAGCTGGTTCGCCTGTTTGGCGTTTTCGGCATTCTGCTTAACGGTCGAAGCCAGCTCTTCCATGCTGGAAGCGGTTTCTTCCAGGCTAGAGGCCTGTTGCTCGGTACGGCTGGACAAATCATTATTGCCCGTCGAAATCTCGCCCGCTGCCGTGTTGATGGTTTCACCGGCCTCTTTCACCTGCATCACCACCTCTGTCATTTTGTCCATCAAGGCATTGATACCCTCGCACAGCTGGGCAATCGCGCCTGTCTTACCTGCCAGCCCAACGCGGTCTGCCAGATTGCCTGCCTTGGCGCGCTCGATAATTGCCTGCGTTTCTTCAACCGCACTGGTCATTGCCTGCTGGGCATGCACCTGATTCGTAATCTCGGTGGCATATTTCACTACTTTGAACGGTTTGCCGTTCATGTCAAAAATCGGATTGTAAGACGCCTGCAGCCAAATCTCTCGACCGCCCTTGCCTGCGCGCTTGTATTGCCCGGCATCCGCTTCACCTCGCCCCAGCTTGTCCCAGAACGCTTTGTATTCGTGACTGTTCTTGTAGGTCGGTTCCACAAACATGCTGTGGTGGTTGCCCACGATCTCTTTCTCGCTGTAGCCAGTCACCGCGGCAAAGTTCTCATTCACTGCAGTGATCTTGCCGGTCAGGTCAAATTCAATCACACCCTGGATTTTACTGATCGCAGCCAGTTGACCGGCATTGTCTGCTGCATTTAGTTTTTGTTCGGTGATGTCCGTAGCATATTTCACTACCTTGAATGGTTTGCCGTTCATGTCAAAGATCGGGTTGTAGGACGCCTGCAGCCAGACCTCCTTGCCGCCTTTGCCTATGCGCTTGTATTGGCCGGCATCGGCTTCACCGCGCCCCAGCTTGTCCCAGAACGCTTTGTATTCGTGGCTGTTCTTGTAGGTCGGTTCCACAAACATGCTGTGGTGGTTGCCTACGATGTCTTTCTCGCTGTAGCCGGTCACCGCCGCAAAGTTCTCATTCACCGCAGTGATCTTGCCGGTCAGGTCAAATTCAATCACGCCCTGGATTTTACCGATAGCGTTGAGTTGGCCTTCAAAATCAGCATTCCTGAGTTTTTCCTGGGTAATCTCCGTGGCATATTTCACCACCTTGAACGGTTTGCCGTTCATGTCGAAAATCGGGTTGTAAGACGCTTGCAGCCAAACCTCCTTGCCGCCTTTGCCTATGCGCTTGTATTGCCCGGCATCCGCTTCACCTCGCCCCAGCTTGTCCCAGAACGCTTTGTATTCGTGACTGTTCTTGTAGGTCGGTTCCACAAACATGCTGTGGTGGTTGCCCACGATCTCTTTCTCGCTGTAGCCGGTCACCGCTGCAAAGTTCTCATTCACCGCAGTGATCTTGCCGGTCAGGTCAAATTCAATCACGCCCTGGATCTTGTTGATGGCGCTAATTTGGCCTTGCAAATCCGTGAATTTTGCTCTTTCTTGGCTAATATCTGTCATGTAGCTGATAATCTTGTAAACCTTGCCGTCAGCATCCTTCATGGGGCTATAGTACCCATGAAACCAAACAACGCTACCACTTTTATGTAGCAAACCAAACTCGCCCACTTCCTTCTGACCACTGCTTAATTTTTGCCATAACGCACGATTGTCTAGATTGCTGCCCCCAGACTTATCAACCAGCATGCTATGATGCTGTCTCTCAACTTCAGTTGCCTTGTAACCCAGCGCATGTAGCAAGTTGTCATTAAGCCGGAGAATCGTCCCATCGGGAGTATATTCAGCACCGCATCGAACTTGTTCAATATCGACTCTCAGAGCAATGGCTTCTGTAGCCTCCCTTTGCGTAGCAGGGTCGTTAGATTTCATCCTACCGAAAACCAGATTTATTAAATTAGACATATCCCTTTTACCCCTAAAAGTTTTTATTCATGAAAATTAATGTACCGCGGCCGCATCCACCAGCGCCATTTCCTGGCTGTTCATCAGTTGCTCGATGTCGACCAGGATGAACATCTTTTCATCCACTGTGGCCAGGCCGGTGATGTATTTGGTATCGATGCTGGCCACGATGTCCGGTACGGTACGTATTTGTGTTCCGCTCAAGTTCATCACATCTGACACGCCATCCACCACAATGCCGACCACGCGCCCGTTGAGATTGAGAATGATGACCACGGTAAATTCGTCATACACCACCTTGCCCAAACCAAACTTGATGCGCAGATCCACAATCGGCACAATCAGGCCTCGCAGGTTGACGACACCCTTGATGAAATCCGGCGTGTTGGCAATCTTGGTCACCGCATCGTAACCGCGAATCTCCTGCACCTTGAGGATATCAATGCCATAGGATTCGTCAGCTAGTACAAAGGTAAGATACTCTTGCGACCCTGCTAAATCCTTTGCGTTACTGACTTCTATGTTTACTTCTGTGTTGGCACTCATGTGTAAGCTCCTTCTTTAATATTGTTCTGTCCCATCTTGATGACAGTAGGAACGTCGAGAATTAATGCGACTGAGCCATCACCCATAATGGTGGCGCCAGATACGCCTTGGATTTTCTTGAAATTGGTTTCCAGACTCTTGATCACTACTTGTTGCTGACCAACAAGCGAATCCACAAACAATGCTGCCTTTTTGCCTTCTGCTTCAATAATCAGCAACACGCCTTCAGTTGGGTGCATGATTTCCGTATCCTGCTTGAATAGCGCATACAGCGGAATGATAGGCAGGTACTCGCCACGCACGTGTATCATCAGCCCTTCGTGGGTGACCGTCTTGATATCTTCCATCCTTGGTCGGATGGTTTCCAGAATCAGGTTGAGTGGAACCACGTAGATATTCTCACCCAGTGAAACGGACATGCCGTCCAGAATGGCCAGCGTCAGCGGCAGCGAGATGGAAATCGTCGTGCCAAAACCAAGCGCGGAGCGGATCTCCACCGTGCCACCCATGGAGGTGATGTTACGTTTAACCACATCCATGCCCACGCCACGGCCAGAGACATCAGTCACCACTTCGGCTGTTGAAAAACCAGGCGCGAAAATTAATGAGAACACTTCGCTATCGGTCATGTTTTCACTGACTGCCAGGCCATTGGATTGTGCTTTGGCAAGAATTTTGTCTCGATTCAACCCGGCACCGTCATCGGTCACTTCAATGACGATACTGCCACCTTTATGCGCGGCCGACAGTGTCAGGCGACCCGTTTCTGACTTGCCAGAAGTTTTGCGTTTCTCCGGCATTTCGACACCGTGATCCACACTGTTCCGTACTAGATGAGTCAACGGGTCAACAATACGCTCTATCAAACCTTTATCCAGCTCGGTCGTGGCACCTACAGTTACCAGTTCTACTTTTTTGCCTAGCTTGGCGGCCAAGTCACGCACCATACGCGGAAAGCGAGAGAACACAAAATCCATCGGCATCATGCGGATAGACATCACAGACTCCTGCAAATCACGGGTATTACGTGTCAACTGGCTTACGCTGTTAATCAAAGCCTCGTTGTCAATTGGGTCCAGTCTACTTACCCGCTGCTCAATCATAGCCTGGGTAATCACCAGTTCACCCACCAGATTGATTAGCTGATCCACTTTCTCCACTCCCACACGGATCGAGCTGGTTTCCGCATTGGCAGAAGCTTTATCTGCATCCCGTTTCGGTTGTGTTTTTTTCTCCGGTTCCGATTGGGTCTTCTCTTGTTTTACAGGCGATGCGCCTTCCGCTACAGCCTTTGCTTCCGCCGATACTGGCGTATCATCGCCAATCAAAGTTGTTTGGACTGCATCCTTATGTGGCGTGAACGGCGCAAAGAAACCATACCCTTCTTCTTCTTTTTCCTTCCCCTCTTCCTCAAATAGCCCATAGCCAGCCTCTTCGTGCACTGGTACGGCGGCTTTGGTCAAAACTTGCGGTGCTGTGGCTACTGGCTGCGCTGCTACTACGCCCACAGTAATCACCAGATCTTTGGGGTCAAGAATAAATGAGCAGATAGAAATAATGTCGGCTTCGCTAGAATCGGTAGTCAGTGTAAATTGCGCACGGCCATTATCCTGTTGCCCTTGAGTCACGTCACCCAGCAGCCCAAGTTCATCCTTTAGGTTGCCGATATCTTTATCAGACAATTCCGGTAAATCAATGTTAAAAGTCTTGACACCGTCAGTGGTAGCATCAAGTTGTGCTGTAACTGCAGCCACTGGTTCAGAGTGAGGCGCCACGTTTATAACTGGCTCTGGTGCGGAGGAAGATGTATTGGCATTAGAAGCAGGCTTAATTGCAACGCCACCAGCATTGGCCAAGGAGCTCAATATCATCTTTACTTCAGCCACTTGTTCCTGATCCACCTCTGCATCCAGGCGATGCCCATCCAGCTCCATTTTCAGCACATCTTTTGCCGCCAGAAAAGCATCCACATGATCACCCGTCAGTGCCATCTCATGCTTGCGAATCTTGTCCAGCAGATTCTCCAGCACATGGGTAATCTCCGCCATATCCATAAAACCAAAGGTGGCTGCGCCACCTTTGATGGAATGGGCGGCACGGAAGATGGCGTTCAAGTCTTCTGCATCCGGATTATCAATATCCAGCTGCAACAATAAGCGCTCGGCTTCTGCCAGAAGCTCCTCCGATTCATCGAAGAAGACCTCATAAAATTGGCTCATATCCACTGACATTGTTGTACTCCGTCACTGCTTAGATTATTTGTTTAGCTATATTAAAAATGGCTTATCAGCCAATCACTTTTTGTACAACCTCGATGAGTCTTTTTGGATCAAAAGGCTTGACCAGCCAACCATTGGCACCTGCGGCCCGCCCTTTGGCCTTCATCTCGTCGCTGGACTCTGTAGTCAGCATCAGAATAGGCACTTTCTGATAGCTGCCCAGAGCACGCAAATGCTTGATCATGGTTAGCCCATCCATCACTGGCATGTTCTGGTCTGTCAGTACCAGGTCAACGGTCTTTTCCTTGGCCTTGTTCAGCCCGTCCTGACCATCCACCGCCGATACCACGTCATATCCAGCCGCTTTCAGACTGAAAGCGACCATTTGTCTTAACGACCCCGAGTCATCTACCGCCAAAATTGTTTTCGCCATCTTTTTGTCTCGCTCTTTTGAATAAATAGTCTGTGCTGAATATGTCAGCTAAAACAGCTCAACTTCACCAGAAGTCATGCTTTTTTGTGCTACCGATTTGCGTAAGGTATGCTGCATGACATCGTTACGTGCCGTGATACTTGCACTCATCGCATCCAACAGATGCGCAATCTCTTCATGTTCATGCTGGGGATCCATTTCTTCCCCATGTACAGCCAAGGCAGCAAGTGAGTCACGCAGCCCATTAACGCGATGAATGGTGCGCGTAATAAGTTGGTTGGTCATATCTTGGAACTGCAGGCTCGTAACCGCCGCATCCACATGACTGGCAATCTTTTCTCTTTCTTGCCGGATGTCTTGGAAACGGTCTGCGGGAAGCTTGGCCACCTGAAGTAGTAGATCGATTTCAGACTGTTGCGCTGTAACTGCTTCATGTATTTTCATGAAATTATCACCCAGCTTCTCTATTGCCTCGGCAAGCAGAAAAGTGGTCTGCATCAAATCGGCTTCCACCTCTATCAGGTGCTGCTTGCCGTGCTCGGAAACCGCCGCCAGCAGGCTTCTGAGTTCTGTGACCGGTATTGTTCTAGATGCCAATTGTTAATCCTTTTTACACGCAAAAGTCCTTATGGATTAGCTTATTATTGAAGAAATCCGTCCCAACCAAAGGCAGGAATAGCGTGGGGAAACCCGCCCAATTATCGTTAGTCACGCTTTAACTGCTTATCTATCAGGCGCTCAATGCAAACTTTTCCGGCTGTTCTGCCAACAATTCCGCTGAAATTTCTTTTTGTTTGCATTCCTGCCAAAGCTGCCGTTGCAGCTTAATCTGGCGTCTTAGACTTTCCACAATCTCTTGCTGCTCATAAATCACCACATCCAGGCGTGCGAAAAAACTTTTGAATCCGCGTTGTGCATCTTCATCAATGAAAAGCTTCATTTCTTCATTAAAACGATCCACATATTCCTGGCGAAATTGGCGCAGTTTGTGACATTTGAATTCGGCCTCATTGAAATCTTTGGTCAGTTTGTTCAGGTTGGCAGCAATCATCATCAGCTCCTTTGCCACCATCTCACTGTTGATAATGTCATCCATCGTCATATTAGCCATCATGTTATTCCCCATTCAAAGAATTCTTACGATTGATTAGCCACCGGGTTCAACCTGTGGTCCTATGTAGCTAATTTACTGGATTATTTTGAAGAGAAATGATGAAATAAGCAGGGGTAAAACCGCCAATTCCCGGCGCTTGTAGGAGTTAGTCCTACATTTCAGGAAAATCTAGGAATTAGCGATAGTTTGATATAAAAAAGTCAAGCGAAAGTATCGACCAAACCGTTCTGAACGCGTGTAATGACGCGGCTTGTCTGGGGCTTATCGCCATCCTGCGAATCCGCGCCAGAAGGTGAGTGTGCCAAGTCACGTTCCCCACGTGACTGCTGAGAAGCCTCCTGCTGCCTGCCTGTGCTCACATTGGCCTGCCCCAGTTGCACACCGGCCTCGCTCATCAAGTCGCGTAATGCTGGAATTCCATCTTCCAACGCCTTGCGAACATCCGGGTTTTCAGAGATGAAGGTCGTATCTGCCTTTTCATTGTTGACGCTAATCACTACCTGTAGCGGGCCCAGTTCCGGTGGGTTAAGCGTCAAAGTTGCCGATTGCTCAGCAGTACCAACCATCCATACCACTTTTTGGCTGATGGCCTGGTCCCAACCTGGTTTTCCGGGATAGGCCTCAATCAGGTTCGAGCTACCGGGAAAACTGCTCAACTCCTTAGCCTGCTGCGCTTGCAGCGGCGCCAAGGCCGCCATCATGGCTGGCGGTACAGCCACCTCCTGCAGGTGCCTGCCCATATTCACTTGTTCCAACAAGCTTGGAAGATCATTGGTCAGCCGATGCTGGCTCTCTGTCAAATGCGCCGAAAAGGACTGAAGTTGGTCTTGAGACTGATGAGTAGCATGCATATTAATACCTTGGTCACTTCCCAGTACTTGCTTGTCGTAGACCTTAGGCTCAGATTCTGCCACTACAGAATACTGTGCTGGGGTATCTGATACCATACTTGGAAGCATCGGCTTAAAGGCATCTTGGCTGCCTTCAGCCGAGAACGTTGTTGCCGTGGGCGCTATTTCGGGTGGCACTACAATGTTCTGTACCTGTGCCGCCGTTGTCTGTGAAGCCTGGATTGCCATCACATTGGCAGCCTGGTCGATCGGCGCAGATTCTGCCGCTATCAGACCTGCATCGTCCTGATGCTTTGCCGATTTGGCAGCCTTGTGCGGCCATTTAGACAAGATTTCTTTGCTTTCAGCAGAGGTGGCCGTATTCTTATCTTCCGCATCTTTGGGCGACTTATCTTGCTTAGGCTCGGCCTGCGATTGTGCAGATGATGGTTTGTGTGGCGCCTTATCCCGGCCAGGCACCTTGTCCTTGGCGGGTTCTTGCCTCACCTGCTGGGATAACACTTGCTTGAACGGGGTAACGGGCTCGATACTCTTTTGCTCGGCAACGGTAGAAGCCTTGTTACGGGCCGGGGTATTCTGCGTCACTAAAAACGGGAAATTCTGCATATTGTTCAATCCTCTATCATCCATGTTTCTTACGCTTGGCACGCAACGCATATTCATCCATCATCTTCTGGTCTTTACGCTGCATCTGCTGATGTGCCTTCTTTTCCTGCCGATCGATCAGTACCTCATAGGAGAGCTTTTTTCGCTGTACCTCTTGCCAAAGCGCACGTTCCTTTTCAACCTGATAGCGTGCATTTAAAATCACTTCTTCCTGGCCACGAATCGCCTGCTCCAGCTTACCAAGAAAATTCTGGTAGTTACCGTAAGCCTCCTTGGGAAGTCCCTTTCCTGCCATCCTGGCAAAATTGTCAACGTAGTCCTGGCGATAGCCATGCAGCATCCCGCTTTTCTCTTCCGCTTCCATCAATGCCCGATTTGCATGCCCAAGGCGCTCTGCCGCCTGTTCCAATTCTCTTTCCACCAACTCCATCAACGTGGCCAACGCATGAGAAGACGCCATTCAATTCAATCCTAACTATACAAAACGCCGGCTAGCTGCTGGATGCTTTGCATCACATCTGCACGTTCGTAAATATCCTGCTGTAAAAACGCCTTGATCTGGTCGTGCTTGGCGATTGCCTCGTCCAGCAGCTCGTCACTGCCGGCTTCGTATGCCCCCACATTAATCAAGTCCAGGCTTCGGGTGTATCTCGCATTCAACTGTTTAAGCTTGAGCGAGAGTTTCAAATGCTCCGGACTGGTAATGTTATGCATAGCACGGCTAATGGACTGCTCAATATCAATCGCGGGATAATGCCCGCTTTCCGCCAGGCTGCGGCTTAACACGATATGTCCATCCAGGATGGCACGCGCCGCATCTGCAATCGGATCCTGCTGGTCATCGCCTTCGGTCAACACGGTGTAAAATGCCGTGATTGAGCCTTCGCCACGTTTGCCATTCCCTGTACGTTCCACCAAAGCCGGCAGCTTGGCAAATACCGAAGGCGGATAGCCCTTGGTCGCCGGTGGCTCACCGATGGCCAGTGCAATCTCACGCTGTGCCATTGCGTAACGTGTCAGTGAATCCATAATCAGCAGCACATTCTTGCCCTGATTGCGGAAATACTCGGCAATCGTTGTCGCATAGTTAGCCCCCTGTAGGCGCATCAACGCAGGAGCGTCCGCGGGTGCTGCCACCACAACAGAGCGGGCCAAGCCTTCTGCCCCAAGAATCTGTTCGATGAATTCCTGCACCTCGCGACCGCGTTCGCCAATTAACCCAACGACAATCACATCCGCCGTCGTGTAACGCGCCATCATGCCCAGCAGCACGCTCTTGCCCACGCCTGAACCGGCAAACAAGCCCATGCGCTGGCCACGGCCGACTGTCAGCATGGCGTTGATCGCACGCACACCGACATCGAGAATCTCCTCGATAGGTGCTCGTAACAAAGGGTTAATCGGCCTAACGTTCAAGGGAGCGCTATGCGCGGTTACAATCCTGCCCAGTTCATCCAGCGGGTTACCGGCACCATCCAGCACACGACCCAGCAGCTCATCACCTACCGGCAAGTGCCGGGCACGGTCGGATGCCCTTCTGCGCGGCGGGTTATCATGGTGCGGCCTGGGCAAAGCATCAGCCACATTCATGGCAAACACCTTGGCGCCAGGCACAATGCCATCCACGCTGCTTTGTGGCATCAGCAACAATTTATCTCCGTCAAAACCCACTACTTCGGCTTCGACCCTGCGCCCTTCTTCGAGTGGCACATAGCAGGCAGAACCCACAGGCAGTTGGATGCCGGCAGCCTCCATCACCAAACCGGTCAGTTTGGTAATACGGCCGGCGATTTCCAGCGGCTCGACAATACGCAGGATTTCATGACAATCCCGCATGTGGCTTTGCCAGCGCTGCTGGTGAACAGTATTCGCACTCATGGCATCAACCAGCTATTTGTTTGCGACAAGGCCTCGGCAATCCTTTTCCAGCGCATATCATTCGTCGCGTCAATCTGGTTTGCTCCGGTTTCGACCAGGCAGCCGCCGCGTTCGATGTTATTGTCCTCCTGGATTATCCAGACCTGCTCGGAAAGCTCGTCACCTAGATATTCGCGCAAGATACGCGCATCGTCATGGTGCACAAAGATTCTGGCTGGCTTCTGCACATAAGGCAGATAGTGCATAGCCTCTTTCACCACAGGCAATATCGCTTCCGGATGCGCCTGCAGTTTAGTCTTCAGCATGGCCTTGGCGATATCCAGCGCTAAAGCCAGGATGCTTTCCTCGATTTTCTCATCGGCAACTTTCAACGCATCCTCAAATGCAGCAGCCATGACAGCAATTCTCTGCTTTTCCTCAGCCGCATATTCTTTGGCTTTAGCCATCCCGACGGCAAATCCCTCCTGCATACCTTTGGTATATGCTTCCTTGCGAATACTTTCAAATACCTCAGAGATTTTGGCTGTAGAAGCATCTGGTGCCGCTTTCTTTCTCTGATGATTGTGTGCCGGAACTTCAGACTGCGCAAACGCGGACATCTCCCAGCGCTGATAAGTAGTCTGCTGCTGCTTTGGATTGGGCACGCTAGACATATTGGTCGTCCCCGCCCTTGCCGCCGATCATGATTTGGCCTTCATCGGATAGTCTGCGTACGATTTGTAGCATCTGTTTTTGCTGTGCTTCGACTTCTGAAAGCTTGACCGGCCCACGGGTTTCCAAATCTTCACGCAGCGTTTCTGCCGCACGTGAAGACATGTTCTTGAAAATCTTCTCGCGCAACTCTGCCGGAGCGCCCTTGAGTGCAATAATGAGCGTTTCAGATTGCACTTCACGCAACATAGTCTGGATACCTTTATCATCAATCTCAATGATGTCGTCAAACACGAACATGGTATCCATGATCTTTTGTGCCAAATCCTCGTCGTAGCTCTTCAATCCTTCCATCACAGCAGCCTCGGTTTGGTATCCATGATCTTTTGTGCCAAATCCTCGTCGTAGCTCTTCAATCCTTCCATCACAGCAGCCTCGGTTTCGCCGTTCATATAGTTCATGATCTCTGCTGCCACCTTGATTCCGCCCATGGATTGTTTCTTCAAGCTTTCGTTACCATTCAATAGTTTCGCCAGTACATCGTTCAATTCTTTTAAAGCGGTTGGTTGTACGCCATCTAATGTTGCAATCCGCAGCATCACGTCCTGCCGCAACCGCTCGGTAAAGAGTCCTAGAATGGAAGAAGCATGGTCGGCATCCAGATGTACCAGGATAGTAGCAATGATTTGCGGATGCTCATTCATAATCAATTCGGCCACCGTTTGGGCATCCATCCATTTGAGGCTTTCAATGCCGCTGGAATCACGATTCTGTAGAATGCGATCCAGCACACCGGATGCCTTGTCGTTACCTAGCGCCTTAGTCAGTACGGAGCGGATATATTCATCAGAATCCAGTCCAAAATCACTACTCTTTTCCGTGATGGAGAGAAAGTCGCCAACGACGCTCTCCACCTGCTCTCGTTCCACTGCCTTAAGCGTTGCCATGGCTGCGCCCAGTTTCTGGACTTCTTTGGGCCCAAGGTACTTCATCACCTCTGCGGCTTCGTTTTCACCTAGCGCAAGCATCAACACTGCGCTTTTCATTACGCCATCATCGCTCATGTTCTATGTCCCGTTTGTCCAACCTGCCACTACATTCGCCACCATTTTCGGATTGTTCATGGCGATTTGCCTTGCTGCACCCAGATTCTGTTCATAACTGCTCACCGGTACTGCGTTCGCCTCAATCACCTCTTGCCCACCATTCCCTGCCAAGGCGGGTGTTTGTGCAGAAGCCAGCATGGTCAATGGCTGGCTGAGCTTGCCAAGCATGGGCTTCAGCAATTTTTTATATAACATCACCAGCACCACGATACCGACAATAAATCTCAACGCATCTTTGACATACTCAATAGTCTCAGGCTGTTTCCATAATGGAATCTCTTTGAGCACCTCTGGTTTCTCACCAGCGAACGAACTGTTCACCACCGTCAAGGAGTCGCCGCGCTCCTTATTGAACCCCATGGCCTGCATAGCAAGGTCATTAATCTGTTTTTTCTCGGCATCGGTGAGTGCACGGTTGCTTACCTTGCCAGATTGATCGGTTGTCTGGATGTTATTAACGACCACAGCCACGGTTAGCCGCTTGATTCCGCCCATTGGCTGCTGCACGTAACGCACTGTCTTATCCACCTCATAATTAGTCGTAATATTCTTTTGTGTATTGAATGGTGAAATATTATTTGCAGACATCGCATTGACATCCGGTGTTGAATTCGCAGTTGTTGCTACGGGTGCAGTTGCTGGTGCGGGCGGCTGATTAGACAAAGCCCCCGGGACACCTGAGGCATTTGCATCTCCGGCATTGCTAGAAGATTCATTGCTTTGCATACTGCGGATTACCGCATCTTCGACCTTCTGGTTAGGTCTGTAGATTTCCGCCGCCTGTTCCTGGCTGGAAAAATCCACTTCTGCGCTTGCCTCCGCGTGTACGTTCTTGGCCCCGACAATAGGCACGATAATCGCTTCCACACGTCTTGCGATACTCTGCTGCAGTTCCTCGACATATTTAAGCTGTGCAGGATCCAAATTATTGGTACCCGCCTTGTTAGAAATATCGGACAGCAGATTACCGTTCTGGTCTACCACCGTTACATTGGTAGTCGGCAAATCTGGTATGCTGCTTGCCACCAGATGCACGATAGCGCTAACCTGCTGCGGATCCAAGGTGCGGCCTGGGCGCAAATTGAGCAATACGGAAGCGGTCGGCTTAAGCTGATCGCGCACAAATACGGAAGGTTTAGGAATAGCCAGATGAATTCTGGCGACATCCACGGCGCCAATAGACTGGATACTGCGCTCCAGTTCGCCTTCTAGCGCGCGCTGGAAATTGACTTGCTCGACGAATTGGGAAACGCCAAATTTCTGGTTCTCCAGCAGCTCAAAGCCGATATTGCCACCTTTGGGTAATCCCTCTGCCGCCAGTTTGAGGCGCGCCTGATGCACTTGGGCGGCTGGCACCAGAATTGCGGTGCCGCTTTCGGAGAACTTGTAGGGCACGTTCATTTTTTCCAGTGCTGCAACAATTGCACCGCCATCCTTATCGGCATAATTGGAGAACAGCACGCGATAATCCGGCTGCTGGCTCCACATCCAGAACACTGCCATCACTGCCATCACCGCTGCCGCACCCGCTAATAACAATAACTTGCCTCCTAGCTGCGGCACCAGTCCGACATTTGCATTCCCGCCATTCAATGCTTCACTTGCTGCCATAATGATGCCTCTCCCAATCGGCTATTCCAATCATCCTGCCCAATTCAATTCAGGCAAAATAACTGCACAATTGACTTATTGGACACCATTATGCGGATTACTTTAATTTTCAAACCCGTAAATAGAACAGTTTTCCGGCGCCTATTCCCCAACTGCCCCAAGCGCCAGGGTGGTACATTAACAGCATCAGAATTCAGAAGCATTAAAGGAGGCGATTGAATGAAAGCAGGTGGAATAGACTCCGGCAGAATCGAGTCCATGCTGGCGCAACTCAAAGCCGCTGCACAAAAGCCCCAGGCCGGCACAACCCATGGGTTGGCTACGGCTACAGGATTGCAGAAAACACAAAGCGCAAGCAAAGTGGACTTCTCCGATGCGCTCAAGGCATCGCTTAACCAAGTAAACCAAATGCAAACGGAGGCTGAAAGTCTAGGTAAAGCATTTGCTATGGGAGATGATAAAGTCAGCCTGTCCGACGTCATGATTGCCGGACAAAAGGCTAATATCTCGTTTCAGGCAACTGTGCAAGTACGCAACAAGCTGGTCTCAGCCTATCATGACATCATGAACATGCAGGTTTGATAAGCATTTTGATAATGAGATACTTTATTATTCCACCCTTGATTAAGATCATGACTGGTGATTTAATCACCTTAAGCCAATTCCTTTACGAACCTTCTTCAAATATACGGTAGTCTGTCATTTGTGAATATCAAAACCCAATGGTCCACATTTACTCATGTAGAAGCGGTCGTCACTGAACGCTTGTATAAGGAAAGCGGCGTCTCGTACGTTATTGGTTTGCTATTAGCTATTCTGCTGGTTGCCGCAGCACTGCAAACTGACGCTAAACCTATTGCCGTTTATTTCTGGTTGAGCATCGTCACACTCTGTTATGCTGCACGCGCCGCCCTGACGATCAACTATCTTCAGGACAATTCACCGAGCATTCAGTGGCTAAACCGCTTTCGCATCGGAACTATCATTACAGGGGTCATCTGGAGCTTCGTCTGCTTTTTGCTGTTTCAATCTGACAATTTACTCAGTCAGTCCGTGATTACATTCGCATTAACCGGCCTCTGTGCTGGTGTGGCAATCAACTATGCCATTGACCTGATTGCGCTGTTTGGCTTCCTTCTCCCTGTTGTGCTGGCATTGCTCGTTCGCCTATTGGTAGAAGGCACACCTTCTACCTTTGCCATGAGTTGCATGGTGCTGCTGTTTTTATTGTTCATCATGGCTAACGGCCGTAAGGCACACCGAACCGTACTGGAAAACATCCAGTTGGCGGCGCTCGCATCGCAACAGCATAAGCGGGAAAAAGCCTATGGTCGCGTCATGGAAATGATTGCCAATGCCGAGCCTATTGAAAGCACTTTACAATACATTGTTACCAGCCTAGAAGAACAGAACCCAAGGATTCTATGCAGCATCATGCAGCTAGACAACCAGGGGAAACGCTTGCAACGTGCCGTTGCCCCTAGCCTGCCAGACTTTTACAACAAAGCGATTGACGGATTGGAAATTGGTCCCGATGTAGGTAGTTGCGGCGCATCATCTTTTACCGGAAAGCGCGTCATTATCGAAGACATTCAGTCACACCCCAATTGGGCGCCGTACAAGGATCTGGCAGCAAATGCAGGGCTTGCCGCATGCTGGTCCGAGCCGATCAAGAACCCTTCCGGCAAAGTGCTGGGTGCGCTGGCGGTGTATCTGCGCGAACCTACCAGTCCGACAGATGAAGATATTGAAACCATCATGCACAATGCCTATCTAGCCGGCATTGCCATTGAACGTGCAAAATCCAACCAGGAACAACTGCTGGCATCTCTGCTGTACCAAAACAGCAGTGAAACCATGATGATTACGGATGCTAACAGTCTGATTATTGCCGTCAATCCGGCTTTCAGCATCACGACTGGCTATTCCGCGGAAGAAGCTATTGGTCAAAATCCTCGCATGCTCAGTTCCGGCAAACACGACAAAGCCTTCTATGACGACCTATGGTATCAATTAAGCAGCACCGGCAAATGGCAAGGCGAGATATGGAACCAGAGGAAAAATGGCGAACTCTACCTGGAGTGGATCAGGATCAACACCATCTATGACAAACATGGCGCTGTACTCAACCGGGTGGGTCTCGCAACCGACATCACCAAAAAAAGGGAGTCCGAAGATATTATCTGGCGTCAGGCAAATTTTGATCCATTAACCAACTTGCCAAACCGTCGCATGTTCAATGACAGGCTGCACCAGGAGATTAAAAAAACCCACCGCGCCGACCTGCCTTTGGCATTGATGTTTATTGATCTGGATCACTTTAAGGAAATCAATGACACGCTCGGACACACGATGGGCGATGTTTTGCTCGTCGAAGCAGCCAGACGACTTGTCAGTTGTGTACGTGACTCGGACTCTGTCAGCCATGACCACAACCCTGTATCAAGATTAGGGGGAGATGAGTTTACCGTCGTGCTAGGCGAGTTAAGGGATGTTCATTGCGTTGAGCGCATTGCACAAAGGATTCTGGATAAATTGTCCGAGCCCTACCAGTTGGGTGCGGAAGTGGTCTATATTTCTGCCAGTGTGGGTATTACGCTCTATCCTACAGATTCGACCAATGCCGACACCCTGCTCAAGAATGCCGATCAAGCTATGTATGCCGCCAAGCGACTGGGCAGAAACCGTTTTAGCTTTTTTACCGAATCCATGCAGGTCAATGTTCAAAACCGCATGCGCCTGACCAACGACCTGCGTAGCGCCCTGAACAAACACCAGCTCTACTTGCATTACCAGCCTATTATCAACATAACTACTGGAAAAATCGATAAGGCAGAAGCACTGATTCGCTGGAACCATCCCGCCCACGGCAATATCAGCCCGGCAGAGTTTATCCCCATCGCCGAGGATACTGGCCTGATCATAGACATCGGGAACTGGGTATTCAAGGAAGCCGCCAAAAAAGTGGCACAGTGGCGTAATTCCATACACCCTGATTTCCAGATCAGCATCAATAAGTCACCCGTGCAGTTCTACAATGTCAGATCGAGCAAAGACAATTCACACTTGAACTGGGCAGATTATCTGAAAGAGTTAGGGCTCCCCGGACAAAGTATCGCGGTAGAAATTACCGAGCGGTTACTGCTCGACAGCAACAATTCCATTCAGGATCAATTGATTGAGTTCAGGGATACAGGTATTCAGGTTTCTCTGGATGACTTCGGGACAGGCTATTCGTCACTATCCTATATCAAAAAA
>JBGAVM010000009.1:0-90881 GCA_044228125.1 Methylophilus sp.
GCAAATGATAGGACTGGGCGTCAGCATGATGGGCATGATACTTGGCTCATTGCTACCGCAGTGGGTAGGTAAACATGACCTTCCACGCGAGCCTGGCTACTTGCATCGGCACGCATCCTCCGAGCACAACATCAGCTAGCCTGCTGGCAGCGCTCGCAAAAAAAGGTTGAGCGCTGACCCAGCCGGATATTACGAATCGCACTGCCGCAAGTTCTGCAAGGCTCTCCCGTACGACCATAGACAAAATACGTCTGCTGGAAATAACCGGGATTGCCATCTGCACCAAAGAAATCGCGCAAACTGCTCCCGCCTGCAGCCAATGCATCTTGCAAGGTCTGCTTGATGGTCATTACCAGCTCTCCGCATTGCTGCAGACTGAGTTCACGGGCGGGTGTTTGCGGGTGTATGCCCGCGCGAAATAAGGATTCGCTGGCGTAGATATTCCCCACACCTACCACCAGATGACTATCTATGATGGCCAACTTAATAGCTGCATTACGGCTGGCTAGCTGCGCATGCAAATAGGCCGCATCAAAAGTGTTAGAAAGAGGCTCTGGCCCAAGTGCCGCAATCAGCGGGTGCGTTTCCGGATGCTCGCCCGCCCACAACACTGCCCCAAAGCGGCGCGGATCACGCAGCCGCATCACCTGTCCGGAATCAAAGACCAGGTCAAAGTGATCATGCTTTTCGGGAGGGCTGTCGCGCTCCAGCAAACAGATGCGGCCGGACATGCCCAGATGCAGCAACAATGTCCCTGTATCAAAATTAGCTAGGATATATTTGGCTCGGCGACTCAAGCCCTGCAATCGCTGCCCGGGCAAAGTGCTTTCCAAATGCTTCGGGATAGGCCAGCGCATGCCGGCATGACGAATGATAACCTGCTTTACCGTTTGACCGATCAGCGGCGCCAGACCACGCCGCGTAATCTCGACCTCCGGCAATTCCGGCATGGCTATTGGATATTCAGCGGCGGGTTCAGCATGCTGAACCCGACATCATTGGAGAAGTGAAAAACCAAGCCTTCGTCCGCGCGCGCTAGCAGAAGCTCCGGCGCCTCCTGGACTTTGTCAAAATGGACTTTTTTTCCATCCTTGAGAATCACATCAAAACCAGGGTAAGTTGCTTTCCTGTCCGGCTTGTAAAGCTCGACTGAACTAGCTTGCGCATGCACCCAGGCAACATCCAGCCAGCCATTCAGTTCATTCTGTGTCGGTTTAGCCTTGGCCAGGCTAGCTTCCCACTGTCCATTTTCTAGATGCATATCCAGCCCGCCTTTTTCCTGCCATTGCTCCAGGTTAGAAAAGCTAAACCCAGCAATCTGCTTGCTGTCTGCCGGAGATAGCGGAGCTTTGTCTACCATCTCGATCGGCTGCGTCGCGGCTGCTTCGGCATAATTTGTCGGTAATAGATAAACCGCATCTTGATAAGCCACGTACTGCTCTTCGCTCACCGGATTATGCGTACCGAACACAAACACTTGCTCACCCGTGCTATTGGTAAGCTTTAGGCGGATCTGCGGGTTATCCAAGCCATATTTTCCTGGATCATCCATCGGCAATTTTTCCATGCTCTTCGCCGCAATGATCGACAGGATGCGATTCACTGACGCCAAGTCTGCCCGAGCCTTGTAAGGGGTCGTCATACGCCAAAAACCATCAATTTTTTCAAAAGTAACGGGCGCCTGGGCCGGAAATTCGACTTTAATCTGGGTAAAGTCTGCCAGCTTCAAAGCAGAGAGCTCATACTCCCTTGTCTCGGAAACCTTCTTGGGCTGCATATAAAGAAAAGTGACTATCCCCGCCACGATAGCCAGCAATACCAGGTTGAGTATCCATCTCTTTTTCATACCTGATCCGCCCTAGGCTTTCTTGCGTTTCCACCACACCCAGATGCCAAGCAGCATCAGGATCGCTGGAATAATATATTGTGTACCGTAACCTACCATCAATGCACTGATAGACCCCTGAGGGATCGTGACATTCATATCCTTGAGCGGCATAGGCTGAATCGTGATGAGATTGTCATCACCTGCCAGCCAATTGATGATATTGGCGCCAAAATCCAGATTGCCAAAAGTCGTAATATAAGTGTTCGACAAGAAATTGGCATTGCCCACGACTACGACACGCTGCCCTTTTTTGCCATACTGCCGTTCCAAAGCCAGGGCGATGGTGATCGGGCCGGGTTTATCCTTCTTACTGTCAAATGTCACCTTTTGGCGCTCACCGCCATTGACGACAGGCTCGGTCTCCAGCCAGCCTTTTTGTCCGACTTCCACCAGACGTGCCACCTTCCAGCCCAGTTCATATGAGGCATGGGCATCCACTTCGCGCGCTTCTGGATACATCGTGCCATACTGGAAAGTGCGGGTAATTGAATGGTCACCATAAGCACTGCTAAAAGCATTTTTTGCATCGTATTTATACTGACTGGCAGACATATCCACTACCATGCCTTTGGAAACGGTCATCCCCAAATAATCGGCCACTGCTTTCAGGCCATGCAGATTATCATCATCCAGCAGCCATAACACGTTACCACCAGCCTCGATATATTCCAGGATCTTTTTAGACTCCACCTCATTCAAGTCAAGCTTAGGTGCAGCAATCACCAACATGGCACCATTCGCAGGCACTGCTTGAGCCAGCATCAAATTCACATTGGCAAATTTAAACCCTTTGGATTCCAGAACCTTGCCAAACTCGCCCATGTCATGATTCTTCACGCCTTGCAGATTACGCTCCCCATGCGTATCCAGGAACATGATCGGGCGGACGTTGGAGCGGGACAGCCGCACCAGCAGATTGGTCATTTCCTGCTCAGCAAATGGCGGGGTGATATGTTCGGTGCGCTTGTTATATTCCACCACCACTTCACCGTCCACTTTGATACTAGCGTCCTGTGCCAGTTTAGGTTCCTCGGTAGGGCTGATAAACTTCAGATGAATATCCGGCTTGACACGCTGATAGCGGCTCACAAAGTCCATCATACCTTTTCTGAAAGTGTCACCATTGTTTGGGTCATCCTTGGAGGCGAATACCGTCAGATTAACAGGGCCTTTCATTTGCTTGAGCACATCCAAGCTGCCTTTCGTCAGCATATTGCGGTTAGCCTGGGTAATGTCTTTGGCGACATGATACTGATTGCTCAAATATGCCAGCAAAAACACCAGCACCAGGAACACCACGACAAAAAAGCTGTTCTGCACCAACAGCTGAAAGCGCAATTTGTTGTTAATCTTCATACCGTTAAACCTATTAACCTCTTAATCTGTCTGCGTCCAGACGGCGTACCGTCAACACCAAAAACGTGGCAATGAACAGCACGAAATACGCCATATCGGCACTATCAATCAGTCCGCGCGAGAAGCTCTGGAAATGTCGCATCAAGGATAAATAAGATACCGTGCTACTTGGATCCCCCGCCAAGAACCTGTCCAAAATCATCAATGCAAACAAGGCAATGAACGTCAGGATCGCCGCCACGACAGGCTGCGAGGTCAGGCTGGAGAAATACAAGCCTAATGCACTAAAACTCGCCACCAGCAAAACCAGACCGAGTGTATTCGCAACAATAAAACCAAAATCGATATCCGCCCACAAGTTCAGCATGGCCATCATTGCCGCCAGGTAGAAAACGACCAAACTCAAGAAGACCACTAGCCCAATAAACTTACCCAGCACGATTTCCGTAATAGACAAAGGTGCGCTAAACAAGAACGGCAAAGTCTGGCTGCGACGCTCTTCCGAAATCAGGCGCATAGAAAGCAACGGTACAGAAAACAGCATAATGAACGAGGCCAGCCCATACACCGCCTTACCCACAAACGCCGTCACCCCTTCCCTTTCAGCCGGACGAATCGCGCCGGACATCACATCGAAATAGTTGCCGACGGAATTGGTGAAATAGAGCCCGAAGATAAAACTCAGGATTGCCATGATTGCCCACCCCAACGGTGACGCAAACATGCTTTTCAGTTCTTTTCTGACAATATTAAAAATCATAATACTTACCCTAAACCCGCTTGATTAAGCCGCTTCTGCTGCAGCGTCATGAAAGGTCAATTGCACGAACACATCTTCCAGGCTGGTCTGGTCAGGCGCGATCTGGTACAAGCCCCATTTGTGTTTTACCGAGGCGTTAACAATCTCTTCGCTGGGATTCTCGCCTTCGGCAAAACGCACGCGCACCATACTGCTTTCCAACAGTTCTGCCTCCGTCACCCCCTGGATTTGCAGCAACGCATCCATGTTCGGCGTCTGGTGGAAGCCCACCAGCAGTTTGTTGCCAAGACGGCTGCGCTTGAGCACATCAATACCGCCATTAAACACCAGCTTACCCTTGTCAATGATTTGCACGTGGTCGCACACCATTTCCACTTCCGGCAGAATGTGTGTGGACAAAATGACACTATGCTCCTTGCCAATTTCCTGTATGAGTGCACGAATATCACGAATCTGGATCGGATCCAGCCCCACGGTAGGCTCGTCCAGAATCACCACCATCGGGCTATGGATAATCGCCTGTGCGATCCCCACACGCTGTTGATAACCGTTGGACAGATTCTCGATCAGGCGCTTGCTCATATGGCTCAAGCCGCAGCGCTCTTTGGCATTTTCTACCGCTTTTTTGATATGTTTACCGCTGACGCGATGCAGGCGGGCGGCAATGGTCAAATACTCATCTACCGTCAGTTCTTTGTACAAAGGGCGCATTTCTGGCAGATAACCGATCAGCGCCTTGGCTTCCTTCGGGTTCTCGATCATATCAACGCCGCAAATCTTGACACTACCGGCACTGGGCGCCAGATTGCCGGTCAGCATTTTCATGGTGGTAGATTTACCTGCGCCGTTAGGGCCCAGAAAACCCAGCACTTCCCCTTGCCTGAGGTTAAAACTCACGTCGCTCACTGCGGCACGGCCGCCATACAGGCGCGTAAGCTCGATGGCTTCGACTGTAATATTGCTCATAACATCTTGTTCTCTGTTAACCCTTCATGCCCAAGGCATGATTTGAATCAAAACTTATGGATAAGTTTCTTGCAAAAAGCTATAGTCTCAACTATGAGATGGTGATTGCTATCCAACCTTTAATTATGGATGAACTTGCGTCAACTGTCACGGACTAAACGCGTTGTGATAGTTTATTCGGATCAAGCTTGAGTATGAACAGCCCTTTCCCAAAAGTTAAAAAAATCGTGCTATGCCTCACGGTAGCGCTGGTCGGCTTATCCGCCCCCGCATTTGCGGACTCACCCAAAACCAAATCGTCCGACTACATCAAGCCGGAGTATATCCACGAATATCTTCTGGGCGAAGTCGCCGGCCAGCGTGGTGATCCAACACTTTCAAGCAAATTGTTTCTGGATCTGGCCAAAAAAACCCGCGATCCCCGTATCGCTGAGCGCGCTGCGCGTGTCGCGGTATATGCGCAACAACCTGCGATCGCCCTGCAGGCCGTCAAGTTGTGGTCTGAGCTGTCTCCGGACTCCACCGAGGCTCACCAAGCAGCGAGCCAGCTGCTTGTCAGCAGCGGCAATCTGAAGGATGCCAAGCCCCACATCAAAAAACTGCTAGCGAAAGAAGATACGCGCGCCAATGGCTTTTTGTACCTGACCGGGCTGCTTTCCAACCAGAAAGACAAGGGCGAAGTCTTGGATACGGTGAAAGAGCTCTCAGCCCCTTACCCCAAACTGCCCGAGGCGCATTTTGCCATCGCCCAGGCCGCATGGCTGGCTGAGAATAGCGAAACCGCCATTAAAGCACTGGATACGGCCGAACAGCTGCGTCCGGGCTGGGAAATCGCCGCACAGTTGCACGGCCAGATTCTGCAAAAAAGCGCCCCGGAAAAGGCAATGGCCTTTTATCGGAAATTCCTGGATAAATATCCAAAATCGAATGATGTGCGTCTGAACTACGCCAAGCTGCTGGTAAACCAGAAACGTCATGCCGAGGCAAAGCCGGAATTTGTGAAACTGGTGGAAGCTTCGGACAACAACCCGGACATGAGCGCCATCGTAGGCTTGCTCTCGCTGGAATCCAACGACACCGCCATGGCGGACAAATACCTGCAATTGTCCTTGGACAAAGGGTTCAAGGATCCGGAACAACTATATATCTACCTGGGCCGTAGCGCGGAAAAACAAAAAAAGGACACCCAGGCACTGGATTGGTATGACAAGGTAAAAGAGGGCAATCATTATCTGGAAGGCCGGCTTTCCGCCGCCAATGTGCTCTCCCGCACTAAAGGCGTGGATGCCGCCATTGACATGCTCGACAACGTCAACGACCTGACACCGGAACAGCAAATCACCGTCGTCCAGGCTGAGGCCAGCCTGCTGAACCAGGCTAAGCGCGAGAAAGATGCTTTCGAATTATTGCAGAAAGCCGTAGCCAACACCCCCAATACGCCAGAACTGATTTACGACTACGCCATGGCGGCAGAGCGTTTGGATCAATTAAGTATCATGGAAGAAGAGCTCTATAAACTCATCAAACTAAAGCCCGATTTTGCGGCCGCCTACAATGCATTGGGTTATTCTTATGCAGATCGCAACATCAAATTGCAGGAAGCCAAGAACCTGATTGAGACCGCACTCAAGCTACAGCCGGGCGACCATTACATCCTGGATAGCCTGGGCTGGGTGCTTTATCGCCTGGGCAACCTGAACGAAGCCGCAAAATATCTGCGCGAAGCCTACAGCACCCAGCAGGATCCGGAAATCGCCGCACATCTGGGTGAAGTGCTGTGGAAACTCGGCCAGCAGGAAGAAGCCGAAAAAATCTGGGCGAACGCACTGGAAGCCAACCCAGGCAACGAAGTGCTGATTGCCACCAGCAAGCGCTTCAAATCCTGAAAGCGGCCGGCTTGCGAGAACTTTGGCGCACATTCGCTTGGCTAACCGCACTGGCGCTCTCCGCCTGCGCCACCCAGGCCCCGTCACCTGTGCCAACACAAGCCGCACCTCGCGCCGCAATGGAGCATCAAGCCAAACTCAAAGCCATACAAAGCTTTTCGCTTAACGGCCGTTTGGGCGTGGTGACGCAAAAACAAGGCTTCTCCGGCGGCATCAGCTGGCAACATCAGGTACTGAACGACGCCATACAAGTATTCTCGCCGCTGGGCGGCAAGGTCGCCGACATCAGCAAAACGCCGCAACAAGTCACGCTCACCGACCAAAAAGGCAACCGTGTCACCGCCGCGGATGCGGAAAGCCTGACCGAAACCACGCTCGGCTGGCGTCTGCCTTTGAAAGGCCTCAGCGACTGGGCACTAGGTCGACCGACTGACAGCCCGATACTCGCCAACGCGTGGGACGCCAACGGCAGGCTGATCATGCTCAAACAGGACGGCTGGGACATCGAATTTCCCGGTTACAACCTGGTGAACGACATCGCCTTGCCCAGCAAAATCTACCTGAAGAGCGAAAAGGTGAATCTGAAGCTGATTGTAGAAAACTGGCAACCGCAGTAAGCCAGTTTTCATTGTCAAAAATACCGGCCTGGAAGCCGCATCTAGATTAGCTTCCAGGGCATCGATAACGACAATGAGCGCGCACGCGAGACCAGCGTGTTAAAATCCGCCTCATGCAATTTCCAGCGCCTGCGAAAATCAACCTGTTCCTGCACATCACCAGTCGCCGTGCCGATGGCTACCACACGCTGCAAAGCGTATTTCAGTTGCTGGATTTTGGCGATACGATTCATTTGCAGACGCGGGCTGATGGCAAGATTCTGCGCACTACGGACATTGCAGACGTACCGGAACCACAGGATTTATGCATGCGCGCTGCGGCTGCCTTGCAACAGGCGACCGGCTGCCAGCATGGTGTGGAAATCGCCGTTGAAAAACGCATCCCGATGGGCGGCGGCCTGGGCGGCGGCAGCTCGGATGCCGCCACCATATTGCTGGCATTAAACCGGCTTTGGCAACTGAATCTCAGCCGCGCCGAACTGATGCGAATTGGTTTAAAGCTGGGTGCGGACGTGCCGGTATTCATTTTCGGGCGAAATGCCTGGGCGGAGGGCGTGGGCGAGGTACTGACCGCGATTGATTTACCGGAACGGTATTTTGTGGTGCTCACCCCAAAAATTCACGTTGCTACAGCACAAGTTTTTGCACATCCCGCATTGACAAGAGACACGAAACCATTGAAAATAGCGGACTTTTCAAACGGTGCGTTTCCCGAGTTGTTCCGGAACGACCTTGAAACTGTAGTATGCAACGAATTTCCCGCTGTCGCATCTACCCTCGAGTGGCTTAATCAGTTTGGTCAAGCGCGCATGAGCGGATCCGGTGCCTCGGCATTTGTTGCGGTAGATTCTCAGCAGCAGGCGAACGAGATTCTGGCACAAAAACCTGCCGATACAAGCGGCTTTGTGGCTAAATCGTTGGCACAGCATCCGTTGCTGGGCTATGCTGCAGATTAAGAGGCTGCTGATTCCGGCATGCGAAGGTTCGAATCCTTCTTCCCCAGCCAAACAAAAAAGCGTGTAGATGATATGGTTTACACGCTTTTATTTTTTAATGCGTAGAGGATGCAAGTGCATATCAACGACAACATGATGGTGTTTACCGGCAATGCCAACCCTGCCCTGGCGCAGGAAGTTGCGCAACATCTCGGCATACAGCTTGGGCGCGCCGATGTAGGTCGTTTCTCCGATGGCGAGGTCATGCTGGAACTGCTGGAGAATGTGCGCGGCAAAGACGTGTTCGTACTGCAATCCACCAGCTATCCCACCAACGACAACCTGATGGAAGTGATGGTCATGGTGGATGCACTGCGCCGCTCCTCTGCTGCGCGTATTACGGCAGCCATCCCCTACTTCGGCTACTCCCGCCAGGATCGCCGTCCGCGCTCTGCCCGCGTAGCGATTACCGCCAAAGTGGTCGCCAATATGCTCACCAGCGTGGGCGTCAATCGCCTACTCACCATGGATTTGCACTCTGACCAGATTCAGGGCTTTTTTGATATTCCGGTGGACAACATCTACGCTACGCCGATTCTGGTGCAAGATCTGCAGGAAAAGAATTACCCTGATTTGGTGGTGGTTTCGCCGGACGTTGGCGGCGTGGTGCGCGCACGTGCTGGCGCCAAAGTACTGGGTGCCGATTTGGCGATTATTGACAAACGCCGCCCGAAACCGAATGTCGCCAAAGTCATGAACATCATCGGAGATGTGGCCGGCCGTACCTGCGTGATTATGGACGACATGGTGGATACCGCCAACACACTGTGCGAAGCCGCTGCCGCGCTGAAAGCGCAAGGCGCGGTGAAAGTGGTGGCGTATGCGACTCACCCGATTTTCTCCGGTGGTGCTGCAGAACGTATCGCCGCCTCCGAGCTGGATGAAGTGGTAGTGACCAACACTATCCCCTTACAAGAAGCATCGAGAAACTGCAAGAAGATACGCCAGCTGAGCGCAGCAGGCATCCTGGCTGAAACCATCCGCCGCATCAGTTGCGAAGATTCGGTTTCCTCGCTGTTCATCGATTAAGTTTTATGCCACAAGCTGGTCGCGGCTTGTGGATTTTTGTGCAGTAAGCAGTAATTTTAGGAGTATTAAATGAGTATCGAAATCAAAGCAGTCTCACGTGACGCTAAAGGTACGGGTGCGAGCCGCCGCCTGCGTCGTGACGGCATGGTGCCGGGTGTCGTGTACGGTGGTGACAAGCCAGCCGTCAGCATCAGTTTGCCACATAAACCACTCGCACTGGAGTTCCGCCACGAGGCTTTTCACGCATCCGTGCTGAGCCTGGATCTGGACGGCAAAAAAGAAAACGTATTATTGCGCGACTATCAGTTGCATCCAGTACGCAACACCTTGTTGCACATCGATTTCCAACGCGTTTCCGCGTCTGAGAAAATCCACGTTAAAGTGCCGTTCCACTTTGTGAATGCTGACGTTGCACCTGGCGTAAAACTGGGTGGTGGTATCGTAGCGCACATTGCAACGGAAGCAGACGTAAGCTGCTTGCCAAAAGATTTGCCAGAGTTCATTGAAGTTGACCTTTCCAAACTGGAAATGGGCCACTCCATCCACTTGTCCCAAATTGCACTGCCAAAAGGCGTGGAATTCGTACAACTGGCACATGGCAATGATGCAACAGTCGCTTCTATCGCCAAAACACGCGGCTCGGCTTCTGACGAAGCTGCCGCTGGCGAAGCACCTGCTGCAGAATAAGGCTGACGCCATGCAAACAACGCGCACTCAAGCCGGGTGCGCGTTTTTTATTTATACTTGGCAAGCATGACAATTAAGCTAATTGTTGGCCTGGGTAATCCGGGCGAAAAATACGCCGCCACACGCCACAATGCGGGCTTCTGGTGGGTGGATATGCTCGCGCGGCAACACAACGTGGCCTTTAAACCGGAAGCCAAATTCTTTGGTGAGGCGGCAAAATTCAATCAAGACGTCTGGCTACTGAAACCCAGCACCTTCATGAACGCCAGCGGCAAATCCGTCGCGGCTATCGCCAATTACTACAAGATTTCGCCAGCCGAGATTCTGGTGGCACATGACGAGCTGGATTTACAACCCGGCACCGCCAAACTGAAATTTGGCGGCGGCCATGGCGGCCACAATGGCCTGCGCGACATTCACGCCGCGTTGGAAACGGCAGATTACTGGCGCCTGCGCATCGGCATCGGCCACCCCGGCAACAAGAACGAGGTGGTGAACTTTGTGCTGAAAGCGCCCACAAAAGATGAAAACGATGCCCTGGAAGCCAGTATCCATGCGGCTTCTGGCGTGGTATCAGAAATGCTGGCGGGCAACATGGAAGCCGCCATGTTAAAATTACATACAAAATAGTTCGTCATTCCCGCGTAGGCGGGAATCCAGTTTAAGAAAGAGATAAATCCATGCAGTGTGGAATCGTAGGCCTACCCAACGTTGGAAAATCAACCTTATTCAACGCCATCACCAAAGCAGGCATCGCCGCAGAAAACTACCCATTCTGCACCATCGAGCCGAACGTCGGCATCGTCGAAGTGCCCGACCCGCGCCTACAGCCGCTGATCGATATCGTTAAACCGCAAAAAGTGCAGCCAGCGATTGTGGAATTCGTCGATATCGCCGGCCTGGTGGCAGGCGCATCCAAAGGCGAAGGGCTGGGCAATAAATTCCTCGCCAACATTCGTGAAACCGATGCCATCGCCCACGTGGTGCGCTGCTTTGAAGACAGCAATGTGATTCACGTGGCAAACAAAGTAGATCCGCTAGCGGATATCGAAGTCATCAACACCGAACTCGCGCTGGCCGACATGGAAACCGTGGAGAAAACGCTGGCACGCGAAGGCAAACGCGCCAAATCCGGCGACAAGGAAGCCATTGTCCTGTGCGCGGTTCTTGAAAAGATACAAAAACATCTCGACAGCGGCGCACCAGTGCGTACGTTGAGGCTGGATGCCGACCAGCTGCAACTCATCAAACCGCTGTGCCTGATTACCGTTAAACCGGTGATGTATCTGGCCAACGTGGATGAAAAAGGCTTTGAAAACAACCCATTGCTGGATAAAGTCGTCGCGTTGGGCGAAGCCGAGCGCGCGCCAGTAGTGTGCATTTGCGCAAAAATTGAAGGCGAAATCGCCGAATTGGATGACGAAGACAAACTGCTATTTCTAGCCGAACTAGGCCAGGATGAGCCCGGTCTAAACCGCGTGATTCGCGCCGCTTACGATTTGCTTGGGCTGCAGACCTATTTCACCGCCGGCGTACAGGAAGTACGCGCTTGGACAGTGAAAAAAGGCGCCACTGCCCCGCAAGCTGCAGGCGTGATTCACACCGATTTTGAACGCGGCTTTATTCGCGCAGAAGTGATTGCCTATGACGAATACGTAAAAAACAAAGGCGAAAAAGGTGCGCAGGAGGCTGGCAAAATGCGTCTGGAAGGCAAAGAATATATCGTGCAGGACGGCGACGTGATGCACTTTAGGTTTAACGTTTAGCTATGCGAGATTTAGTGTTTAATAATCAGATTTAACGCGCAAATCGATAGGTTTATTTTGACAGGAAGCCGCCAAAACCCTATAATGCGCGGCTCGGTTTAATGGTGATGTAGCTCAGCTGGTTAGAGCACAGGATTCATAATCCAAATTACCATTCCTCTCAAAGCCTGTCCACAAGCCATTCCCAATCAGACATCTCTAGCGATTTGCACAATATCTGCACAATCGAAAGGGAAAGTTGGTTATGGCTACTATCTCCAAGACCAAGTTTGGTACGTTCAGGGTTCAAGTAAGACACATTGGACAACCTCATCTCAATAGAACATTCAAATCCAGAAAAGACGCTGAGACTTGGGCTCTAGCGAAAGAGTTGGAGATTAACACTGGCACATACATCAATCGGACTGAAGCCGAAAGGATGTGTTTCTCTTATCTAGTGGACAGATACACTCAGGAAGTATCACCCAGCAAGAAAGGTCATAAGCAAGAATTACCGAGACTGAAGCACATTAAGCAGGTTCTTGGCGATTACTATGTCTTACAGATTCAGAGTAAGCATATTGCAAGTTATAGAGACCAAAGATTGAGCCTTGGCAAATCCAATTCAGCCGTATTGAATGAGCTTAGTCTTATTTCACAGGTATTCGACTTTGCCATCAAGGAATGGGGAATCCCTTTACCTAACAACCCTTGTAGATTGATCAAGAAGCCTAGGCCAGACAAAGGCCGAGATAGGCGACTAAAAGATGGTGAAGAAGACAGGCTATTGGCTCACTGTGAACGATCCAGAGCATTACTCTTGAAACCATTGGTCATCATTGCGCTTGAAACTGGGATGAGGCTCAGTGAATTACTTTCATTGTCTTGGGATAGGATAGACGCTAGCAAGAGAACTGCATTACTCACCGACACCAAAAATGGTGACAAGAGAGTCGTGCCTTTGAGTGTGAGAGCACTGCATACCCTGCAAATGATACCTGTGAACATAAACTCTAAACGAGTCTTTTGGACATGGTCAGCTAAGGATGGTGTTGAGAACGTATGGCGCAGAACATGTAAGAAGGCTTTAATCGATGATTTGCATCTCCATGACCTTAGACATGAGGCCACTAGCAGGTTCTTCGAGAAGGGACTGAACATGATGGAGGTCGCAAGTATCACAGGACACAAGAACTTGCAGATGTTGAAAAGGTATACTCACCTAAGAGCAGAGGACTTAGCATTGAAGCTTGGATAAGCGTTAAACCAAAGATTCTCAATAGTACAAACATCATTTATATATTACTTAGGCCTGTCCTCACTAAACTACGTTCGTAAAGTTGTATTATGAACCCCCCCCTAATTAAATGCATTTTCAGTTGCTTCTACGAGGCCTTTTAAAAATCGAATGAGTTTTTCCAGTTCATCTTTAGTAATTGGGTGGGCGTTTGATTGTGAAGTTATATTCGGCCTTGATCTATGAACGACATCACCACGAAGTTTCATATATGAATTAAGTCTATCCTTGACTGTTTTTTCATCAAAATTATTCCAACACCATTTGTCCTTTAGATCAACATCTGCATAATCACGGAATAACTGAACTGTTTTTTCATAATTTGGATTATGTAGGCGTTTAATTTCTTCATCCAATTTAGATTTTATAAATTCAGCGATAGAGTTACCTTCTAACGGCTTTATTCTTGACTCTGACGCTTCTAAGATTCTGTCTTCTACATATGTCTCCCAAGCAGTCATGGCCATAATAAGGCCAGCTCGTTTTAGTACTTCTATGTCTGGTGGAGGTGGTTTTGTATTTAATTGGTTGAAATGTTTCAACAGGTTCTCTGCGTCCTGTATCGAGGTTGCAAATGCTTCGGATGAGATAGACATTTTTTTGAACTTTTCTTCTTAATTAATTTTACTAAGTTATTTTTTTCTAAACTCCCAAGGTGGAATTGGATCCTTGTCCACCCATAATCCTACTGAATTACCTTTAGCGTCATTTTCCGCATGTAGGTAAGAAAGCCTGTCATCAAGAATCAACTCATTTTGATATTTTCTGTAAAACCAGGCCATGCCTCTTTCTATTTGGATTTTATTGATATATTTATTCGCTAGTAATATTTTGCCCACTAAACGACCATATCGGTCATTCTTGTGTGATTCGACGGTCACTACTTGATTATAAATTAGATCCGATAAGGATTTTTTTGAAGCATTACCAAAAGCTTGTTTCTTTTCAGGGGCGTCAATACCAGCGAGTCTAACTTTATACTGGTTATTGTTTTTATCCAGTACAGTTACCGTATCGCCATCTGAAATTCCTACTACTCTACCTACTAATTGGTCTGCTGAAGCTGAAGTTACTATCAGCAATGACAATGCGAAGATGATTTTTTTCATTATTTCTCCTTGTGTCTCGCATACAAATCATAAACCTATTTATAGCTGAATTCTTAACTAATGTAGTATCTTTATGTTATGTGTAGTAACTACCAACCGATTAAAAATCATCATGCGCATTGGGTAGAAACGCATTTTCATTGTTCTCTTCCGGATACTCCGTGGCGCGATGAAGTTTATCCTACATACCCAGCTCCCTTTGTCCATCTTGAAGATGGTCAGCCAAAATGTAGTTTGGCGCAATTCGGATTAGTACCCCACTGGGCCGATGACAAGAAAAAGTTTGGGTTACACACCTACAATGCAAGAAGTGAAACTGTGCATGAAAAACCTAGTTATCGCACTGCATGGAGAGAAAGGCGTTTTGGTTTAGCTTTAATGGAAAGTTTTTATGAGCCTAACTGGGAAACTGGGAAAGCGGTCCGTTGGCGCATCAAAAGAGTAGATAGCGAACCCTTAGCCGTTGCTTCAATCTGGGATCGATTTATTGATCGAGAAACAGGCGAAGTTATTTTTTCTTTTTCGATGTTGACTGTCAATGCTGATGGCCATGAAGTCATGAAACATTTTCACAAAACAGAAGACGAAAAACGTTCTATTGTTGTTTTACACGAAATTGAATACTTGCCTTGGCTTCATGCTTCAAATGATCAGGCTCGCACTTTATTACACTTAACCCCAAATGGCTTTTTGACAAGCGAGCCTGCACCCAAGTAGAAGGATAAGACGTGGATTACTTCGAAAACATAATAAAGACTTTGCTTGAGAATGAATCATTTTGGGTCATTCAATCTTACAAAGTAGAACTAACCAAAGAAGAAAAAAGAAAGATTGGAAAGCCATCAATTCCTCGTACTGAGATTGATCTTCTGGCCTACAAACCTAATCAAAATGAACTCTATGTATTAGAAGCAAAATCATTTCTTGATTCCCCAGGGGTAAGATATTCTTCTCTTATTGAGACTCATAAAATTCCTGAAGGGAATTACAAGCTTTTTACTTGTGAAAACTACCGAAACATAGTTTTTGAAAGACTTAAAGTCGAGTTGATTAATAAAGGAATGGTTAATCATGATATCAAGATCGTTTTAGGGCTTGTTGCGGGAAATGTCTATCAAGACAAAGTTAATGTTGGAAAAATACAATCCTATTTTGAGGAAATGGGCTGGTTGTTTTGGTCGCCTAAAGACGTTTGTGATAAAGTCAAAGAGCTTGCAAAAAATGGCTACGAAAACGACGCTTCTGTAATCACAGCAAAAATCATTCTTCGAAATAACGGCAATTACTTAATTGACGATACAAACTAACTCTTCCCAACTAGTCGTGTAACATGGACTTTTGTTTTCTTGTCGCATCTTCCAGGGTTTCTTAAATCCCTCACTGGCTAATTTTAGAGATTCCTTGCCCATCTTCTTATTCACGGTATCTAAGGTCTGCATCAATTTGATGGTCTTGGTTGTTGAGCCAATATTGTGGTGGAATAGGTCAGTCTGACATCCCTCTGCTGGAACTAGCTCGCTGAGCATGACTCCGGCTTTTGCGTAGTTATATCCTGGCCTGTAAATCTGTTTTAGTCCCCACAAAGCCACATTAGCCAGTTTCCTGGTGTCATCTGTGGGCGAGGGTAGTGTGATCGTAAGTCCGTTACTATAAAAGGGTTGGTCTAGTTTAAATGGGCTGGTGCGAATAAACACATAGACACTCCCTGCAAATGAGTTCTGTTTTCTCAGCTTTTCAGACGCTCTAGAGATGTAGAGGCTGATAGACTCACTTAGGCTCTCAATATCCTGTACAGGCGAACCAAAGCTTCTTGAGCTTACGATATGTTTCTTGGGCGGAGTAACTTCCTCTAGTTCGATGCAAACAGTCCCATTTAACTCTCTGATAGTTTTTTCCATCACTACGCTAAATTTCTGCCTGAGCGTTTCAGGATCAGCATGCTGTAGATCATGGACTGTATGAAATCCCAAAGCTTCCAACTTGGGCGCTAGTTTCCTGCCTATTCCCCATATCTCTGATATCGAGATTTGCTTCAATAATAGCTCTTGCTGGTCTTGTGGCATGGTGTTGAAGTTACACACACCATTATACTCAGGCCTTTTCTTAGCGACATGGTTAGCGAGCTTAGCCAGGGTTTTTGTTGAACCGATACCCACGCAGACGGGCAAACCTACCCATTGCAGGATTCTAGTCCTCATCTGTTGGGCATACTCAAGCAGATCTCTACCGTTAAAACTGCTTAAGTCTAAGAATGACTCATCAATGGAATATATCTCTTGGTCTGGTGAAAATTGTCTAAGAATAGACATCACTCGATTGCTCATGTCTGCATACAGTGCATAGTTCGATGAATAAGCGATGATGTCATGCTGCTTGGCAAGGTCTTTGAACTTGAACCAAGGTACGCCCATGCCAACTCCTAAAGCTTTGACCTCATTGCTACGCGCTACGGCACAACCATCATTGTTGGAGAGGACAACGACTGGCTTATTCTTTAACTTGGGATTGAAGACACGCTCACAGGAAACATAGAAATTATTTACGTCCACCAAGGCTATGTTACGCATAGCTTACTACTTGAATCTTCTGAATGAACCTGTCACAACACCCCAGATTTCAAACTGCATTTCCTCAGTGATTTCAATAATAGGAAAGTCTGGATTTGCAGGAATCAGTCTAGGCATGCCCTTCTTATTCTTTCCAAGTGTCTTGATCGTAAACTCACCATCGATTACAGCTAATACGATGTCACCAATAGCAGCTTGTTTGGAACGATCGATAACGACCTTATCCCCACTCAGTAAACCAGCATCCCTCATGGAGTCGCCCGCAATCGTGGCAAAGAAAGTCGCATCTAGTTGGTCGATTAGAAACTCGCTGACGTCTAGCCTTTTCTCCATGTGGTCATCCGCAGGACTAGGAAAACCAGCGCGTACCTTTGAACCATACAAGGGCAGTTCTAGCCTGAGTGGATTGAAGGCAGGCAATTCAAGTTCCAGAGCTTCTGCTTCGCGCTTCTGCTTTTTCGCTTTGTATGCTTCCAAGAAACTCAGCAGATTATCTTTGATGCTAACGGGAACCCTGATGGCTTTAGTTGGCTCACCATAGATGCCAGACCCTTGTTTTCTTCCAGAACCTTGACGTCTTCCACCAGAACCAGTGGTGTTTTTTTGAGATGTAAATATTGGATTAGAATTCATTTTGATTAATGTACAACAATCAAAATATGATTTCAAGACTAATTACAAGCTACCAATTATTTCTGCTACGACAATGAGGGCGGGGGAGGAAAATTCTTAAGATTTGAATTTAGGAATACCCAACATACTATTTTTTGTGAAATTTTAAATATTTGACTCTCTGAACATGCAAGATAATAACCGACTTATTGACAAAATTGGATTTATTACCAACCCTTAGTTTGCATAGGGATACCAGCCAAATTCTTTTGCGTAGTCCTTAGTCCAAGGGTCATTTATATGACCATCTCGAAATTCGCAAGCAGCTTCTTTAACCACATAACCACCAAAACCATTTGTTGCATGAATTGTCATTAAGAGCGTTCCGCTTCCGTTATTATTTGACACCTTACTGGTATATGCACCGCGAGGGTCTCGTAATAACTTTCTGTACCAATTAAAGCACTGTTCAACGTATATATTTGTATCTGGCATTTCAGGCTCACTCGGCTGTGCATCTATTTTCTTTGGAGGTTCAGATACTTTATCTTTATCTTTAGTTATTTCTGATTTAGATTTGGTATTTGCATCACCCGCATTCTGATTGTTTGAGCTTGTGCTCTTTTCGATATGAGGGGTAGTTTGAATTTTGACTTGATTATCTTTGATAGAAGAGTTTTCGCAAGGGACTTGCTGATAAACAAATTTCCCATTAATCGAACATTTATATACTTGACCAAAGCAAGCATTGCTAAGAAAAACAGTTAAGACAGAAAAAATTGATAATATTATGCGTCTACAAAACATAAAATGCCTTTAAAAAATAGGGATTGTAGATAAATTTTTTACTCATAAAAAGAATCAAAAACCTTGAGTCTGAAACATACCACTAAGATCCACCAAACATGAATGAGACAATAAAGACGCCTCATTCGAAAGAGTGGGGCGTTTTTCTTTCTGCGATTTTCTCGATTAGTAGCCATCTAGTAGCCAACAGCTAAAAGTATAACCCTATTTTTAATGTGTAGGCCAGCACCCTTTTATGCATTTAAGAAGCTATTACTTTTAAATAATATAAAGATTAATGCTATTCCCAATTTGATTTTCAACTAATAACTTTTAAAGCGTTTGCTTCGACTTAGCAGTTATCATAAACTCTATTTAAGTGCAAAATTGATTGGAAAAAAAATGAAGTTAACTAGTGTTCGAGTTACAAATTTTAGATCTATTGAAGATAGTGAAGAGTTTAGTATTGACGACCTAACGTGTTTAGTAGGAAAGAACGAAGCTGGTAAAACTTCGATATTACAAGCAATTTACGGATTAAAACCTTTCGGCGAGTATAGCTATGATAAAACTCGTGATTACCCCAGAAGATATTTAAGTAGGTTTGATCAAAGACATCCAGACGGAAAATCTATTGTCATAAATACCAATTGGACGCTTTCAGAAGATGATATTAAAACAGTAACCGATATATTTGGCTTGGGAAGTCTAAAAGATAATGTTATTAGTGTAAGTAAGTCGATAGAAGAAGAATCTACAACTTGGATAATCCCAGTAGATCAATCAGTTTGTTTAAATCACCTAATTACCAAACACAAACTTACAACTACAGAAAAGACTGCTCTGAAAAATATCTCTTCTGGCGCTGCAGCGATAGCCTCGGCAAAGGCAATTGAGACTAAAAGCGAGGGGTTAATTGCTTTAATTAAAGAAATTGAAGGATTGAGAAAATCTGACTTTATTTTGGGAGTTCTCGATGTTCTAAGCAAGAGAATGCCAAAATTCTTTTATACATCACACTTTGATCGTATGTCTGGTGAAATATCTTTGTCTCAACTTCAGCTAGACATAGCAAATAAATCGTTAAAAATAGAAGATAAAATATTTTTAGATTTCCTTGAATACGCAGGCACATCAATTGATGAGTTACAAAAAACTCATCATTATGAAGAACTAAAAGCAAAATGCGAAGGAGCTTCAAATGAAATCACAGATGAAATATTTCAGTTCTGGAGTCAGAACGAAGCGTTGCGCGTAGAAATTGATCTTGGGCAAGGCAGACCACAAGATCAACCTCCATTTAACTCTGGAACGATTGCAAAAATTCGTATTGAAAATACCAATCATAGGGTAACAGTTCCGCTTTCTGAAAGAAGCGCAGGATTTGTTTGGTTTTTCTCTTTCTTAGCACAATTCAAACAACTTAAAAAAACTACTGGAAACGCAATAATACTTTTAGATGAACCAGGCCTAACTCTTCACGGGAAGGCTCAATCTGATTTATTGAGGTATATAGAAGAACGTCTCTTGCCTGAACACCAAGTTATATATACAACTCATTCTCCATTTATGGTTCCGGCTAATAAGATAGATAATGTAAGAATTGTTGAAGATGTAATAAAGTATGAAAATAATAAGCCAGTAATTTTAGGTACAAAAGTTTCTTCAGATGTACTAACTGTTGATAAAGATACGCTTTTCCCACTCCAAGGGGCACTTGGATATGAAATTACTCAATCGCTCTTTATCGGTAAAAACATCTTACTGGTAGAAGGTCCTTCTGACATTCTTTATCTACAGGCATTTTCTAATGCTTTAAAAAAATTAGGGCGAGTTGGCTTGGACCCAAAATGGACAATTTGCCCATCTGGCGGAATTGATAAGATTTCGCCATTTGCATCTCTTTTTGGTGGGAATAAATTGAATATTGCTGTTCTATGTGATCTTGCTAACGGCGATAAAGGAAAGTTAGAAAAATTAAAGAAAAGTCAGATTCTTAATGCTGGACAGCTCTTTACAGCTGCTGATTTTACCGGAAAATCTGAAAGCGATATTGAAGATATATTCCATCCCGACTTGTACGTAGAGCTACTTAACAAAACATATAGCCTTACAGACAAAAATGTTATAACAATCAAAAAACTTGATGAAGCATTAAATACCACTGAAAGAATCGTTAAAAAGGCTGAAGCGGCATTTAATCTGCTACCAAACACAATTCCAGAATTTGATCATTTTAGCCCAGCAAGTTGGCTGATTAACAATCCAGAGTTTATTACTAGGGATCTAGACCCAATTAAGCTATCTCTTGATAATTTCGAGCAAGTTTTTAAAACTTTTAATACTTTAATTTAACAATTCATTAATAATAATTGTACTTAAATGTTCTTTATATCTAGTCTAGAGAACTCTCATATGAAAATAAGACTATCAAGTAACATAAAGAAAATCCTAATGTGGATAGCAATTCCTTTAATGGCATATATTTGTTTGGTCGAATATGGCTATTTGATTGAATTTTTGTCGAAAGCAATCAGGGTTACCAACGGTAGAGATAACCCAGAATTATTGATAGGCTCATTCATTCTGCAAGCCTTTATTGCTTCTCTAATCATTGCCGTTTCTTTTGCATATGTACTTGTACACCTATATGAGAAATTTGCACCAATAGCGGCTTTGATAATTTCCATACCTGTCTTATATTTCATGAGTCCTGACATTAGCGACTTTCAGCATGTAAAACTGAACACTAAAATTGAAGTAGCTGAAACGCTAATTTTCGCTTTGCTAATGATAGGCTGTAGCTGGTGGGTACATAAATTAAACATCAAGAAAAATCAAGTATGAGTGGGCTAGACGCGAAATGCTAAATACTATTATGTAAAATTAAACGGATTAGTAATGTAGAGGGGGAGACTCCTAACTCCCCCATACACTTCTATACCATTTATATTTATTTACATATTCTCCTAAATCAAATTCTAGAGGTTGCATCTCTTCTCGAATCCCTTGAGCTATTTCTAATTCTCTTTGTTCTTGAATTTCTTCCAACACTGTTGTCTTTAGTTTTAATCTTGCGTCCTGCTTGTATTTGGCACTGAACTCCTCACTCATCACTTCTATTAAATCTTTTTCATAGCTGTTTCTAACTATAAAACTATCATGAACTGGCAACACTACCGCCCTTCTCTTCATCATTTTTAGCATTACCGCTTCAGCCAAATCAGCATCTTCATTCATAAGTGCATTTCCAACTCCCGTGAAAAAATGCTTACTTATTTCTTTATGCCTTTCTTCTAGTGCCCTGATAATTTTCACAGGGGCTTTAATTCTTTTTTTTACCATGGCACCTATTGCACTTATTTGTTTGTCGGCATTTAGCATAATAAGCATCGCCTGCTTTTGCACATCCCGATCTATTCCTTCAATGTCGTATGGGTCATCTGGAACTTGTAGGTTATTGATTGCGTATAGAATCCTTATGTGATGTCCGGAATAATCTACCTCAACAGTCGCTTTATAGTTTATATCTATATATTTTCTAAACTCTTTTGGGATTGTCTGCCACCATGCGCCATAGAACCTCCCCCCATCATTCCAACTTGAGTTATTAAACACTCTGTGCAAATTAACTTTAGTGAAATCTATCTTTAATTTCTCTTCATCGTTAGAGCCAGCAATTATTTTTTCTCTGAGTTGAGCGTATTGACTATCTGTTATATGCAAAGTAACTCTTGCTTTTGAAATAAATCTATTGATCACTTCAAGGTTGCTACGCATTTGTTGAGTATGTTCATCATCTTCATAGTCAATTAAATTTTTGTCTTCATCTTTGAGACGTACTAATTCAACATCTTCAATTTCTTTGACTACTACAGAAGTGATGCCATATTGATCCATCAGTTTAGGAATTCCGATTTCTGGATTTTGAAATAAATCTAGTAATTTGGCTGCTGCCTTTATTCTTGTTCTCATAGATTGATTTTCAGATCTGATTCCTTTTACTTGATCGATATATCCCAGGTCTATCAAATCATTCAATGAGCCGACAAAAGTATCGTACTTGAAGTAAAGTTTTCTGTATCTAGTACCTTTTTGATAATCAGTTTTATTTTTTGAGACATATCTATAGGGATTAATACCAGACAAACTGGCCACCCATAAATCTAGAACTAAAGCTGTTACACACTTTTTTATCGTTTGAGGCTTTCTAAATCTTCGACCTTTAGCTTTTCTGTAATCTTTCACATCTTCGAAAACAATATCAATCACGGCATTCACTTCTGGATAATCCGATTTACGATGGACATCAAATGAAGTCGCGGCCTTGATTAGTTTTATGTCTTTAGTGTTGTCTTCCATTTAAATAAGCCTAGATTTAAATCATTCTAACTATATGATTAATATTGCCGTGAATAAACAAAAAACTTATTTAACAACAAAATTGTTCTGAAATTTACCTGCACAATATCTGCACAATTCTGCACAATTTATATTGATTTTATTTAACGCCACTGAACGATTATTGTCTGAGAACATTCATACTGTTATAATAGCGAGCTTTGCTAGAGTGTCTCTATTAAGAGGGACTTGAACACGCGGAAATCGTTTGGCTAGGCCAATCTGCAAGGATTTGCAGAAGATTTAAGAGCAACAATTATTTGTTGCGACCGCAGGATTATGGCAATAAAGATTAAATGGTGATGTAGCTCAGCTGGTTAGAGCACAGGATTCATAATCCTGGGGTCGAGGGTTCAAGTCCCTCTTTCACCACCAATAAAGACGCCCCTTTCGAGAGATTGGGGCGTTTTCATTTGTAGATTTGATTGTTAAATTTTTATTGGTGTAGGGGCTGTGTAGGATTTTCCTAAAGGCGAATATTTTTATTATCACTACTTGTTAGCATTTTCTTTATTAGCGATCCAATCATTAATCTCACTTAGTCTCCAAACAACTGTCCTCTCAGTTAATTTAATCTGTTTAGGAAATTTATTTTGTTGAATCAACCTATAAATGGTGCTGTGGCTAATACCCAAAATCGAACCTTTATTTAACATTGAGCTTTAATCACAGCCAGCGAGTTAAATCGGCAGAGATATTGTTAAGAGTTTATGGGTCTACAAGCAGTAATTGACATGTTCCATTCAAGAGATAAAGCGGCGGTTTAATTTAGGTTTTGTTTTTTCAGCTAGCGGCCCAAACAGACTAAGTGCTTCACCTCACGCAGTCGTTTTAAACGAGCTTAGAGTCCTTAGCAGTCCATTGAGAAAATGAGCGATGAATGTGAGAATGAGCTTGGTAGATAAGTTGCCTTACAGGATCGTGGATGATGTCGTGATTTTCCATCTTCTTTAGCCAGTCGCGTTCGCCCCAGTTGCACCAGACCAGGACTTGACGAGTATCTGTCAGGTAACGTCGAAGAAGATCAGCACGGATGTACAAAAGGCTATGCCGATCTCCCTTCCACCCGTCCCCAGACTCTCGGTAGAGAATCCCTGGCTTTCCCATTGAGTCGTAGAAATCGATCTCATGATTTTTGCTCGCCAGGCCAAGACGCTGAATCAAACTGGGTGCTGGAAGATTGAAGCCTGAAAAATCGTTGTGCGACGAATGGTAAGACTCCCAGCCAAAGTGAATGTATGGAATCTCAAGGCGAATGCCGGGGATGTGGCGCATTTTCGGGATAGGATCGAGTCCGAGTAGTTCTACAAATGAAATGTCAGCTTCCATTCCCTCGCCAGACGTCAATTTGATTTTGACTGTGGCAGATGGAGTCTTCTCTTCTGTATGCAAGTGCTCGTATTTATCAAACGCCTCCGCGAGTTGTCGCCGGTACCGACCGCTCTGCTGGCAAAGGTTTCGCGCATAATTCTGACGGCGCCCAGCCTCTCCAGCGTAGAGATAGTGCTCAGTGGCCCCTTCGGGGATTTCTCTATTCCCGGGGTATTCCATTGCAAAGAACTTCTCTCTGAAACTACTTACATCTTTGCGTGAAATGAACAATCCACGCAAAAAGGCAAAGAGTTCTCGATCGTGATTCTTATCTTCTCCTCTGATGTAACCTTGCATGAGCACCCACTCACCTTGGTGTCCGTTGATCTCAGGAACCACGAGCAACGGATGCCAGTTCGGCGTGAAACCACCCTCGACCCAGGCTTCGGTGGCAATGTCTGGGTCTCCAAATAGGTCAGGAATTGGTGGTGTCCAGTCAGGTGGATGTTTCGGAAAGCTTGGGTCAATACCGCAATCGGACGTTCTCTCTCCGAGGCGCCAATCAGGTAGCTTTCTCATGGCCTCGCGCTCACCCCACATCTCGAAATAGGCAATCCACGAGTACTTTTTCCCGTACCGATCCACCTTCATCTGATTCTGTGCATTCCATGACGTATTGCTGATCTCTCTGTCAGCCATTTTGAATCGATCAGCTCGGTAACCTAAGTCGAATATTCGTCGTTCGATCTTTGCGCGAACCTGGACATAGTCTGGCTTTTTATCGTCGTAATTTGCTCGGTTGGGTATTAAACGACCTAACGTGTAGTTGCCGAAATCCATTTGAATGGCATGACCAATTGCTTCTTTCACAGCTGAATCAGGCGTGCCGTCACTCGCAAAAGTCGAAGATGTGTTCGGAAACGGAGGTGCAAGATTTCGGCTAGCGGTTTTGGGTAACTTGACGCAATTTACGTGCTGGGCAATCTGGATGATGCCGAGCGCATAATCTTGCATCAGGGTGTGGTGGGTTGCATAGCGAGCGCTTGGGCCAAACATATTTCGATAAAGAGTTTTCGCAAGATTCCCGAGTAGAGGTCGAAATGTCGGAGCCGACTCTGAGTCTACCAGGGACAAGGTCGTCCCGTACGCAGCCGCTAACATGCGTTCTGGCACATAAGGATCATTAAATCTGAGGCTTGTCACCACGTGGGTGAAAAGAACTTCGGGAAACCTTTCGCCAATCAGCACAAGCGCCTTTGTTGCAAGGTCGCGGTCACTGCGAACGACCGTTGTAAGGACTAGGGATAATAGTACAATGAGTTCCGCCGCAGAGAGTTGTGTCATGTTCGCCACGTTGAATTTCTCCGCCCATGTCAGAAGCCGGTGTATGGTTGGCGAAGCATGCCGTCGTCGAAGATATTCGGACCACTGAAGATCTCGGTCAGGCATCGGGTAGTTTGCCAAGTAATCGTAAAGGCGCTGGGCATGATACGGATGCTTTGGTTTAGTCGAGACGGCGGCCAACGCGTCAACCATTCGCTCCCACGCCTGAGACCCAGCGTTCAGATATTGATTGATGACAGATCGAGTGCCTTCGGTAAAGGCTGAAGGGTCGCGCCAAAACATTCCTTCAATGAAAGGGTCGAAGTAGGCATTCAAGTTCTGTGCTCGTTTGGGCAGTACGAAAAACAGTTCGCGTTGCTTGCTTGGTATTCGCTTCCCTACGCGTTCCGGAAATTCTGTAATTAGCGCCTGCGCCCAACCTGGCTCTGCATACTCCCGTTGATAGCGATTCGAAATCCGGAAGATCCGCGCGAGAGGCGACTTTGACGTGAAGCTTCGCTTGATCGTTGTATCCGAAGAAACATCGAGATACGTCTTTAACAAATGTCTAGCTACTATGTGGTCGCTGAACCGTTGATAGGGAAGTCGAAAGACGACTCGGGACTTGAACCCGGAGTTCGATTCGTACCAGACGGCGTCCTCTTCGATGAGGCCGTTTGTCCGTAGCTTGTCGAGGAGTTGGCGCCGCTGCGCGGGTCTCAATGCCGGGTAATTGGCTGAGATGATGCGATCGGCCTCTGACGGACGAACATAGCCGCGCAAATTAGCCGCCATGCACGGCGCTAACCCAGCGAGTTTCCCGTCAGTGATTTGATCATTCCCCTTCAGCAGTTCCCAACACCCATTGGTTTTCAAACCATATTCTTGCTCAATCGGCTTGCCAACACCTTTGACGAATGACTCTAGGACGTAAGTCATTCCCTTTTGACCAGAGGCAATACCTGCAAATCCTTGTACCAACTTCTTGCCTGTAAGGTTTTGGAGTGATAGGCAGATCAACTTCAGTGTGAGTGGCCGTGAAAATTCCCTATCCAACAGTGGCACCTCGGGCAGTGGCAGGTTGTAGTACTGGAAGAAGGCTGCCTGAGCATCGAATTCCTGATCGTCGAATCCATGGTGTATGACCTTATGAAACTTCTCTAAATTTTTCTGACCGATGGCGATGGTCTCAAACGGCGTTCGGCAAGTGACAATCAAACCAATATTCGGGCGAGCTGCAACGAGTGCTTGAAGAGTGCAAACGGCCTCTCGCCAATCACGACGGCGGCCCTCGTTTACACCATCAAGGATAATGACCACGCGCTCTGTGGTCTCGTTGGCCAATTCCTCTAGTCGGTCGAAAATCTCAACAACTGAGCGACGAGCTTCAACCCGCGAACAGATTTCTGCGACAATGTTGCCTTCGAAGTTCTTGGCCAGCACAAGAATAGTGGCCTGATTGCGAGCGATTCGGTCTTGAGTGACATCGCACAGCAGATGAGTTTTACCTGTTCCCCACTCACCGCTTACCAACAGCTGCGGATCAAACAGGACTTTAAACGCTGAGCTCTGAATGTACTCTTTTTCCTCATGCACAATTGATAAACACCTACTAATGTCGTTAATGTTGCCACGAATAGTGTTGCGTGCTGAGGAATAACCACCGTCTTTGTCGTCGGGCGGCAGCTTGATCTCTTCCGCACGCCAATACTCCATATCCGCCAATAACGCGGATTCAATATCAGCGAGTCGATCTGACCAATCTTTTTCAGCCCCTGCGTCACGCGCGCGCAGGCGATCCATCATCGGTGGCAAGAAGGCGCAGGCATCGTTCGCTTTCGCTTGAAGTGCCTCAGGTCGCTGGCTACAGTGTTTGGCACGGCTCCAAGCCTCTGAAAACGCATCCAGAATCGTCTGAAATCTCGCAAGTGCCCCCGCACCGCAGGCGACGTTCTCAATTGCAGTGAAAAGTGATTCGATCCTGAGATTGGGTGCTTTAGGATCTATTCCTGGCGTATATCTCTGCCCAGCTTGCCGGATTTGGTCTTTGCTGAGAGCAGTCAACGCTGCCAAAAATGATTCGTTATCAGGAGGCATAGCTAAACCATAGGACAAAGCGGATTATCGACTTATTGATAATAGTCCGCAAAATTAATTAAATAGATTCACTATAGCTAAACTTACAAAATAATTCGATACATAAATATTTATAACTTATTGCCCCTGTGAGTCAAACGAAGCCCCTACGGATCAAGCTGGCCAGCGAGGGGTTCAGGCGACCCTGGAAGGTGCGGCAGCAAAAAAGCAGTCCATGCTTTACGACGAACTGAAATGAAATACGTAGCGTCACTTAAATTGGCAAGCTTTATATAAACCTTTACCAGGTATTTAACCAACTACAATCATTCCTTTGCGGGTGTTGAGGATTTCAGGTTCCAGACTCGGATGTGGTGGTGTGCATGAAGATGCCTGGCGTTTCTTGAGAATTAAATCCATAGGCTTGTTGTCGAGTTCCGCTATTAGCATCCTGAGTTCCTCGTCCGTCAGTGCCAGCCTGACTCGTCTGCACCAATCATCTGAATTGAATGTCATAACACGGCTTCCTATTTCAGACCTTGAAATCCAATTGCCAACAGAGGCATCGCCTTATTTGCAGCGCGTGTAGATATTGCAAACACCACTTTCGTCAACCTCAACACCGCGAACGCTATTATCAGCAGGGTGCTCGCCGCCAACCAGAAAATTTGGAATCTCGATATTGTCGCAGAGCCTACGTTTGAAGCGTTGCCTGACGAAGTAAAGAATGCCGCCACAAAACAATATGTCAAGGATGAAGAAAAAGGTGAGTCCGTCAAACATATTTAATTAGCCCTACCAGTTCTTATCTGAATACTATTTTCAAATAAGCTGCCTAGCAAGTTATTGGATCAGGTTTGTTTAAAGCCTCTGCGGACCGCAACACCAAATAAGGGGTTTTTAACCCACCACAAACCCATTGCGGCGGATTCGCTTCGGTCGCGGGCACATTTTTGCGATTCGGTAAGTTCACAACGTTTTGCAGCTTCATCATTGCCATTCCTCAGTGCATGCTTCTAGCCAACCACAATATTGCCTTTGCGGGTGTTCAAGATCAAAGGTGCTGAATATGGATGTTGTTCCATGGAGGAAGATTTTTTGCCGTCCTTGCTCGTCAAGTGCGAGGGGTTATCCGGCAGGTCTTGCAGTAGCTGCGAGAAGTCCCCTTGCGTTTTAGCCGCATGCAGGCGATCCTTCCAATAAGGTATCTCAAAAATCATTTTGAACTCCACATCAGTTTTTCATGATACAAATAAGTATCATATTCTGTTTCATCGCCAGCAATAGATTCCCGCGCGCGTAGTTGTTACTTTTTGTACATAGTTATCAACTTTCATGTAATAACCTGCATCTAAAAATAGACCTAAGAACCAAAAATTTGATTGCTCTCTCGCGCGCACGCGCGTATTTGTCCACTAATTCATGAGCAAACTTGACTGGTTTAATTGCAAGCTTTCTCGAGCAACTAGCAAAAAAGTTCATGGATCTTAGTTTCACTTCAATGCTATTGCACTAGAGGCTTTAAAGCCAGCCAAGTTTTTTTAAATAATTTGAAACTTTCATTTCTTGTTTGACCATCCTCGATAACTCTCGTAGTCTTGGCCTCCAAGCGTTTTTGAAAGCATTTCGTGATGAAGTGCGTTTACCTTCTTGTGTTTTAGGCCCGGTGCTTTTTGTCCAAGGCTGCCACTGTCTGATTTTATGGGATTGCTCTTTACGTTGCTCTGCTGTCCATTTTCTTGCCATGATGCATCTCCATCAGCATTTAATTTGCTTACGTTTATATTTAACGCAAGAAACAAATCTTTGACAACATTAGTTTCCAGTTAATAGTTCGTTTGGCCAAAATGCAGTTTTTTGGTTACCACTTGTGTATATATGCTCTAATTCTGCAAAGTTTCAAACAAACTTTTGAGTAGTAAAAATTAATTGTCTGTATTCCGCTTTGCCTTTCTCCAATCCCAGGGCGCTATTGGATTAGGATCAGCCCATAGACCGCGCTTGGCATTTCTGGCTTCTTCTTCAAATGCATACAAATACTCATACCCTTTGTCGTATTTCCGATAGACCCAGGCAAATCCTGATTCAACCATCGCTTGATTAGCGTTGATGCTGGCACAGTCAACATCACCGACTGAACGTCCATAACGGTCAATACTGACGACTTGGACGCTGGCACTCTTGCCATGACAGAGATCCGATAACTTCTTTTTACCGCGTTGACCAAAGGGTTGCGCTTTTTCTGGTGCATCGATACCAGCTAGGCGTATTTTGAATTGGGTATTGCTTGCATCCAGAACAGTGAGGGTATCTCCATCGGATACTCCGACAACGCGGCCACTGATGGTTTCACCGTGAGCAAGCACAGAGAAGGCTAAAGTCAAGCCGAACAGTAATTTTTGAATGATATTGATTGTCATGGTTATTATTTTTGGAATGGATGAATAAATTTAGTGCGATGGCTTCGTATCAAATCCTTGCATAATCCCACCCAGCACTCCTACCAAGGTTTCCATGCCACTCGTCATTAAATCAATCTGAGCCTGGTTGGGTGTTTCTGCATAGGCCATCTCAAGCGTCTCTTCCAGCGGAAGCGCCCCATAGACTGACTGATAATGTGCGACGTTGATTGCCAACAGCCTTGCGCACTCGACTAGATCCTCTTTTGTAGACACCTTGGCAAGCTGGTCTGCCAGAGTTAGATATTGGTTGAATCGATACATATCTGTCATGGAGAATACTTTCTATTGGATGTGATTTCCGAATGATGTTAAACCTTGCATCCATCACAGTTAGCGCGGTAATAGATAAGCAAAGATCTGGTCATTAGTCAGTTTTTTTAAACATAACTTGAAATAAATCTCCCGATTTCTGTTATTTTTTTGATTATGTTTTAAAGTGAATATTAATCCAGATAACAAAAAGGCAGTAAAGTCGATGAGTTTTATTGCAGAAATGTTGGTGAATTATGGACTGCATATGTTGATATTAATTGTCTTGATTATCGTCTACGGCCTCATCATCAACTATCGCCGTAATTTCAAGCGGGTTAAATATCGACCTTCTTACAATTGCATGACTATTCGTTTAAAAGGACGTTACTTCGGAGATAATAGTATCGAGTAGATTACTCTATGCATTCGAGTTAGTATTAGCAGCATGTCGGCAATATCTCAGCAAAACCTAAACCGGTCTAATCAATTATGGTGCTCGAAGGTCATGCTATGGACTTTGTCTTTATTCATTTTCTCAAATACTGCAATGGCTATTGAAGAACCAAAATTTACACTGCTGGAAAAAGAACAATCTTTTGAACTCAGAGCCTATGAGCCTAAATTAATCGCTGAGGTCTCGTTAGATGGTGATCTGAGTGAAGCCTCCAGAAAAGGCTTTAAACTGATTGCGGACTATATTTTTGGAAACAATACCGCGCAAACTGGCAAGAGTGAAAAAATCAGCATGACTGCGCCAGTCGCTGTTAAACCATCATCTGCAAAAATTGCCATGACAGCACCGGTAGGATTGCAGCCATCCAATAATGGCTGGAGGGTTTATTTTGTCATGCCAAGCCAGTACACCTTACAAACACTGCCTAAGCCAAATAACCCGCAAGTCTCAATCAAACAAATCCCCAGTCAAAAATTTGCAGTGATTCGGTTTTCTGGGTTAGTGGGTGAAGAAAAAATGGCCGAGAAAGTAATAGATCTCAATCAATGGATCGCGCGAAAGAACCTGAAAGCGCTCAGTGAACCAGAACTCGCCAGATACAATCCTCCATGGACATTACCCTTTTTAAGGCGTAATGAATTGATGGTAGAGGTGGAGTAGGAATATAATCCAGATCGGATTTGCGTTCATCTTAAAGCGTACTGCGTAATCGCAGCCCAGTCGATTTTAAGTTCAAAAACAAAAAAGGAAGCCTAGGCTCCCTTCTTGTATTCCAGTATCGGAATTATTTGTTCATGACGTACATTGTCACTTCAAAGCCGAAACGCATTTCAGTAGCTGCTGGTTTAGTCCACATAATAATCTCCTTGGTTTAAATGGGTTCAACGTGTACGTTGTTGATGTACATATATTACGCCACCACTAAAAAGCAACACTATTGGTGTTCATGAATGCAGTATCAGTAAAATCATGAACAAGAAGAAATTTGAATCAACAATTATTCTAAATCTGGAAATGCTGATAAGCGTCTTCTATGCGGGACAACGCTGCCGTTCAGTTTAGTTTTTCTGATTTCAGCAATCGGCCCAAAGCTGACCTTCATAATAACCCACGAAGATTTACAAAACCAATGAATCCCATACCAATAAAAAATATAGCGAATTGTGAATTTTCAAGTACTAGATATTTATCATTCATCCTCTTCCCAAGCAAATTCTTCTTAGATTTTCGCAAAGTAAATTGAATGCTTTTTTAATTGCATAACTAGACGACCGGTCTAATTAATGCAATAATGCACTTATGGGAAATGAGCTTCCAATCACAAAGTCTGGCGATACGCGTCAGCAAATCCTCGATACAGCCAAGGACATCATCCTCGCCAAGGGCTTTTCTGCGGCAGGCCTCAACGAGATACTCTCAGCTGCTGGCGTACCCAAGGGTTCGTTCTATCACTATTTCAAATCCAAAGAGCAGTTTGGTGACGCATTGCTGGAAAATTACTTTGACGATTATTTGCAGATGTTAGAACACTTACTCAAAGATGACGGCAGTTCAAATTCCAGCCGATTGCTCAAGTTTTTTCAAACATGGCTGGATACCCAATCTAGCGACGCAACAACAGATAAATGCTTAATTGTTAAATTGAGCGCAGAAGTGACCGATCTCTCCGAAGCTATGCGTATTACATTGAAGAATGGTACCGATAGTGTGATTGCGCGCCTTACCAACTGCGTGCAAGAGGGCATCCGCAAGGGCGAATTTCCTGCCAATCTGGATGCGAACACTGTTACTGCAGAAATCTATTATATGTGGGTAGGCGCTACGCTTTTAACCAAAGTTGGCCGCACGCGTGCAGCCCTTGAATGCGCTATGAATGCCACGAAAACGAGACTGGGGCTTGATTGAGTACGATCTTTTTATTTGGCCGAAAACTAGCCGACTGGTCTAATAACTGTAATTTTTAAGGAGTTTTTGATGTTGAATTTTGATTTTTATAATCCCACGCGTATCGCTTTCGGTAAGGGCAAGGTCGCCGAAATCGACAAACTAGTGCCTACTGAGGCTCGTGTATTGATTGTCTACGGCGGCACTAGCGCCAAGAAGAACGGCACGCTGGATGAAGTCAAAACCGCTCTGGGCGGACGTTATGTCGAGGAGTTCAGCGGCGTCGAGCCTAATCCGACTTATGAAACGCTCATAAAAGCTGTCGCCCAAATCAAGGCTAACAGGCTGGATTATCTGTTGGCAGTTGGTGGCGGCTCGGTAATTGATGGCACCAAGTTTGTCGCGGCGGCGGTTTATGCCGAAGAAGACCCGTGGGAGATTTTGCTCAAACGCGGTGCCAATGTGAAACAAGCCATGCCTTATGGCACGGTGCTGACCTTGCCTGCAACAGGCTCGGAGATGAACGACGGCTCGGTGATTTCACGCACCGAAACCGCATCCGGCTTACACGACAAGCTCTATTTCACCAGTGAGCATGTGTTTCCACAGTTCTCCGTACTCGATCCGACCAAGACCTATACCTTGCCGCCGCGCCAGTTGGCTAACGGCGTGGTGGATGCCTACACGCACATCATGGAGCAATACCTGACCTACCCGGTGGAAGCGCGCGTGCAGGACCGCTTTGCCGAAGGCCTACTGCAAACGCTGATTGAAATCGGCCCTAAAATTCTGCAAAACCCGCAGGATTATGATTTGCAAGCCAATTTCATGTGGGTTGCCACGCTGGCCTTGAATGGCTTGATCGGCTCCGGTGTACCGAGCGATTGGGCGACGCACATGATAGGCCACGAAATCACCGCGCTCCATGGATTGGATCACGCGCAAACGCTGGCTATCATCCTGCCGACCATGTTGAGTGTTCGTCGCGAATCCAAGCGCGCCAAGCTGCTGCAATACGCCGAGCGCGTCTGGCATATCAGTGAAGGTACAGAGGATGCTCGCATCGAAGCGGCCATCCAAAATACCCGCGCTTTTTTCGAAAGCCTCAGCGTGCCGACGCGCTTATCCGCCTACAACATTAGCGCGGATGCCATTCCTGCCATGCTGGCGCAGCTTGAAAGTCATGGCATGGTCGAGTTGGGTGAACACAAGGATGTGACGCTGGATAAGAGCAGGGAAGTGCTGGAAGCGAGTATTTAGATTTTTAGTAGGGTGGATAAGCGTGATAGCGCGTATCCACCATCTTCGTGTTTTATTTTTTTAGGAGCAATCATGAGCAAGAAGTTAGCCCTGTATGTACGTCTGCACGCCAAGCCAGGCAAGGAAGCAGCACTAGAAGCATTTCTTAAATCCGCACTGCCACTAGTGGAAAACGAGCCGGAAACCGCTACCTGGTACGCACTCAAATTCGGGCCTGCAACCTTTGGCATTTTTGACACCTTTATGGATGAACATGGTCGACAAGCACATTTGACCGGGAAAATCGCTGAGGCACTAATGGCAAATGCCACAGACTTGCTGGCTGAGATGCCGGTGATCGAAACCGTGGATTTACTGGCAGTCAAAGGCCAGGCTTAAATCAGTTTTTGGCTAAGTAGATAGCTCCTCCCCCTAGCTATTTCGGGCCTATACTGGCACATCATTTTCTCCCTTTTGTGGATGTGCCAGTTTTTTCTTATAGAGCAGAATGTATAACCCTAATCCAAATCAATCGCCGACAGGCAACCGTGGCTGGCAGCGTGCATTCCAACGTGGCAAACTCACGCTGGGCATCATGTTCCCGATCGAGGCCTTCGAGCGCGACCAACCGACCATGCACAACCAGGTAGCGCTGGCACAGTTTGCCGAAAAAGCCGGTTTTGCCAGCTTGGGCTTTCGCGATGTGCCGCTGCGCGACCCGAATTTTGGCGATGTCGGTCAAGTGTTCGACCCGTGGGCTTATCTCGGTTATATGGCCGCGCAGACCACAGAAATCGCTCTGCTGACGGCATCCATCATCCTGCCATTGCGCCACCCAATTCATATCGCCAAGGCCGCCGCCAGCATAGACCAGTTGTCCAATGGCCGCTTGCTGCTGGGCATTGCTACGGGCGATAGATTGGTGGAGTTCCCTGCTTTCAATGTGGATTTTGAGTCGCGCGGTGCCATGTTTCGCGAAGAGGTCGAGCTGCTTAAAATTTATTGGTCAGAGCACTTCCCGCAAGTCAGTAGCGGCTTCGGCCATCTGCAGGGTGCCGATGTCATCCCTAAGCCGCTAGCTTCGCATGTGCCCTTGCTCGTCACCGGCCATAGCCAGCAGGATTTGGGCTGGATCGCGCGCAACGCCGACGGCTGGATGAGCTACCCGCGCAGCATAGAGGCCCAAGAGCAGATCGTCCAGCGATGGCGCGATACGGTAGAAGCCGAGTTACCGGGGCAGTACAAACCATTCATACAGTCATATTTTATTGACCTTGTCGACAACCCGAATGAAGCAGCAACGCCTATTCATTTGGGTCACCGTCTCGGCAGAAATGCCTTGCTAATGCATCTGCGTGCCAGCAAACGCATTGGCGTGGATCACTTGATATTCAATTTGAAATATGGAAAACGTGCAGCTGACGAAGTGCTGCAGGAACTGGCAGAGTTCGTGCTGCCAGAATTTATCTAACACAGGCACCCTCGCCTGCCAATGCATCAAACAATGCAGGCAAGGATGCCAGCTTCACTCAAACAGGAGACACTATGAAAGCCGTTGCACTCACTAGATATTTACCTATCAGTGATCCTGAATCACTGATGGACGTCGAATTGCACACCCCTGTCGCTGCCGGTCGCGATCTTCTGGTGAAGATCCACGCGATTGCAGTCAACCCTGTTGATACCAAGGTGCGCAAGCCGAAAGACAAGGTAGAAACAACACCCAAGGTGCTAGGTTGGGATGCCGCTGGCGAAGTGGTCGAAGTCGGAGCAGACTGCACGCTGTTCAAGCCTGGCGACAAAGTATTTTACGCTGGCGATCTCACGCGCTCAGGCTGCAATGCTGAGTACCAGCTCGTGGATGAACGCATCGTCGGCCACATGCCACAGCGTTTGAGTTTCGAGCAAGCAGCGGCTTTGCCGCTGACTGCGCTGACTGCCTGGGAATCACTATTCGACCGATTGGGCATTGCGCTTGATAGCGCACAGAACCGTAATAAAAGCCTGCTCATCATAGGCGGCGCAGGTGGCGTGGGCTCGATTGCCATCCAACTCGCCCATAAGCTGGCGGGATTGACTGTGGTAGCCACGGCATCGCGACCTGAGACCGTCACATGGGTGCAGAAATTGGGAGCGCAGCATGTCATCAATCATAAGCATGACATGATCGCGCAAATGCGCGAAATCGGCATTCCCCAGCCTGATTATATTTTCTGCTGCAACGACACTGATACCTACTTTCCAATCATGGCCGAATTGATTAAACCGCAAGGCCACATCTGCTCAATTGTAGAAACCGCAAAGCCCGTCGACCTCAATCTACTTAAAAATAAAAGCGCGACCTTTGTCTGGGAGCTCATGTACACGCGCTCTATGTTTCAGACTGAAGACATGATTGAGCAACACCATATTCTGGATCGTGTAGCGCGACTAGTCGATGATGGCTTGCTGAAATCCACCCTCAACGAAACACTGTCTCCTATCAATGCAGCCAACCTGCGTCAGGCGCATGCGCAGCTTGAAGCCGGCAGCACCATAGGTAAAATCGTGTTGAGCGGCTGGGCTTGATTTCCATACTATTTTTACATTATCAGGAGATAAAAATGTCACTTGTCGTCAGATTCCACCAAACCGGTGGGCCAGAAGTATTACAGATAGCAGATGAACAAGTCGCCGCACCAGGCAAGGGTGAAGTGCAGATCAAAGTACATGCCATCGGACTCAATCGTGCGGAAGTTATGTTTCGCAATGGCCAGTATCTGGAAGCACCGCAACTGCCAGCGAGGCTGGGCTATGAAGCGGCAGGCATAGTCAACGCGGCGGGCGAGGACGTGACTGAGTTCAAAATAGGTGATGCGGTCAGCACAATCCCAGCGTTCTCGCAAAATCAGTATGGTGTGTATGGTGAGTTGGCGAATGTGCCTGCATTTGCCGTGGTCAAACATCCACCATCACTTTCCTGGCCAGAAGCTTCTGCCATCTGGATGCAATATATGACTGCCTACGGCGCACTGGTGGAGTTTGCCGATACCAAAGTTGGCGAATTTGTGTTGATACCGGCGGCATCAAGCAGCGTGGGTGTGGCAGCGATCGAGACTGCCAATCTGCTGGGAGCCGTTCCTATTGCTTTGACGCGTACCAGCAGTAAGCGCGAGGCTTTACTCAAGGCTGGTGCCAAACACGTGATTGCGACAGGAGAGCAGGACTTAGTGGCAGAAGTCAACCGCATTACCAATAACAAGGGCGCTAGGGTTGTGTTTGATCCAGTGGGCGGGCCTACCATCGCCAAGCTGGCAGAAGCCACAGCGCAAAGCGGCATAATTTTTCAATATGGCGCCCTAAGTACAGAGCCGACGCCATTGCCGCTGTTCCCCGTGCTCGCCAAGCAACTAACCATACGCGGGTATACCCTATTTGAAATCAGCACCCATCCTGAGCGCATGGCACGCGCCAAAGCCTTCATTGTGCAAGGGTTGACTGAAGGCAAGCTGAAACCGCTGGTAGCCAAAACCTTTCCGCTAGCGCAGATTGTCGAAGCACACCGCTATATGGAATCCAACCAGCAGATCGGCAAGATTGTGGTAACAGTTTAGCGCTAATAGCAACTGCATAGGTGCTTTACAGTCGGTTGGGCAGTCACGTTTGAGTGCCGAAATTAAGCCTCCACGATGAAAGTATACAAACATAGAATCTGGGAGCGTTAATGGTGGATTTTGTTTAGCAAACTCATCCTAACCCTTTAGCGGGACGCCTGATGGTGCTCATGCATTCAACTATTGAAGGTCAGTAAAGGGACGATTAGAGTCGGTTAATCTAACAGCTCGTATAATTCTAAAGAGATAGTCCGCTTAATCCTGTCTACTTTTCAGTTTAAGTATATTAGGAGTATTTGAACTGCTAATTTAACTTATTCCGGGATTGGGTTTTATGAAGGTCGAAAATGGATTCCGCGATGACTTCCTGACTGTATCAGCAATCTTAATTCTACTTTTTATTTATGAGCATATATGACTCATAGAAGACCTTCATAAATATATATAAATCAACTATTCACATTTACATATTTAAATGTAACAATATATACCTTAAATTTAAAGAGGCACATATGAACGTATCGTCATTATTTGAAGAAGTCCAATTGGGCGACTTGTTTTTACCTAATCGAATTGTATTACCACCATTAACTCGCTGCCGTAGCACTCAACCGGGAAATGTGCCAAACGAATTAATGGCAAGTTACTATAAACAACGCTCTACTGCTGGTTTTATGGTTACAGAAGGCACACAGATTGAAGGACGTGGGCAAGGCTATGCTTGGACGCCAGGCATTCATTCTGAGGAGCAAATAGAAGGTTGGAAGAAAGTAACGAACGCTGTACATGAAAGTGGTGGAGTTATCTTTTGCCAACTTTGGCATGTTGGCCGGGTATCCCATTGCGATTTACAACCAAACGGAGATGCACCAGTTGCACCGTCAGCCATTCAGGCAAAGTCTGTAAAGGTGTTCATTGAGACTGGCCCAGGCGAAGGTGCTTTGGTTGAACCAAGCATGCCTCGTGAACTAACAACCGAAGAAGTTAAAGAGTTGGTTAACATATATCGTCAAGCTGCTAAAAACGCAAAGTTGGCTGGATTTGACGGTGTTGAGCTTCACTCCGCTAACGGTTATCTGCTAAACCAATTCATCTCTGAGCACACGAATCACAGAGCTGACGAATACGGTGGCTCGCTACCTAATAGACTACGCTTTTTAAGAGAGGTTACTGAAGCTGTTATCGAAGTGTTTGGGCGTAATCGAGTAGGTGTAAGATTCGCTCCACTGTTTGCCACCACTACAGAAGATCGTGTTTATCTTGGCCTTGTAGAAAGTAATCCTCATGAAACCTACATTCGTGCTGCTGAAATGTTAAATGACCTTGGCATTGCATACATATCGATCGCAGAGGCGGATTGGGACAACAGCCCGGACTTGCCTGAAACATTTAGACGTGAATTACGTAAAACATTTCAGGGTGCGATAATCTATGCAGGTCGTTATACCGTAGAAAAAGCACTGACAGTAAATTCAAAAGGCTACGGTGATTTATATGCATTTGGTAAACCATTCATAGCAAACCCCGATTTACCATATCGAATTCAAAAAGGGTTATCGTTTAATCAGGTGCAAAATGATACTCTTTACGGTGGTGGCGAAGCAGGATACATTGATTATCCATTCAGCACACAATTATCAACTTAAATGGTGGGCTTCCCCACTGGCAATAAGGTGGGAGTAACATGGATTTGAATGAAGCATTAAAAATGCTAGCCAACCCGACAAGACGTGCAATATTGGCTTGGTTAGCTAATCCTGATGAGGCGTTTAAGGGCTACTCTCAGCTTTACCCGTACGAGATGTACGGAGTATGTGCAAGCCTGATTCAGGACAAGGTTGGGCTATCGCAACCCGCTACATCATTGTGCTTAAAAGCGTTGCAAGATGCGAACTTAGTTGAATCAACTAAGATTGGGAAATGGACATACTACAAACGTAACTCGACGGTGGTAGAGCAAGTTTTAACTACCTTACGTGAAGTATTGAGTGAATAGTGAGGTTGTTATGTCTAGCGGAACTCTAATCAATCAAATAGACCAGATTAGCTCAAATTTGAATGACTGCTATGGGCCGAATCAAGCAGTTTAGATTGTTTTGATAAACGTCTGCTTTGCGGATTCAGTGGAAATTGATGCTGCTGCAAGTAGCTTATTCACTCAATATCTGCAATTATTAGATTTCATGGACTATCACTGAAAGTCTAAGAAATTTTTGATAATTATCGTGCCACATGACGGCAGCCTTCACCGATGAAACTTTACGAACAACTTGCCAACTCGATTGCTCAATCAATTCAAGAAGGAGTTTTATGCCGGGGTGACAGATTGCCGTCCGTACGCCATGCCAGTGCCAGTCGTAAAGTTAGCCCATCAACAGTATTGGAAGCATATTATTTGCTGGAAGCCCGAGGGCTCATCAGTGCGCGTGAACGTTCTGGTTACTTTGTCACCGGTGGCGGCGTTAATATTCCATTAACCCCAGATCCGGTTTTTAATGCAGATTCTGAATCAACAGAGGTAGATGTCAGTGAGTTAGTGTTTGAGGTTCTGCAGTCTATCAGAGTAAAAAACATCATGCCCTTGGGTTCGGCGTTTCCCAGTCCTTTACTATTTCCAAGAGCTAATCTGGCAAGAACGATGGCTTCAAGTGTTCAGGAAATGGACCCTTGGTCTAGCGTGGATAATCTGAGTGCAGGAGATGCCAACCTCAGGAGACAAATTGCATTACGCTACATGATCGATGGCCTGCATGTGGCGGCGGATGAAATTGTGGTGACTAACGGTGCTCTCGAAGGCTTGAATTTATGTTTGATGGCTGTTGCGCGACCTGGGGACACCATACTGATTGAGTCTCCTACGTTTTATGCTGCCCTGCAATCTATTGAGCGTATCGGCCTGCGGGCAGTCGAAGTGCCCAGTCACCCGAAAGATGGTATTGACTTAGCAGCTATGGAGCGTGCAATTGAGCGGCACAAACCCAAGGCTTGCTGGTTAATGACCAACTTTCAGAACCCGTTAGGAAGCTTGCTCTCAGACAATAAAAAGAAAGCTTTGGTAGAGATCATTACCAAACATCAGATTCCGTTAATTGAAGATGATGTTTATGGTGAGCTTTATTTTGGTACCAAGCGACCCACACCTGCAAAAGCTTTTGATACGGAAGGCTTGGTGATGCATTGTTCTTCATTTTCAAAATGCCTCGCACCGGGCTACCGCGTGGGCTGGGTCGCACCAGGAAAATATTTGCAGTCGGTAGAACGGCTCAAGTTAACCACTACCATATCTGCATCTGTTCCGGTACAGGTTGCCATTGCCAGGTATCTGCAAAAGGGCGGCTATGACAAACACTTGCGCAATTTACGCCATACATTGATGCTGAATCAAATTAAGTTCATAGAAGCAGTCGAGCGCCATTTTCCAGCGGGAACGCGGCTGACAACACCGCAAGGTGGATACTTTCTGTGGATTAAGCTGCCTGATGGCGTTAATGCGCTGCAATTGCATAAACTTGCACTTGCGAATGGAATCAGCATTGCCCCAGGCCCGATATTTTCTGCACATAGAGGGTTTGCGGACTACATACGACTCAATTATGGGCATATTTGGGATGCGCGCACAGAAGTCTCACTGAGAGTGTTAGGTGGACTGGTGAGAGACCTCAGTGCCCTGCCAAGGTCTTAATAATTTCTGCATACCCATATCTGTTATGCTTTTTTAAATCGTAACTGTCTCTGTTATTGAATTCCGCAAATCGATATCTTAATCACTGTTAAAACAATCCGGCATTTTAGTTAGCTGGAGATTTAAGGTGATTCAATGTATATCTATGATGATATTGACCAGAAGCTTGTTGAGCAGCGTGTTTCTCAATTTAGGGGGCAGACGCAGCGATTCCTGAGCGGTCAGTTAAATGACGAGGAGTTCCGCGTTTTGCGACTCCAGAATGGGTTATATATCCAACGACATGCGCCTATGTTAAGGGTTGCTATTCCCTATGGCATGTTAACCTCGAAACAGCTGCGTACACTTGCTTATGTCGCGCGGCGATGGGATAAAGGCTATGGTCATTTAACCACAAGGCAGAACATTCAGTTTAATTGGCTCCGGCTGGAAGATGCCCCTGATGTATTAGCTAAGCTCGCAACCGTGCAGATGCATGCAATCCAGACCAGTGGCAACTGTATTCGCAATACCACTACAGATCATTTTGCCGGCGTTGCGGCCGATGAATTAATCAATCCGCTGGTGTGGTGTGAAATTATCCGCCAATGGTCAATGCTACATCCTGAATTCGCATTTCTGCCGCGCAAATTCAAAATTGCAGTAAGTGGATCCATAACTGACAGGGCTGCTGTTGGTGTCCATGATATCGGTTTGCAAGCGGTAGAAAAAAATGGAGTATTCGGGTTCAGGGTCTTCGTTGGCGGTGGCTTAGGCAGAACACCTATTGTAGGAAAATTAATCAAGCCCTTTGTGGCGTGGCATGACTTATTAACCTACCTGCAAGCCACACTGCGGGTATACAACCTGCATGGAAGACGGGACAACAAGTATAAAGCCCGCATAAAAATTCTGGTGAAAGACCTTACGCCAGAAGTTTTTGCGAATGAAGTTGATGAGCAATGGAAGCTTATTAAAGGTGGTCCGGATACCGTAACAGAAGAGTTTGTAAAAAGTATTGCAGGCAAGTTCAAGTGGCCGGAATACGATCTGAATACTGAAATCAGTGATGCGTTCTACTCCAGCAAGTTGGCGGCTGATGCTGGATTTTATCGATGGTCACGCACTAATACTCACCCCCATAAAGTATCAGGATACGCATCAGTTACGATTTCATTAAAGGCGACTGGAGCACCTCCCGGAGACATCACCGCCGACCAGATGGATGCAATTGCCGATATGGCCGAAAAGTATGGTTTTGGTGAGCTGCGTATCTCTCACGAGCAGAACATCATCATGCCTGACGTCAGGAAGAACGATCTATATATGCTATGGCAAGAGCTGCGATTACTGAATCTGGCTACACCGAATATAGGCTTGATCACCAATATTATTTCATGTCCGGGTGGAGATTATTGCAGCCTGGCGAATGCAGTAACGATTCCCGTTGCTGAAGCGATACAGAACACATTTTCCGATCTTGATTATATCTACGAAATCGGTGAGTTGGACCTCAATTTATCAGGCTGCATGAATTCCTGCGGCCATCACCATGTTGGACATATAGGCATACTAGGTGTCGATAAAGCCGGTGAGGAATGGTATCAGGTCACGATTGGCGGCAGACAAAATGGGGCTTTAAACAATACCCTGAATCATGGATTGGACCATAGCAGTGTTACCCATAGTGAGATCACCAATGGTGCAGAAGCTGCAATAGGACGCGTAATAGGCCCTTCATTCGCACGTGAACAGATACCTGATGTGATACATCGTCTGGTCAAAACCTATCTAAGGCTACGCGACAGCGAGGAAGAGAGATTTATAGATGTGGTGCATCGATTAGGGATCGAACCCTTTAAAAAGGATGTGTATGCAGATCCTTCGCTCTCTAAACCTTCAACTTTATCGAAAGAAACCTATGTTTGAGATAACCCCAAGACTGTTGCGCAACGGTCAGGTCGAGTTTAACGAAGTACTGTTATTTGATACAAGCGATGAAATAAACAGTTCTTTAGGTGTTCCACCTGACCAAAAGAATTGGATGATGCGCCTTGATGATTGGCTTGAGAAGCGTGAGCTTTTATTGAATCGTAGATTTCCCGTTGGCATATTAATTTCATCTGACACAGACTTGGCTGCAACATTAAGCAACCACAGTAAGCTTTTACAAATCACAGATATTGCATTCATCGCGATTGATTTTCCAAGTTATACCGATGGCAGAGGCTATTCTTTAGCTCAACTTATCAAAACCGTTTATGGCTGGCATGGGGAATTGAGAGCCGTCGGCGACGTCATGATCGACACTGTGTTTTATATGGCCCGGTGTGGTTTTAACAGTTTCCTAATTAAAGAAGGACATGATCCCCAACTGGCATTGCAAGCGCTTGGTACGTTTACTGAGCAGTATCAAAAGTCCTACAGGCTGCCAGGCACTGCTGACATTTAAACACCTTTGTAACTATTAAGTTCAGGTGTGTGCGTTTGAATAATGCAATTACAAGTAAGGAAATAGCATGACAACAAGTATCAAACCATCAAAGAAAGTGATTCCAATCGTAAGCGATCATTCATCAGATAAATTCATGTCGATGTATGAGGCGCAAAGCAAAATCTATCCTCGCAATATATCCGGAATCTTTAAAAACTGGCGCTGGATCATGATCTGGATTACACAAATTGTGTTCTACGGTACGCCCTGGCTTATGTGGAATGACCGACAAGCCATGCTGCTAGATGTCAGTACTCATCGTTTTTACATTTTCGGCCTGGTGCTATACCCTCAGGATTTAATCTACCTAGTTGTAATCCTGATCATTTCTGCGCTGGCATTGTTTCTTTTTACAGCCGTTGCCGGACGTCTGTGGTGTGGTTTCTCGTGTCCACAATCTGTTTATACAGAAATATTTCTATGGATGGAGCGCAAAATAGAGGGTGACCGGGCTGCCCGCATGCGTCTGGACAGCATGAAATTCAGCTTCAAGAAGCTCCACAAGAAATTTCTGAAACATGCAGCCTGGATTGGTTTTTCAATGGTTACGGGATTTACCTTCCTTGGATACTTTTCTCCCATCAGGGATCTTTTGGATAACATCATTCAATATCGATTAAGCCCATGGGAGACCTTCTGGATATGTTTCTATGGTTTTGCTACTTACGGCAATGCGGGTTTCTTGCGTGAACAGGTTTGTAAACATATGTGCCCATATGCCCGCTTTCAGAGCGCCATGTTTGACAATGACACCCTCATTGTTACTTATGACCAGGAGCGTGGTGAACCTCGCAGCGGTCGTTCACGCAATGTTGATGCGAAAAAAGAAGGTTTAGGTGACTGCATTGATTGCAGCTTTTGTGTGCAGGTCTGTCCCGTTGGCATTGATATCCGCAATGGTTTGCAATACGAGTGCATTAGTTGCGGCCTGTGTGTTGATGCATGCAACAGCATTATGGACAAGATGCAATACCCACGAGGCTTGATTCGTTTCTCCACCCAGAACGGCGTTGAGAAACATTGGTCCCAGCATCAAATCCTCAAGAAAATATTACGTCCGCGCGTACTGATCTATAGTGGATTATTAATACTGTTGTCTTTAGGATTGGTACTATCTTTAACAATTCGCCCAGCATTTAAAGTGGATGTTAACCGTGATCGTGGTGTCATGTCCCGTTTAGCGCCTGGGGGCATGGTAGAAAACGTTTATCAGATACAATTGACCAATGTAACTGAAAATCAGCAAACCTATCGTGTATCGGTTCATGGATTAAAGGGAATGACTACAACTTCAGATACAGAGATTACAGTCAATCCAGCTAGTGAACGATTGGTCGCGATCAGCTTGCAAATTGCGGACGGATCCATTCGAAAAGGTACCCATCCAATTATGTTTGATGTTGAGTCGGTTACCTCAAAAGAGCATGTTGAACAGAAATCTAGTTTTTACATGCCTTGATAATTAAATTGTATATTGCTTCTTGCCATTCAGAAACGGTAGTGAATTATACCTAGCTGCTGTCGCAACTAGGTTATAACAAAGGGAGCCATGGCTCCCTTTTCATTTAAGTCTTCAGTTTATTATGGAGTAAATGGCTGCTATGCGGATGCAGTTGTAAATCAGCACAGCTAATTTTAATAGCTGTGCTGAATTCGATCTATTAAACCTCTGTCTGTTCGGCTAATTCCAATGCATCTTCTACTTCTATTCCAAGATAACGCACAGTACTATCAAGTTTTGTGTGTCCCAGGAGTAATTGAATAGCACGTAGATTCTTTGTGCGCTTGTAGATCAGGGATGCTTTAGTTCTCCTCATTGTATGTGTACCGTAATTCGCCGAATCTAAACCAATTTCCTCTACCCATGCATTAACAATACGAGCGTACTGCCTGGTGGATAAATGTGGTGAATCGTGAATGCGGCTAGGAAATAAAAAATCTTCCGATCTCAGATGTGCATATTCTATCCATGCATATAAGGAATTGCGTGTTTGTTCAGTAATTTCAAAATGTACAGGAAGACCTGTTTTTTGTTGCATCACAATAGCGCGAGCCGTGATTTGATTGCCATGAGAAATATCCCGAACTTTTAGTTTAACCAGATCACAGCCGCGAAGCTTGCTATCGATAGCCAAATTAAATAATGCAAGATCACGAACGCGCTGAAACAACTCCAAACGAATTCGTATTGCCCAGATTTCCTTTAGATTAAGAGGCGATTTTTGGCCAACAAGTTTATTTTTGTTCCATGGTTCACGATTACCAATTGAATATGATTGAATTACCATGATATTAATCTCCTATAAACAGGGAGTAATAGCTTGCACTTTTATAGGCTAATATTGCAGTGGAAAATGGAAAGCTGAACGTCCGCAATGCGGATTGAGGGGACGTTAAAATTTAATTATCGTCATCCTTTCCTCAAGCTTTTAATTCAAAAATTATCAGCATGTCTAATAATTTTAGCAATATTGAGTAAGAACAATATATTATTGTTACAACAATCAAATGCAACAATCCGCCATTTATGCTCCAACTCGATATATCACCCTCATCGACGTCAACAACTTTTACGTCACCCTCTGATGAAAACTCCTCCAACGTCCCTCGCATTCATGATGACTTCGCTAAAACGCTGTCTTAATTGCAAATGTAGCCGCCGTTGCATTCCAGTTTTCGGCAGTCTGATGGCTTACATTGAATGTGATACTGGTGTGGTCTGCTACCTGCCCGGTTAAACTTAGACCAAGATTTAGACGGTCTCGACCGATAGCGCCACTTTTTACTTGATAGGTCTGGTTAAGCATGCGGACATCAAATTCTGTCCTGACATCAGCAAGCTCATGATGAACACTGCCTGATATTACTGTAAGCCAATTAACATTATTGGATTTAAAAGGAAGACTGATGTTAGCGCCTATGCTACCCATAAGTGAGTGGCTGGTATCGCCATCAACATTCAATTGATTGATAGCATCTCCACCTTTGTCTTTAAAACCAAAGTGATGCATACCCAGGTATGCCATGCCTATTTCTGTCTCATAACGAATATTTTGAGTGGTTACATCACTCCAGCCCGCCATAATTGTCGAGTTAAAATTGGCGGTATAGATGTCATGCTGGTATCGGTTATTAAGCACTGATACATAACGTTTTGCATCAATCTGCCCGCCGCCAACCCCAGCTGCACCCTGCAGGTAGAAACCACTATCATACGTTTTGCTGGCATAGCCCATCAACTGCAGATTGTGCATGGCTCCACTACCCATACTGTCCCGCATATCAGTACTGCTGTTTGCATAAGCAACAGAGAATCCTGCGTTAGTTTGCTCATTAATTCTTTTTTGTACTCCGCCCATCAGGCCGCCAAGTGTGTCATGCATGCCATGACCGTATCGATCCCCGCCCCATGATGAAACTAAACCGATGGCAGTACCCCAAACCTTGGTATCACCTGCATTAAACATTTCAGTATTATCTATTTTGGATAGGGTTTTATTGCTCCAGTCATGGTCGCGCCGCTGATTACCCGCTACAGTCATGGTCTGGTTGGCAATGAAACGGGTATTCTCACGGTTCATGCCTATCAGTTGCGCATATCCGACACCAGCAAGCTGGTCAAACGCAATGGGTAAATTGCCTGCATTTTGAGAGGCAAGGTTATCAAACAATGTTTTTGTGATTGAGTCAGTTAGGCGCACGCCAGGAGTGGGACGCATCGTCTCCAGAATCCCGCCTATGGATTGACGCGTGCTATTAGTTTGAACTCCGGCACCAGCGAGATTGCTATAACTTGACGGCGTGGCGTAGAGCGTTAATGCATGGCTGCCATACACAAGATCCATTCTTGTGCCTGACATTAATCCGGCAGCAGGTTGGGTAAATGTAGCGTAACTTCCAGCAATACCACCTTCTGCGGAAACGAATTTAAATCCCTGACCCAATGCTGGTGTGAAAGTATTGGTTGCCGGCACCGTGATGCCGCGTAGGATGGGAACGAGCGTACCGCCAGCCGTGTATGTATTTGCTGCGCCAAGCACAACAATTCTATCGTAGTTGCCGGCACCATTTGCAGTTCCGGCGCCATCGATTTCTATTTCAAGCGTACTGCCAGCTTTCTGCACCACATTCCCATATGCAAGCAGCGTTCCCGGTGAGTTGCCTGGAGCTAGGGTTCCGCCATCGTTCACAGCGACATTGGCTACGCTACCGTAACCTTTAAGCGTACCACCGCTGGCAACAACAGTACTTGAGAGTATAGATCCGTTAACGGCGAGAGCGCCCCCTGTAACCGTGGTGTCTCCGGTGTAGGTATTTTTGCCGGTTAATTCTAAAGTGCCATTTCCTAGCTTTTGCAAGCCTCCACTACCTGAAATATCATTATTCCATACCGATGAAAATCCTTGTGTGTTCACTTCCCAATTTTTAGTTAATTGACCAGGGCCATCAATAGCTTTACCCAAGTTAAGCAGCCCCCATCCATACAGTGCATCTATACCGGGATCACCTATATCTGTAGCTGTTGTGAACATGGTCAATTTGACTTGCTCCATCGTCATATAAGGGAACGCCTGCAAAATCACTGCAAGCGCACCTGAAACAATTGGCGCAGCCATGGAGGTGCCACTCATTCTCGTGTAGTTGCCACCAGCCTCAGGAAATACATTTGGATAAAAATCATGGTAAAGCGCATTGATACTGTCATCTAATGAGCCGGGTACATTTACTGAAAAGACACCATTATTGATAAAGCTTGTGGGAAAATTATCTATCACATCACCGCCTGGCGCGGAAATGCACCAATTTTTGGCGACTCCGCATTCGTTGCCATAGCTTGATTCCTTACCATCAAGCGTTAATGCATTTACTGCAACCCAGTTAGCCGTTAATTCTGGAAAATAGTAGGGAAGTGCTGCTTGGATACTTGGCTGATTAGCGTTGTCATTGCCAGTAGCAAAGACTAATAATGTGCCTGTTTTTAAAACTTCATTAATACCAAGTTCTTTAACTTCTAAAGTCAGTTTTTCTAGGGTAAGGTTTTCTGGTGGCATATCACTAATCGAGCCAGATCCCCAGCTATTATTGATGATCCTCGCTCCAGACATAATGAGATGGGGATAGAAAGCATCTCCAGAAGGATTAACCCAGCCACTAACATCGCCGATACCTGCTACTACAAGCTTCGCGTCATATGCCACTCCATGCATGCCAACACCGTCTCGGCTGGCCGCAATAATTCCGGAAACATGAGAACCATGTCCACTCGGGTCATCAATAGGAAATACATATTTATTGAGGAGATCCCCCCAATAGTCGCCTTTGGGCAGAGTATTCTCACCAAAATACCTGACAAATTCAAAGTCGCGACCTATGAATTCCGGATGATTAATGGCAATGCCGCTGTCAGATACACCGACGACAATGCCCGCACCGGTATAGCCTCTGTCGTAAGCAACCTGCGCATTGATAAGCGCTAATCCCGCCTGAGCATCATATTCATCACTGTAGCTGTCCGCATAAGCATTGGATGTAGCAATTAACAACAGCATTACATGACGAAAGACCTGTTTGAAAATAGCAATCAATGGCTGAATATCATGTCTAGATGGCATAAAAAATGACTTTGAATATTTGAAAAAAGCCAATAAACACATTACTCAAGGCATTTTGAGGATATGGGCTAGGCATGTATTCAGTATCTACCCCAAATTGATTCTTCAAGTTGATTTAAAGCAAAATTACTTTATAAGAGAATTTGTACCAATCCAAAACCAGTTCCATCTTTATTCTGTTCACCATACTTGAGCCTAATCTTCCCGGCTTTACTCGGGTAAAATTTGAATTGCCCCGGCGGCAGTTACTTCTGCTTGCTGGCTAGAGTTTTCTGCGCTTTGCGGTTCTGCTGTTCTTCCAGTGCTGCCTGCAGTATCGCTTTCCTCGCTGCCGGGCTTAAACTCCGTAGCCTCTGTAATAGTTTCTCTTTCCTTGTTGCCTGCGATTCTAAGTTCTTCATATTGTGTTCCATTTAAAATTTCCTTATTAAATAATTTCTTTAATTGCCGTGACTAAACTAGAAACTTTACAGCCTCGCGCGCGTGTATTGCTCCTGTAATTTATAATTCTGAAAAAGCACTGACTTTTATTTGATGCCAGAATAGAAGCCAGTGCCTTTATTCGTAATGCATTTTCAAGATTGGACTTTTTAATGCTTGAAGTCTCATTCATTTGCATTTCTGGCAACATCATCACTTACCGGTGAACTAATTGGCTCTGCAGCTACTGCTTGGGGATTGAGGGCCAAAGCTTCATCCTGACTACATGGTGGCCAAATAGCCACTTCTACTGGCTCACAGTCAACATAATGTATTAGCCACCAATTGCTGACAATCTCATTACTAATAGAAATTCCCTTTTTTTCGGGCGTTGCTACTTGCACTCGTGCTATTCGTGCTACTCCGTTTTCATTTTTGATTGCAGAAGTAGCATTAGTAGCACGAGTAGCAGTAGCATTGGTGAAATTATCCAGAATATCTCTAAGCATGATTACCTCCTAATAAAGCAGGATTCACTTCAATCACACTCGTCCTATCATCAATAATTACTCGAATACGATTAGCTTCCACCAATTCAGCGATAGATTCTTCCAACAATCGCTTATCTCGAATTGCACCATTACGCCTCACGTGGGTTTTATTAACATGATTAGTTTTATGCTCACGGCAGTATTTCAAGATATAAGCATCAAGTTTCAGCGCATTGTTAATGTGTGCAGGTGTGGTAATTTGGTTTAAGAACCTTTTAGCTTCGTATAAATGCCAAGTAACGATAACTGCTGCAACTTTTACAAGATCAGCATTTATCTGCCCCTCGCTGTGTAATTCGTAGATATGAAAGAGTGCAGCGAGTCGAGCGACATTGTCGGCAGCTTTACTTGCAACATCACGAGCATCCGCCATGTCGCCACCAACGCGCAATTCAATTTCGACCTGATTATGGAAATCAATCCAAACATCTTTAGCTTCTGGACTGAACTCAAGGATTGCGGGTTCAATTCCACCAGAATCTGTAAGTATTGGCATTTTGTCTAATAGCTGATTGATACGCTCATTAAACTTTGACAACTTCGGGAATGATTTTGGGGGTTCTCTAAATAGCCTTGTACCCTGCGTTGACTCCGGCCAAGCAATCAGAAATCGTGCGGCAAAGCCGGTACCGCGCGCCAACTGTCTGGAGTTATCAAAGAATGCTCTTACTGTATCAGACTGTACAGCCAAACCCATCGTTAACCGTGCGCCTTGAACTTTATAGCTCTCACTGGTGCGGCGATCAATGGTATGGGTTCCACCTTCCCACAGAACATTAAGCAAGGCCATGTTTCGCATTGCACTATCACCGGTCATTGCTGAACCACCAAATACAATACCGGCCTCACTGCTTAACACGGCACCACTTGGCCATTTTTTAGCCAAACTAAATCCAAGCTGTTCTGGTGTTGAGTCGCCGTATATTAAACGGGGAACTCTTACAGGAATCGGCTCTACACTTTTCAATTGATGTAATTGAGATGTTAGCAAGTCTGTCGGCTTCTGCGCCTTGGCAGTATCCTTAATTTTCTGTTTCAGGCCCTCATATTGCATAGACCAGGAATCATGCTCAACTTGATAGCGTTTTAAATCAGGCTCTGCCAGTTCTGCCTGCGTTGATTCCCATGCTGCTATTGCACTGGTGAAGTGTTTATCAACACTAGTCTTTCTTTCCCCCGACTCAGCAATAGCAAGCGTATACAAACTTACAGGTGAAACTAATCCTTCAGCCCTTCTGACATTTGCTAAATGCTGCGCAGCTACTGATAATGCACTCAAAGCACTACACGCAGCTAATGCCATTGGGCACTGAACAAATTCCAGCACCTCACGTACGGCGTCACCAATCCCAACCGGCAAGGCATCTATTGGATACGGAACAGATTCTGAGTCTTGTATTAGCTTAGATGGCCTCACCCAATCACTTTTTTTATCCTCTGCTACTTGCACTCGTGCTACTCGTGCTACTCGGTCTTCATCAAAAGCTTCAATAACATTGTTATAAGCCATTTTTTGCCACCTCATAAGCGTGGTTGATACGTGAAGTCGCAAGCAATAACCTTTCTCTATCGCTGCTAGTCAGGGTCAAACCTTTGGCCATGTCTGCCGCATAGATATATATCAGAGTAACTTCAAACTTGATGATGTTTAATATGTCGATTGCGTAGAATGGTTTTTTGTCCGGCTTAAAGTTTCCCATCACTTTTTCGGGCATGATGTCTGCAAAATCCAAACCTATTGCACCCAGCACATCCAAAGTCTCGCAGCCGCCGAAGCAGTGGAGTAACAATCGTCTGTCTGTATATTTAATAGCTAGGCTAGGGGTTCTGTCATTATGGGCAGGGCATAGAGCTTTATATCTACCGTCACCAATGTGTTTAACCATATCTAGGCGTGATAACACTTTTTCCAGACTGCTCATTTTGTTTCCTCCCGCAAGAAGTTTTCCGGGATGTGATAGCGCCTGGCACGGGTGCGGGTTTCACTTAGGTAGGATTGACGCAAAGTCTGCCATCCTGCACGAATTGGCAATTGATCTCGTAAGGTGTTAATGGCACCTAATGCTTCTGCCCGATCCTTTTCTGCAAAGTCAATCAGCTTCACATATTCTCCAGCTAACAACTTGGCTTTAATTTGTTCTTTGATTGTTAGCATGCGACACCTCCAATCAGTTCGCGCATAAATAGCACGGTATAGATAGCAGCTGTGCAACTAACATAAAGATATGTAAAAATGGCTAATAATATTGTTTTAAGCGTAGGTATCAAAAGCTGATACTTCTCGGTTAATGATTTGCGTAGCGTGTTATAATTGAGCTTGTCTGAGGGCTCGGCAGCATTAATTTGTTGCTGGGCTTTTTTCATTTTAAACACCTCCGTTCAGAAGTGTTCGAATATCAGCAACTTTCCATGCAAGCCGGCCATTAATACGAACAGGTCGGATTGGGCCATTCTCCAAACATGCCCATTTCCTCAACGTTTGGGGGCGGCGATTCATAATCATAGCCGCTTCATTTGTTGGCAAAACTTCAGCTAATCCAGCATAGCTTAATATTTTTTTATAACTTTCCATCATGTTCTCCTTTAGAAGAGTGAGCATTTAGCTTGATTGCCGTATCTGCTCGTTGATGGATGAATATTAAAAATAAGCTGCTTTGATTATTTTATTTTTTTCACACTCACTGTCCCCCTTTTAATGTATTTTTCCTTTTCCATATTTTTCTAACACTGTTAACTTTCATATTCAGATTCTTTGCAGTTGCTGTTACTCCATACCTTTCAATATCTTGCAATATTTCCTTATGTGCTTCTTCGGACGAGTTCCATTCACCATATCTCTTTAGTTCAAGCTTATAACGCTGCGCCTTACCGGCATCTCCGGGATTTAATATACTTTTGATGATTTTATGAATTGCGGGCAAAACATTTTTTAACAAATCCTCGTTTAATTCATTTTTCCTGGCAGCATCACAAAAATCAAATACACTAGTATTAGGTGGGCACTTTTCTAATTTTGTTGCTTTACTTATTGAACAACCCTTTTTATTGCCAATTTCCATTGAGCGAAAAAGTAGTGAGCTATGCCGACGTAAAGAGGCCATTTGATTCATAGCATCATGTATTTCTTTGTTGCGGTATAAATTATTTTTCTTATTTTCCGAGAAATTCTTTTCAAGAATTTCAGCAACAAAAGTTGACAGCATTAGAGGGGGGAAATTACCACGCTTTATGCAAGAGCAGAAAAAAACAAGTAAATTATAAGTTGAATTAAAATCACCACCTCTTGCTAGCGAAGTTTGATATTCAATATCTTCAGATAAGTATGGCTCTATATTCCTTATCACGACTTAAATTTCCCCTGAAAACTGAATTACATGGATCAAACTGTAGAGTTATTCGGTAGCAACTATATGCAAACCGAACTGAGTTGATTCAAACTTAATACCCGCTTGATCCAGTATCCACTCTTCAATTTTAACGTGCCACATACGCAATAAATCCAACGGACGGCGTATGTAATGCTTCTCTGCAATTGCGCTCGGTTTCTGCCCCTTGATTTGCGCCACTACACCTGCTGGAGTCTCTAACCATTCAGCTAATGAAGAAAAAGAACGTCTAAGACCATGAATAGAAAGGTCTGGCAGCCCTACTGACTGCAAAGCACTTTTATGTCCCTGTTTTGGCTCTTCTATGTGCCCAGTGGCAGCTGTCATGCTGGAGAATACCCACTCATTACGTCTCGGCAGGCCAGACAGCATATGTGACACATATGGCGTTAGAGGTATGGTCCGCTCCCCTTCCACCTTGTCACGTATAGTCATACTTAACCACTGAAAATCTACATCACTCCACTTTAATTCTGCGAGTTCTCGTCTACGCGCTCCAGTCAGCAACAATGACTGCAAATAAGCAGAATGTACGGGGTTTTTCATGCGTCTGACTGCTGTAAACCATAACGCCAATTGCTCACGTTGTAAGCTGTCGCCTTCTTTAGTGTTGCTGCTGGGCAACTCATCTCTGACTTGTCTGGCTTTACACGCTCCACTTGGTATCAGTCCCGCATATTCCGTTTGAGAATCACACCAACTAATAAAGCCTGATAAAAGCCTAAAAGCTAAGGCCGTACGTGTGGGTCTGGTCTGCTTTTCCTTTGCCATCCATTCAGCAATTCGCATGCCGGTTAACTCTGATAGTTTTACACTCAGCAATGATGACAGCGGTGCGTCTTCAGTTAATCCCTTGCCGCGCTTCTTCTTCTCACCGCCCACCCGCGCAATGTTCTCATGATCGCGTACACTCCACTCGCTCCAGCGGCTGCGCCTTGCCTCTATGTATAGAGGCCATACCATGCCTAGTGTCAGAGAATCACGTTTATCTTGAATTAACTTTGCGGCGGCGGCTTCTAATTTTGCTTTCGCCTTTGCTTCTGTTTCTGCGATTTGATCTGCTTTGACTTGGCGTGGGTCTATGCCTTTATCAATCATCGCCCTGTAGCTTGTGGCGATAGCTCTGGCGCTCTTTTCCTTATCCTTACCGTCCAGCGAGTAGGTGTTTACGTCACCGATTGTTATGCGGATGGTTTTATCATTGAGTGAAGTTTCAAACACGTAAGACTTCGCGCCATTAGCAGTGACACGCAGGCCCAAACCGCGCGTTTTTGCATCCCAATAAATAGTTTGTTTTTTACCTTCCTGACACTGACTATTTGCTACAAACTCGAACGTGAAGTTCTGCTTTGCCATGTTTCAATCTTTCCGTGTAGGGGCTGTGTAGGGGAATTTTACCAATACATCGGAATATTTATCAACACATCATTTTATGGAAATATAATTAAATAATTGATTTATTGTGATTTTTATTTTTTGATAAACATCAATCAACACCAATAAATACAATTAAATCAGGATTCATAATCCTGGGGTCGAGGGTTCAAGTCCCTCTTTCACCACCAATAAAGACGCCTCATTCGAAAGAGTGGGGCGTTTTTCTTTTCATTGCACGAACCGTTACCACGGAAGCTGTGTCCTGCTTGGCTTACAGGCCAATGATTTTTGCAATGAACGCGCGCGTAAGGGCTTAACGCTTGGCTTTCTTGGGCTCGGTGATCTCCCAGTCCGCAATATCACCCTCCACCAAAGTAAAAAGCGGGTGCGGTTCGGGCTCTGCGATGTGCGCAATACGCTCAAACACTTGCGGGGAGCGTTTTTGCAGCTTGGTGCGCAGGTGCTGCCACTCGTATTGCAGCTGGCCGCGCGTGGCGATGATTTTCGGCACATTGTGCGTGGTGTGGAATTTGCTGGCATCAAAGTTGTAGCTGCGCGCGGTGGCTTGGGCGTGTACGGTTTGCAGGTATGCGGCAATGACATCTTGCGGGTTGGGCGCAGTTTTAAAGCGATTGAGCTGCGGGTGGTTGGTGTAGCCGCGCGTTTGGCCGCGTAAAACGGCTTGCGCCAGCAGGGTCTCGCGCCACAGGGCCACCAGGCCAGGTGCATCTAGGTATTGAGGGTGTAGTGTCCAGATTCGCATAATGAAGGTAGACAAAGAAAAAGCCCGCTGGTTGCAGCGGGCTTTTACCTAATCCGTAATATTTGCGAATTATTTATTCATTACGTACATTGTTACTTCAAAGCCGAAACGCATTTCGGTAGCAGCTGGTTTGGTCCACATAATATTCTCCTTTTGGGTTTCAAGTACATCATCATTGATGTGCTTGTATGACTTGCATATTACGCCGATGTTTCGCCAGCAACCTGTGTAGCTTACGCAAAAACACCTCATGATTTTACGTAAATGATGCGCAAAATTTGGCATACAATACGTTTAAATTGCCAATGAAAGAACAAAAATGACGACCAATACCGTGCTGATTACCGGTGCCAACCGCGGCCTAGGGCTGGAGTTTGCCAAACAATACGCGCTGGATGGCTGGCAAGTGCTAGCCTGCGGCCGTACGCCGAGTTTGGCATTGCGGCAGCTGGCGCAAGCTCACGATAATATCGAGCTGTTTGATCTGGATGTAGGCGATTTTGCGGCGATTGATTTGCTGGCAGCGCAGCTGCATACACGCGCCATCGATGTGCTGATCTGCAATGCGGGGGTTTACCCGCCCAGCCATTTTGGCGATGTGGATTACGACGCCTGGATGCATGCTTTCAAGATCAACTGCATGGCGACGCTGAAAATGGCGGAGGCATTTGCGCCGCACATCAGCCGCAGCCAGCAGCGCAAGCTGGTGACGATCACCAGCAAGATGGGCAGCATAGACGACAACACCAGCGGCAGCGAGTATATCTACCGCAGCAGCAAAACCGCGCTCAATATGGTGATGAAGAGCTTATCTATCGACCTGAAGCCCTATGGCATTGCCGTGGCTACGTTGCACCCCGGCTGGGTGCGCACCGACATGGGCGGGCCGCACGGCTTGATAGACCCGCCGGAAAGCATTGCCGGTTTGCGCCGGGCAATCGCCAATCTGGAGCTTGGTACCAGCGGCCGGTTTATCGCCTATGATGGCAAAGAGATTGCCTGGTAGTTTTCATTACATTCAGGCATGCCCTGAAAGCCGCATCCTGCTTGCCTTCCAGGGCATCTGCTTTACTAATGAACGCGCGCACGTGAGGCTTATTCTGCCTGCATTTTAAACGGCGCGCGTTCTTCCAGTTCATCGGTGTAGGCGGCCATACCTAGTGCCTCGCGTCGCACCACTTGGGCAATCGCGTCGGCAAATCGCGCATCGGCAATTTTATGGTAAGAGCATGTCGAGCGCGGCTCGAAACCGCGCGCCAGCTTGTGCTCGCCCTGTGCGCCGCCTTCAAAATAGCGAATACCCTGCGCGATGCAGAACGTCTGCGCCTGGTAATACGCCAGCTCAAAATGCAGGCCGGAGACGAACTGCATGGTGCCCCAATAGCGGCCATACAGCGTGTGCCGGTTATAGATGTTGAGCGTGCTGGCGATTGGCTGGCCGTCGGTTTCCGCCACGATGAGCAGAATATTTTGTGGCATGTGGCCGATTTTGCTAAAAAATTCGCGCGTTAAATACGGCGTGGAATGGTGCTGGCGATAGGTGTTGCAATAACATTGGCAGAAAAAATCCCAATCACTTTCTTTCACGTCCGCGCCCAGTATCCAGCGGCAATGCACACCGGCCTCGGCGACTTTTTTGCGCTCCTGATGGATGCGTTTGCGCTTGTCATGCGTAAGCTGGCTTAAAAACTCCTCGAAATCGGCATAGCCTTTGTTCTCCCAGCGGAACTGCACACCGGCGCGCTTGAGCCAGCCTGCAGATTCAAACAAAGCCGCGCTGGTTTCATCGGGAAAGTTCACATGCGCAGAGGAGAGTTTGTATTGCGCCAACAGGCTTTCCAGCGCCCGCACCATGCGTGGCGAGAATTCAGGGTTGGCACTCAGAACGCGTGGCCCGGTAACGGGCGTAAAAGGCACGGCACATAACAGTTTTGGATAGTATTCCAGCCCGTTGCGCTGGTAGGCTTCTGCCCAGCTCCAGTCGAACACATATTCGCCATAGGAATGCAGCTTAAGATACAGTGGCAAGGCGCACACCAGCTTGCCGCCTTGCCGCGCCAGCAGGTGATGCGGAACCCAGCCTGTGCCTTCGCTCACACTGGCAGAGCCTTCCAATGCGCTTAAAAAGGCATGGCTGGTAAAGGGATTATCAGTGTTGAGCGCATCCCATTCGATGGGCGGGATTGCGCTGATGGCGTTGCTGGTCTGGAATGTCCAATCAACGGAATGCAACACAGAGGTGAAATTTAGCCAGGGCGCTTGCGGCCATTGATGGCCTGCTTGTTGGATTTAACTTTGGCTTTTGTCTTGATTTCAGCTTCAATAGCCTGAATGTGCTCTGCTTCAATCTTGGCTTCGGCAGCTTTTCTGCGTTCCTCGTTCTTGGCCTGCGCCAGTTGTAGCTCTTCCAGCGTGATCACGCCATCTTCATCGATATCCACAAAATTGAAATGACGCGCCACTTGCGGCAGGCATTGGGTCGCTTCCTCACGATCCAGCGAGTCATCGTTGTCGTGATTGCATTCGTTAAAGCGCTCTTCCACACTTTCCTGCATCGCCCTGCGTCTTTGCTCGATCTGCGCATGCTCCGGGTCGCTGCTCCTGGCATATTCGTCCAGCGCCTTGCGTAGCCTTACCCGATCTTCCGGGCTAAAGTTGTATTGCAAGGTCTGCTCCAGGCCAGCCTCATCATTATCCAGCAACGGCCTGATTTCTGCAGATCTGCCCCCGGCAAACGCCAGTAAAGGCAATGCCAGCACGGCGCATAGCAAGCGCCAGCAATTTGGGAAAACAAGATTGTGCGTAAAAAGCATAAGAAACCAAATATAACTCTGTTTTACGTTTATGTAAACCTGCCGCACAGTTAATAAACATTAGTCAGTATTGATACGATTAAAATTCCATTCTGCCGGATTTGAATTTATACTTTGTCATAAACTAAAAACAATCTCCCGTAATAAATAGACCACAAAAAATCCGGTAAAGGTATGTTATGGCTGAAAGCAAGAAAATATTGATGGTAGACGACGACGCGCGGATGCGCGAACTGCTGCAGCGCTACCTGAGCGAACAGGGATTTACGATTGAAACTGCCGCAGACGCCAAGGAAATGGATACCAAAATGGCCACCAGCAGCTACGACCTGCTGGTGCTGGATTTGATGTTACCCGGAGAGGATGGCTTGACGATCTGCCGCCGCCTGCGTGGCAATCAGGTCAACATGCCTATCATCATGCTGACCGCGCGCGGCGATGAAGTAGACCGTATCGTCGGCCTGGAAATGGGTGCGGACGACTACCTGCCCAAACCGTTCAACCCGCGCGAGCTGCTGGCGCGCATCAACGCTGTGCTTCGCCGCCACGACTTTAGCCCGGACGCGTACAAGGAACAACGCCCTGCTGCCTTCACTTTCGGGGAGTTTGTATTTGACGCCACCAGTCGCAGCCTAACCAAAGCCGGGACACCGGTCACCATCACCAGCGGCGAGTTTGCCTTGCTGAAAGTGTTTACCGAGCACCCGCGCCAGCCGCTCTCTCGCGATCGTCTGATGCAACTGGCGCGCGGCCGCGAGCTGGATGTGTTTGACCGCAGCATTGACGTGCAAGTCTCGCGCCTGCGCCGCCTGATCGAACCCGATCCTTCCCACCCGCGCTACCTGCAGACCATGTGGGGCTTTGGTTACGTATTCATCCCGGATGGCGACGCGCCAGCTGCCTGATTACCGCATTGAGACTGATTCCCCGCACGCTGCTCTCCCGCCTGCTGCTGCTGATAGCCTTGCTGTTGGCGGTTTCTATCTACGCCTCGCTCAAGATATTTGACTATTACGAACGCGGCCCGCGGGCGGCCACAGCCGCACTGCAGGCAGTCACCATCGTCAACTACACGCGCGCTTCGCTTATCGCGGCACACGAAAATCGCCGCCTCGCATTGCTTTCCGAACTCTCCGGCCGCGAAGGCGTACGCGTATATTCCGCCGATTTTCTGGAAGATATCGAACCGCTGCCCAACGATCCTTTCATCCAGCTCATTGCCGAAAAGATTCGCGGCAAACTCGGGGAAGAAACCATTATCACGGTCAACCATTATGGCATTCCCGGCCTGTGGATCAGCTTTAACGTAGATCAGGACGATTTCTGGGTCGTCATCCCCAAAATCCAGGTGGACCGCCCTTTCCCTTGGCATTGGCTGGGCTGGGCTGCTGTGGTAGCGCTGCTCTCGCTGCTGGGCGCCTACATCATCGCCTCGCGCATCAGCCGCCCGCTCAACATGCTGGTGCAGGCTGCCAACCGCATTCGCCACGGAGAGCCTGCCCCCAGGCTGCCGGAAGACAGTGTGGACGAGCTGCGCGAGGTAAACCAAACCTTCAACAGCATGACCGAATCGCTGGCGCGGCTGGATAGCGAGCGCACGCTGCTGCTGGCCGGCGTCTCGCACGACATCCGCACCCCTCTGGCGCGTCTGCGTCTGGCAGTGGAATTGCTGCCGGAAAACTGCGAAAGCATGAAAGGCGGCATGATCGAAGATATTACCGACATGGACAACATCATCCACCAGTTCCTGGATTTCGTGCGCGGCGTGGAAGGCGAACCGACACGCATGATGGACATCAACGACCTGCTGAAAGCACTGGCAGAACGTCAGGCACGCGCCGGACGTGATCTGAAGCTGAAACTCACCAGCACCTACATGATTCCGATCCGCCCACTGGCCATGCAGCGCCTGCTGGACAACCTGGTGAACAATGCCTACAACTATGCCAAAGGCAAAGTGGAAGTAGAAAGCAGAATCACCGCCAACAAAATTATCATCAGCGTATTGGATAACGGTCCGGGCATCCCGCCTGAGCATGCCGAGCGATTATTAAGACCGTTTGAGCGCATGGACAGCGCCCGGAATAAAAACGAAGGTGGTAGCGGTCTGGGGCTAGCCATCTGCGCGCGTATCGCCAAGCTGCACCGTGGCTCGCTAGAGCTCATCAACCGCCCACAAGGCGGGCTGGAAGCGCGTGTCAGCCTGCCGATTCAGGCTTGAACCAGTTTAAAGTCTCGCGCAGTTTCACCACCTCGCCCACAATAATCAGGCTAGGCGGTTTCAATTCTGCAGCTTGCACCTTTTCCGCCAGATCGACCAGCGTTGCTGTAACCACGCGCTGATGCTGCGTGGTGCCTTGCTGCACCACGGCGGCGGGCGTGTCGGCAGGCACGCCGTGTTCTATCAGCTTTTCGCAAATTTGATTCAAACCGACCAAGCCCATGTAAATCACCACCGTCTGCTTGGGGCGCGCCATGGCTTGCCAATCCAGATCAACCGTACCATCGCGCAGATGGCCGGTAATGAACAGGCAAGCCTGCGCGTAATCGCGGTGTGTGAGCGGAATGCCCGCATAGCTGGAAACGCCATTGGCGGCGGTGATGCCGGGCACGACTTGAAACGGCACGCCGTGCTGCATCAAGGTTTCAATCTCCTCGCCGCCGCGCCCGAAAATGAACGGGTCGCCACCTTTGAGACGCAGCACCCGCTTGCCTTCCAGCGCCAGCCTTGCCAAAAGTTCGTTGATTTCCTCTTGCGGCATGGTGTGCTGGTCGCGCGCCTTACCCACATAAACCATTTCCGCATCGCGCCGCACTAAGGCCATCACTTCGGGCGAAACCAGTTTGTCATACACGCACACATCGCATTGCTGCATCAAGCGTAGCGCGCGGAAAGTGAGCAAATCCGGGTCGCCCGGCCCGCCGCCCACCAGATACACCTCGCCCTGATTCTTGGCGCTGTCCGCATCGTGAATCAAATCGTTCAACAGCTCGCGCGCGGCTTGCTCCTGGCCAGACAAAACTCTTTCTACCATCGGGCCTTGAAGGACATTCTCCCAAAAGATTCTGCGCGCCTGCGTGGTGGGAAACTTGGCTTTTACCGCATCGCGAAACTCGCCCGCAATCGCGGCAATGCGGCCATACGCCGCGGGCAGCATGGTCTCGATTTTGGTGCGGATATACCGCGCCAGCACCGGCGCATTGCCCTCGCTGGAAACCGCAATCACCACCGGGCTGCGGTCGATGATGGAACCCATCGTAAACGTACACAGCTCCGGCGCATCCACCACATTCACGGGGATATTCGCCGCCTTGGCAGCTTGGGAAACCGCTTGGTTAACCGCATGGTCGTCCGTCGCCGCAATCACCAAGCACGCACCTTGTAACTGGTTCGCAGTAAAAGTTTGCGCGGTGTGGTTGATTTTCCCTTCGGCCAACAAAACCTGCAAGTCGTTGTGCAAATCGGGCGAAACCACTGTCACATCGCCCCGCGCCTTAAGCAAGGTGTGGACTTTGCGCAGCGCGACCTCACCGCCACCAATGACCACACATGGCCGATGCGCGATATTGAAAAAAATGGGAAGTGACTGCATATCTGCCTTTAAACCGGAAACACCGCATTTTACCTTGCGCATGGGCAAATGCGCTAAAATTACATTTTTGAAAATTTTGACAAGCAATTGAGCAAAAAAGTCTTTATCAAAACCTTTGGCTGCCAGATGAACGAATACGATTCATCGCGCATGGCCGATTTGCTGGGCGCGACGGAAGGCGTGGTGGAAACCACCGAGCCGGACGAGGCCGACATTATCCTGCTTAACACCTGCTCTATCCGCGAGAAGGCGGAGGACAAGGTGTTTAGCGATTTGGGGCGCTACATTCCGCTTAAGGAAAAAAATCCCAATCTGGTGATTGGCGTGGGCGGCTGCGTGGCGAGTCAGGAGGGTGAGAATATCCTGAAACGCGCGCCGTTTGTGGATGTGGTGTTTGGCCCGCAAACACTGCACCGCTTGCCCGATTTGATTAAAGCCAAGCAGGCCGAGAACAAGCCGCAGGTGGATATTCGCTTTCCGGAAATCGAAAAATTCGACCACTTGCCGCCACCGCGCGTGGAAGGTGCGACCGCTTTCCTAAGCATCATGGAAGGCTGCAGCAAATATTGCACCTTCTGCGTGGTGCCTTACACCCGTGGCGAGGAAGTCTCGCGCCCGTTCGAGGACATTTTGACCGAAGCCGTGCAATTGGCCGAACAAGGTGTGAAAGAAATCACGGTACTTGGCCAAAACGTAAACGCCTACAAGGCCGAATACCACGGCGTGGAAGCCGATTTGGCGATGGTGATTGAAACGATTGCGGAAATCCCGCAGATCGAGCGCATCCGCTACACCACCAGTCACCCAAACGAGATGACCGACAGGCTGATTGCCGCGCACGCCAATGTACCAAAACTGGCCAATTACCTGCACTTGCCTGTGCAGGCAGGCAGCGACCGCATTTTGATGGCGATGAAACGCAACTACACCGCGCTGCAATACAAGGCAATTATCCGCAAACTGCGCGCGGCCAACCCCAATATCAGCATTGCGACGGATTTAATCGTTGGCTTTCCCGGCGAGACGGAAAAAGACTTTCAGGCCACGCTCAAGTTGATGCGCGACGCGGGTTTTGATTACAGCTTCAGCTTTCTTTACAGCGCGCGCCCCGGCACGCCTGCCAGCTATCTGCCCGATGAAACGCCGCACGAAGCCAAATCCGCCTGGCTGAAACAACTGCAAACCGAGAACGAAGAATACGGCCACAACTTAAGCCGCGCCATGCTGGGCACCACCCAGCGCGTGCTGATTGAAGGCGTATCGTGGAAACACGAAAATCTGCTGGCGGGCAAAACCGACAACCTGCGCGTGGTGGATGTGGAAGGCGACAAATCGCTGATTAACACTTTCGTCAACGTAAAAATCACGGATGCCAGCAACCAAAAACGGCTAAAAGGTGAAATAATCGTTTAATGGAACTCAACTTACATCCCGAAGACAATACGCTGCTGGCCAACCTGTGCGGCCCGCTGGACGAGAATTTGAAGCAAATCGAGCAGGCGCTGGAGGTCAACATCAATCGCCGCGGCAGCCAGTTTCATATCTCCGGAAACCTAGATAACACGCGGCTTGCAGGGCAGTTAATCGAGAACTTTTACCTGCGCGCCCGCAAGCCAATTGAGCTGGAAGACATTCAGCTAGGTTTGGTGGAAATCAATAAGCTCAAGCCGGAAGAAATTACCAGCGCGATGCCGGTGCTGATGACGCGCCGGGGCGATTTGCATGGCCGCACGCCGCGCCAGGTGGAATATCTGCAGCAGATTCAGGCGCACGACATAACCTTTGGCATCGGCCCGGCGGGCACCGGTAAAACCTATTTGGCCGTTGCCAGTGCGGTAGACGCCATGACGCGCGATCGTGTGAAACGGATTGTGCTGGTGCGCCCGGCGGTAGAAGCTGGCGAGCGGCTGGGCTTTTTGCCTGGCGATTTAAGCCAGAAAGTGGATCCTTATCTGCGCCCGCTTTATGACGCGCTGTATGATTTGGCGGGTTACGACAGCGTGAACAAGATGTTCGAGCGCGGCGCGATTGAAGTCGCCCCGCTGGCCTACATGCGCGGCAGAACGCTCAATCAGAGCTTCATCATCCTCGACGAGGCGCAGAACACCACGCCCGAACAGATGAAAATGTTCCTGACCCGTATCGGCTTTGGCACCAAGGCCGTCATCACGGGTGATGTGACGCAGATCGACTTGCAGCGCGGCCAGAAAAGCGGCCTGGTAGAAGCCCAGAAGATATTGAAGAAAGTAAAAGGTATCGCCTTCACGCAGTTCTCATCGCAAGATGTAGTGCGCCACCCTCTGGTGCAGAAAATCATCAACGCATATGAAGAATATCAAGGCGATTAGTTCGAATCGCAGGCAATAAACAATAAGGAGCTAAGATGCCACTAGTCAACATTTCTATCTTAAAAGGCAAATCACCTGAATATATCAAGGCTGTAGCTGACAGTATTAACTCTGCTGTGATTGAAACAATGGGGTTCCCCGAGGATGACCGCTATCAAATCATTCACCAACTAGACCCAAATTGCCTCGAACTGCAAAATCGCGAGGGCGATAAAGTAATTGTGCATTTGGTAATGCGTGCAGGTCGGTCCAACAAATCCAAGCTCGCATTTTATAAAAAAGTGGTTGAAAGCCTATCCATAAACCCTGGCATACCACCAGCCAACATTCTCATTACCATCACGGAGAATCATGATATAGATTGGTCATTCCGTGATGGAATAGCGCAGTTCGTAGCATAACCCCTATGCCACAACTGAAGCTTTCCATCCAGCGCGCCACCAAACGGAAAACGCCTTCCCGCAGCCAGTTCTTGCGTTGGGTGAAAGCCGCTTTGAATGTGGATACCGAGGTGACGATACGCATCGTCAGCGCCAACGAAGGGCGCGCACTGAACGCGGCATATCGCAACAAAGATTACGCGACGAATGTGCTGACTTTTCCTCTGACCGAAGAGCCGCATCTGATGGGCGATATTGTGCTGTGCGCGCCAGTGGTGGAGAAGGAAGCCAAGGAGCAAGGCAAGGATTTGATGGCGCATTATGCCCATATGACCGTGCATGGCGTCCTGCATTTGCATGGCTATGACCATGAGACCGAAGCGCAGGCCGAGCTGATGGAAGCGCTGGAAGTTCAAATTCTGGCCAAATTAGGGTATGCTAATCCCTATCTCATTACATAGGACGCCTTAATGGCTTCTGACCCGGAAAAGCCGAATAATAAACCCGGCTTGCTAGAACGACTAAGCAACTTCCTGTTGCGCGAACCCGAAGACCGCGAACAGCTGGTCACCCTGCTACACAGCGCCTACGAAAACCACCTGATGGATGCAGACTCCCTCGCTATGATCGAGGGTGTACTGCAAGTGAGCGAGATGCAGGTGCGCGATATCATGATTCCCCGCTCGCAAATGGATGTGATTGACATTTCCGAACCGCCAGAAGTGTTTATCCCCCGCGTCATCGAAACGGCGCACAGCCGCTTCCCTGTTATCGAAGACAACAAGAACGATGTGATTGGCATCCTGCTCGCCAAGGATTTGCTGCGTTATTACGCCGGTGAGGATTTTGAAGTGCGCGACATGTTGCGCCCTGCAGTGTTTATTCCGGAATCCAAGCGCCTGAACGTGCTGCTAAAGGATTTCCGCAGCAACCGCAACCACATCGCCATCGTGGTGGATGAATATGGTGGCGTGGCCGGCATGGTGACCATTGAAGACGTGCTGGAGCAGATTGTCGGCGACATCGAGGACGAATACGACTACGACGAGGATGAGGACAATATCATCCGCGATGAGGAAGGCCGCTACCGCGTGAAAGCGCTGACCGAGATTGCCGATTTTAACGAGGCCTTGGGTACCGCTTTCAGTGATGAGGAGTTCTCCACCATCGGCGGGCTTGTGGTAAACCGGTTCGGCCATTTGCCCAAGCGCGGTGACGAGGTCGTGATCGACAATCTCTATGTAAAAGTAGTGCGCGCCGATAGCAGGCGCTTACATTCCATCCTGGTAGAAAAACTGCCGGAAGAGCCTTACCCAATCGAATCTGTGTAGTATTGAACCAAACCCGGTTGCGCAAGCTCATACGTTGACAACACAGGAGCGCGATATGAAAACGACATTGACCGGTATACTGTTAAGCCTCAGTCTGGTTCACGCTTACGCCCAGGCTGACGAAGAAGTCCAGACGTTTGCCCTGAAAGACATTCCTACCGAAGAAAATGCCTTTGTGGATAGCATCCACCGCTACACCAAGGCGCAGATTGTGGAACTGCTGGGTGAGCCAGCCAAAGCGGACGATGTGAAGCTGAAAGACAGTGGCCGCGTGGTGGCTTCCATCTGGCATTATCACAATATCAACACCGATGTGAATGGTACCTACTACCCGACCACTGAACTGGATTTTATTGATGACAAAGTTGTAATGGTGGTGTTTCTAAATAACGATGGCTCGGAATCACAAACTTCTCAACAACCGCATGAATCGTTACCTCCAGAGCTCTTTGAAGGCGACGGTTCTGTCGAACGGATAGAACCACGCATCTAATACAGCAAAACAAAAAGGGCGTTAAAAACGCCCTTTTTGTTTTATATCAATCGCTTATTTTTTCAGCGCATCACGAATTTCACGCAACAGCACGACATCTTCCGGTGTTGGTGGTAGCGGTGCTGGTGGTTCGGCTTTTTTCATGCGGTTCATCATTTTTACTAATTGGAAAATCACAAATGCCAAGATAATAAAATTGATTGTAATCGTCAAAAAGTTACCGTAGGCTAATACAGAACCTGCTTTTTTAGCCTCTGCCAAAGGCAATCCTGCTGCTTGCCCGCTCAATGCAACGTACATATTTGAGAAATCAACGTTGCCGATAATTTTACCAACAACTGGCATGATGACATCGCCTACCAAGGAATCCACGATCTTGCCAAATGCACCGCCGATAATCACACCCACGGCCAAGTCCATCACATTGCCTTTTAGGGCAAACTCTTTAAACTCTGACATCATACTCATCACCAACTCTCCTCATATCTTATTAAAAAATTATTCTGAAGCCTGTTGCAAACGCCATCTTTCACCATGCAGCATTGATTGTCAACACCTGACACTAGCATGATAAACAGGCTAAAATGCATGCCGTGTCCTGGATAACTACCTTATTTTCAGCAAAATCGCCTCCATATTTGCTCGCCATTGCGCTCGGCGCAACGGCAGTATTGGGTTTTGCGCCGTTTTACCTGTTCCCGTTGCCGATACTCGCCTTGATTGGCCTGTTCGTGCTCTGGCACAAAACTAACAGCCCGAAAGCCGCATTCAAACTGGGGTTTGCGTATGGTCTGGGCCTGTATATTGTCGGCATTTACTGGATCTACATCAGCCTGCATGATTACGGCGGCATGCCTTGGTGGTTCGCCGGGTTCTGCACCTTCTGCCTGTGTGCTTTTATGGCGTTGTTTCCCGCACTGGTTGGATATTTCAGCAAAAGAGCCGGCATGCTATGGCTCAGCGCACCGGTGCTGTGGGGCGTTTCCGACTGGGTGCGCAGCTGGATATTCACCGGTTTTCCCTGGCTGACGTTAGGCTATTCGCAAGTACCGCACAGCCCGCTGGCCGGTTTTGCACCAGTCGTCGGCATCTATGGTGTATCCATCCTCAGTGCATTCATCGCGACTTTGATCGCAGCTTGGGTCACCAAGCCCAACGTTGCTTACAAACGCAACAGCATCGCTGTCATCACGCTGTTGCTGGTAATCGGTTACGTGCTAAAAGCCATTGAATGGAGCACGCCGGTTGGCAAGCCGTTCCAAGTGGCTTTGTTGCAAGGCAATATCCCGCAAGACATCAAATGGTCGCCGGAGAACGCCCAGCGCACGATAGACACCTACCTGAGCTTGACCCAGCAAAGCCAAGCGCCGCTGATCGTGCTGCCGGAAACCGCGCTACCAGTCATCGCCAGCCAGTTGGATGCCAGCATCAAGGATGCGCTGACCGCGCATGCCCAACAAAATGGCGGCGGTATTATCATGGGCATGGTGGAATACGACGATGATACCAACGTCTACTACAATAGCGCGCTTAGTTTCGGCAGTTCTCACTTGCAAGTTTACCGCAAAAACCATTTGGTGCCGTTTGGTGAGTTTATCCCGTTAAAACAAATACTTGGATGGATCTATCGCGACTGGCTCAACATGCCGCTCAGTGATTTATCGCGCGGCGGCAAAATGCAAGCCAATATGAAAATCGCCGGGCAAGAAATCGCCATGAACATTTGCTACGAAGACGTATTTGGCGAGGAAATCGCGCGCAACAACAAAAACTCCACGCTCATGATTAACATCAGCAACGATGCTTGGTACGGCCAATCCATCGCGGCGGATCAGCACCTGCAATTCAGCCAGGCGCGCGCGCTGGAGACTGGCCGCATGATGCTGCGCGCCACCAACACCGGCGCAACTGCGGCAGTTGATACGCACGGATATATACTTGCACACGCACCGCACGACACACAAACCACACTGAATGTCACCGCCCAAGGCTACACCGGCACCACACCTTATGTGCGCTGGGGCAACTGGCCGTTCATTCTACTCAGCTTTGCGGCCATTGCTTTTGTGATAAGCCGCAAGACGCTATAGTTTGCTGATAAAACAGGGTAAAATCAGCACTTTTGCAAAACCTTAAGCGAACCAAATGCTGACGTTTCAACAGATTATTTTAAAACTCCAGGAATACTGGGACAAACAGGGTTGCGCCCTGCTACAACCCTACGATATGGAAGTCGGCGCTGGCACCAGCCACACCGCTACTTTTTTACGCGCATTGGGCCCAGAACCCTGGAAAGCGGCCTACGTGCAACCAAGCCGCCGTCCGAAAGATGGCCGTTATGGCGAGAACCCTAACCGTTTGCAGCACTATTATCAATATCAGGTCGTGCTAAAACCCGCACCAGCTAACATTCTTGAGCTGTATCTCGGTTCACTGGAAGCCTTGGGCTTCGATTTAAAAAAGAACGACATCCGCTTTGTGGAAGACGACTGGGAAAACCCGACGCTAGGCGCATGGGGCTTGGGCTGGGAGGTCTGGCTTAACGGCATGGAAGTCACGCAGTTCACCTACTTCCAGCAAGTCGGCGGCATCAACTGCAAACCGATTACAGGCGAAATCACCTATGGCCTAGAACGTTTAGCGATGTACTTGCAAGGAGTCGAGAGCGTTTACGACTTACAGTATAGCGAGAATGTGAAATACGGCGATGTATTCCACCAAAACGAGGTCGAGCAATCCACCTATAACTTCGAGTATTCCGATGCCGATTTCCTGTTTACCGCATTCGGTGCACACGAGAAACAAGCCAAACATTTGATGGAAAACCAGCTCGCCCTACCTGCATACGAGCAAGTATTGAAAGCTGCGCACACCTTCAACCTGTTGGATGCACGTGGTGCGATTTCCGTCACCGAGCGCGCCGCTTACATTGGTCGTATCCGCAATTTGGCGCGCTCTGTCGCAGCGAGCTATCTGGATAGCCGTGCCAGACTTGGCTTCCCAATGGCACCTAAAGAGTGGGCGGATGAAGTATTAGCGCAATTGGAACAGAACAAGAAAGCCGCAGCATGAGCAATTTGTTGATTGAATTATTTGTAGAAGAACTGCCGCCCAAAGCGCTGAAAAAACTGGGCGAGGCCTTTGCAGGCGCACTGTTTGACAGCCTGAAAACGCAAGGCCTGATCGCTGACAACAGCGCATTAAGCAACTTTGCCACACCTCGCCGTTTGGCAGCGCACATCACCAACATTGCAGCCAAAGCTGCTGACAAACAGGTGGCACAAAAACTCATGCCTGCAACAGTCGGCTTGGATACCAACGGCAAAGCCACTCCTGCGCTGGTGAAAAAACTGCAAAGTCTAGGTGCTGATGAAAGCGCTGTCGCCAAACTGCGCAAGGAAAATGACGGCAAAGCCGACATTCTTTTTCTGGATGCCACACAAGCTGGCGTGACGCTACAAGCAGGCCTGCAAGCCGCTCTGGATGCGGCGATTGGGGCATTGCCCATTCCAAAAGTCATGACTTATCAACTCGCCGATGGCTGGGAAAGCGTCAACTTTGTGCGCCCGGCGCATGGCTTGGTGGCGTTGCACGGTGAAAGCATCGTGCCAGTCACCGCATTGGGATTGGCTTCTAGCAACACCACATACGGTCACCGTTTTTTATCTAAAGGCAAAATTACTCTGCCAAATGCCGACTCTTACGAAGATTTGCTTCATTTAGAAGGAAAAGTTATCGCAAGCTTCGACAAGAGGAAGAAGCTAATTGAAAAGCTGCTCGAAGAAAAACGTGTCAGCAAAGAAAGTGATGGCGTTATTAAACCAGACAGTCTGCTTGAAGAAGTGACCGCCTTGGTTGAGTGGCCTGTAGTGTACGAATGTCACTTTGATAAAGAGTTTTTGCAAGTGCCGCAAGAGTGCCTGATTCTGACCATGCAAACAAATCAGAAATACTTCCCCTGTATACTCAGTGACACTCTAACTAACAGGTTTCTAATAGTCTCAAATATAGAAACAGAGGATGCTTCAGCCATTACTGGCGGCAACGAGCGCGTGGTGCGACCACGCTTAGCCGATGCAAAGTTCTTCTTCGACCAAGATCGTAAAAAAACATTGGAATCGCGTATCGCAGGTTTAGATAAAGTGGTTTACCACAATAAACTTGGCAGCCAAGGCGAGCGAAATGCACGTGTGGTGAAGATTGCTGCTGAGATTGCCAAGCAACTTGGGAAAGCAGATTTGGTCGCTAAAGTTGAACAAGCGGCGCGTTTATCCAAGGCCGATTTACTGACTGATATGGTGGGCGAGTTTCCAGAACTACAAGGTGTTATGGGTTGGTATTACGCTCGCCATGAAAATATAGACGGTGACGTTGCGTTAGCCATATCAGATCACTATAAGCCTCGCTTTGCTGGCGACGAGCTACCACGTAATGAAGTGGGTGTGATTGTCGCGCTGGCCGACAAACTAGAAACTTTGGTTGGTCTGTTTAGTATTGGCGAGAAGCCGACTGGCGACAAAGACCCGTTTGGTTTACGACGCCATGCGTTAGGCGTGTTAAGAACGCTCATAGAGAAAAAGCTGCCATTAGATTTATCATCTTTGGCAACTTGCGCAGCTTTGAGCTTCCCGCCAATTCCCAACGAAACCATGCAGACGCTATATTCGTTTTTCCATGATCGCTTAGCAGGTTTGATGCAAGAAGAATTCACTACATTAGAGGTAGATTCGGTGATTTCACAAGCACCTGAGCGGATTATGCTAGTTCCTAAACGCCTTGAGGCTGTGCATAGTTTTGCTACATTACCAGAAGCCCCCGCCCTCGCCGCTGCCAACAAGCGTGTGGGCAATATCCTGAAAAAAGCGGAAGGTGAAGTGAAAGCTGAAGTGAACACTAACTTGCTGCAAGAGCCTGCTGAGATTGCATTGAATGAAGCTTTAGGCAAAGTGAAGCCGCAAGCGGACAAGCTGTTCGAAAGCGGCGATTACACGGCATCACTGCAAGCGCTGGCTGCCCTGAAAGCGCCCGTGGACAAGTTTTTTGACGATGTCATGGTGAACGCGGATGATGTTGCTTTAAAAAATAACCGCCTTGGCCTGCTGGCAACCTTGCACCAGACTATGAACCGCGTGGCGGATTTATCGAAATTGGCGAGCTAACCACCATGCTTCTTCATCGTCATTCCCGCGTAGGGTGTAGCAGGGGTTTCGCGCAGTACACTGCGCGCCTGCGCAACGGTTGGCTTCTGCATAAGCCAACGCGCCTTGCAAGGGGGAATCCATTTTTAGTTTTAACTGGATTCCGGGTCAAGCCTAGAATGACGGAGGAATTATGAAACTCGTCATCCTAGACCGCGACGGCGTAATTAACGAAGATTCCGGCAACTTTATCAAGAATCCGGAGGAGTGGATTCCGGTTCCTGGCAGCTTGGAGGCAATCGCACTACTGAACCAATCTGGCTACCGTGTAGCCGTGGCAACTAACCAATCCGGCGTGGGTCGTGGCATCTACGATATGGCGATGCTAAATGCGATTCACGATAAGATGCAGCGCGCGTTGGCACAAGTAGGTGGGCGTATTGATGCGATATTCTATTGCCCGCATGTGGCCGATGACCATTGCAATTGCCGCAAGCCCAAGACTGGCATGATGGAAGAGATCGCACGTCGCTTTTCGATTGATCTGCATGGCACTTATGGCATCGGCGATACGCAGCGTGACATACAGGCATTTGCTGATGCTGGCTGCAAGACGATTCTGGTAAAAACCGGCAAAGGTAAGGAAACATTAGCGCTGGGGAATCTGCCAACCGGGACGCAAGTCGCGGCCGATTTGGCTGAGGCCGTACAAACTATTCTGGCCGAAGAAGAGTAAGGTTAAATTCGTGTTATTTATACGCTCGCTTCTATTTGCTTTAGGAATGCTCATCATCTCGCCAATATTCGCAATCTTGGTTGTATTGATGGCACCGTTCAGCAGCCACATCGCGCGCAGCCGCATGGCGAGCTATTGGGCGCATTGCAGCTTATTTTGGCTCAAACTCACCTGTAATCTGAAATTTGAAGTACGCGGCCGCGAAAACATACCGAATCATCCGTCCATCATCTTATGCAAGCACCAATCGGCTTGGGAAACCATCGCATTACAAACGATTTTTCCACCGCAAATTTGGGTGCTCAAGCGCGAACTGATGTACATCCCCGTCCTCGGCTGGGCATGGTGGGCGATGGACACCATCCCCATTGACCGCAGCGCAGGGCGCGAAGCGCTTAAAAAATTGGTCACGCACGGCAAGGATAGGCTCGCCAAAGGCTTGTGGGTGGTGATTTTTCCCGAGGGTACGCGCGTAGCACCCGGGATGCGCGGCAAATATCACATTGGCGGCGCTTGGCTTGCCTCCCAAACACAGACAACCGTGGTGCCGGTGGCGCACAACGCAGGTTTGTTCTGGCGCAAAAATGCGTTTATCAAGCGCCCGGGCACAATCACTTTAAGCATTGGAAAACCCATAGAAACCGCGGGCTTAAAGGCCGATGCCATCAATCAGCAGGTGGAAGAGTGGATTGAGGCCGAAATGCTGCATCTGCCATGACAACAAGCGCTTACACAGGCGAATTGCTGCGTTGCGCGGTACTCGCAACCTCGCTGTACAACTGCGTACTATCTCGGTTTCTGCATTCCGTGCGCCTTGCACTTCATCCTGCATAAGCACTTGTTAAGCGACTTCGTTAATTATCGTTATGCCTAAAGAGACCTTGAAGTTACCTAATGGCGAAGTCATCGAATACCAGCTAGAACACCGCGCGCGCCGCACGATCGGCCTGAAGATCACCGAATCCGGCTTGGTGGTGCATGCGCCAAGGCGGATATTCCTGTTCGAGCTCAACCGCGTGCTGCAGGAAAAAGCGCATTGGATACTGACCAAGCTGGAAGCGCGCCAGCAGAACAAACAACCGCCCATAGTGTGGACAAATGGCGCGGATTTACATTATCTGGGCAATTTGTTGACGCTGGAAATCATTGCCGCCAGCAGCGCCAAGAAGCCGCAACTGGTGCAGGAAAAACTGCATATCCACATCAAAACAGCAGGCCTGCAAGCCAATATCCATGCGGAGTTTGAAGGCATCATTCAGCGCAAGGCAACGCAATGGCTTAAGGAACAAGCCTTGCAGGATTTCGCACGCCGGATAGAAGTGTTCGCCGCCAAACTGGGGGTGGGAACGCCGCCGCTAGCGCTCTCCAACGCGCAAGCGCGCTGGGGAAGCTGCAGCAGCCGCGGCGAGATTCGCCTGAACTGGCGGCTCATTCAAGCGCCGCCGCATATCATCAATTATGTGGTGTGCCACGAATTGGCGCACCTGAAGCACATGAATCACTCGGCGCAGTTCTGGGCGCAGGTGGAAAAACTGTACCCGGATTACAAGCGCGCGGAGAAAGAATTGAAAGCGCTTTCGCCCTTATTGCACCGAATTTAGCCGCACCGGATTTAGAGCAGCTTGCCCAAATCGCTGGCAATATCGGCCGGTTTTTGGCCGTATTCCATATACAGCCTTATTTTTCCTTGTTTATCAAACACATAAGTGCCAGCGCTGTGGTCTATCGTGTAATCGTTGGCCGATTTTCCCGGCACTTGCGCGGCGTATATCTTGAAATTTTTCAGTGTTTCTTCAGTCTCTTGCGGCGTGCCCCACAGGCCGATAAACCTGGAGTCGAACGAAGGCACGAATTGCGCCAGCACCGCTTGCGTATCGCGTTGCGGATCCACCGTCACAAACAGCACCTGCACCTGATTGGATTTATCGCCCAGCAGTTTCATGGTTTGCTTCAAATCGGCCATCGTAGTCGGGCACACGTCCGGGCAATGCGTATAGCCAAAAAACAGCACCACGACCTTGCCCGCAAAATTGCCCATCGTGCGTTTTTGGCCGTTATGGTCTGTCAGCGCCAACGGTTTGGCGAAATCCGCGCCAGTGATGTCTGCCCCGACAAAGCCTGTGGATGAACCAGATGTGCCCGACTGCCCGCAAGCACTCAACAAGGCAAACAAAGCAATCAAAAATAAGCGTTTCATGCAGCACCCTCAAAAATTAGTCTAAAAATTTATATCTTGGATTTTATCATGCACTAAGAATTCCCTAGTTTGGTTTACAATAATGTTTTTCGTTAACACATTGAATTTGGAAAGTTTTGTATGGCAGCTCCCGCAACAATGGCAGATCGCGACGGTTTAATCTGGTACGACGGCAAGCTCGTACCTTGGCGCGAGGCCACCACCCACGTCCTTACCCACACCTTGCGTTAACACATTGAATTTGGAAAGTTTTGTATGGCAGCTCCCGCAACAATGGCAGATCGCGACGGTTTAATCTGGTACGACGGCAAGCTCGTACCTTGGCGCGAGGCCACCACCCACGTCCTTACCCACACCTTGCACTATGGCATGGGCGTGTTTGAAGGCGTCCGCGCATACAAAACAGACAAAGGCACCGCGATTTTCCGCTTGCAGGATCATACCGACCGCCTGTTCCGCAGTGCGCACATTCTGGGCATGAAAATGCCTTTCGACAAAGCGACAATCAACGAGGCGCAATGTGCCGCCGTGCGTGAAAACAAGCTGGAAAGCGCTTACATTCGCCCGATGGCGTTTTACGGTGCTGAGGCGATGGGCATTGCCGCCAAAACATTGAGCACACATGTGGTCTGTGCCGCATGGACATGGGGTGCCTACATGGGCGATGAGGCGATTACCAAAGGTATTCGCGTTAAAACGTCCTCCTTTGCGCGCCACCACGTGAACATCACCATGTGCAAGGCTAAAGCCAACGGCAACTACATGAATAGCATTTTGGCGCATCAGGAAGCCGCGCAAGACGGCTACCACGAAGCATTGCTGCTGGATGTAGACGGTTTTGTTGCAGAAGGCTCCGGCGAAAACATTTTTATCGTTCGCAAAGGCAAGCTCTACACGCCTGACCTCACCAGCGCGCTGGAAGGTATTACCCGTGACACCATCGTACAGCTGGCAGGCGAATTGGGCATTGAAGTGATTGAGAAGCGCATCACCCGCGATGAAGTGTATGGTGCAGATGAAGCCTTCTTCACTGGCACCGCTGCAGAAGTCACGCCAATCCGCGAGCTGGACAACCGTGCGATTGGCGCAGGCGTACGCGGCCCGATCACTGAAAAACTGCAAAGCCTGTACTTCGATGTTGTCAAAGGCAAATCCGCGAAACATCAACACTGGCTGACGTTAGTTGCCTAATCTGGGTGATATAAAATGGCCAACACCAAAGAAATCGAAGTCACCGCCAAAGACCTGCCGCTACACTGCCCAACAGATGCAGTGGCGCTTTGGTGCTCTCATCCGCGTGTATTTCTGGATATCGCTTTGACAGGCCATGCCGCATGCCCCTATTGCGGCACCCAATACAAACTCAAAGCTGGCGAAGTGATTGGGCACCACTAATTCAATCTTTCTGAATCACATTCTGTACATCCCAATTGTTTTCACAATACAGTCGTGTGCTTCAATTGCTCCAAACAGTGACTACGTAATTATAGAACCAGTCAAATATGTACCTTGCGACACGTATCCTAGCCCTAACTCATCTTGTGGGTGGGTAAAAGTTGACGGGGCGAATTTTGACGGGTACAAAGTTCGTATTGGTGATATGAAATATCACAAAATTATAGAGCCTTTAATTGCCAGTAACACTTTGACTGGGGAAACTGCAATCTCAGCAGCCTCTACCTTTGCTGAAAATGAAGTAGTTAAAAGACAACTCTGTACTTCAGCAAAAGTGCCCGCTGACGCTAGAAGATTAGTGGGTTCACAAAATCCGCCCGAAATAAGAATGTATGTAGAATGCGTTAAACCAAAATAATTCTATTGCTGATTGTTGTTAGACTCAGCTTAATTGCTCCACAAATGCCGAATCACCTCCATCGCATCCGGCTGCGGGCTATTCGTCCAAAACTCGACTTTGCCTTTTTCTTCTGCGGCATTCAATAAATCGTGTTCTGCAAGCAGGCTCTGCAAGCGCTTTGCCACGGCAGCCCCTGTATCTACCAAGGTGACGTCGTTCCCGACCAATTCCTGAATCAGCGGTTTTACGAATGGGTAATGCGTACACCCCAGCACAATCGTGTCTGCGCCTTCATCCAGCAACGGTTTAAGATACTTTTGTAACAAAGCGCGTGTTTCAGAGCCATCCAGTTCACCACGTTCGATACACTCCACCAAGCCGACACAACCCTGTGTGACCACTTTGACATTGCGCCCGTAATTCTCCAGCAAAGCCGCAAACTGCGCGCTTTTGAGCGTGCCAACCGTTGCCAGCACGCCAATAATGCCATTCTTGCTGACAGCTGCTGCAGGTTTGACCGCAGGCTCCATGCCGATGATAGGTAGCGTAGGATATTCTTGGCGCAAACGGTCGATCCCAGCCGCTGTGGCTGTATTGCAAGCAACCACGATAGCTTTGGCACCATGTGCAAGCAAAAAATCTGTGAGCGCCAGGCAGCGCCCGGTAATTTCCTCCGGCGCTTTGCCACCATAAGGCGCATTGGCGCTATCCGCCACGTAAATCAGGCTCTCGTGCGGCAGCAAAGCATGAATATGCTTGAGTACGGACAGGCCGCCCACGCCGGAATCGAATACGCCAACCGGATTTTGACCAGGAGATTGAGAACTCATGTGATGTTAGATTGCATCATTTATAATGGCTGAATTATAGAGGAAATTTAATTGGGCAATCGACTAAGTAAAATCTACACACGCACCGGCGACGACGGCACGACTGGTTTAGGCGATGGTTCGCGCATTGCCAAAAACAGTCTGCGGGTAAATGCCTTGGGGGATGTGGACGAGTTGAATGCCGTGCTCGGCATTCTGCAAACCGAGCCTCTAGAAGCCAGTATCCATGCGGTGATCGAGACCATCCAGCATGACCTATTTGACATGGGAGGTGAACTCTGCATGCCAGGTTACACATTGGTAAAGCCGGAACGCGTCGCCGCGCTGGAGGCTCAACTGGACATCTGGAACGACGATCTGGCGCCTTTGAAGGAGTTTATCCTGCCTGGCGGTAGTCGCGCAGCCGCTTATTGCCATCTGGCTCGCACCGTATGCCGGCGTGCTGAACGTGCTATTTACGCATTGGATGAAAAAGAATCCCTCAACCCATGTATTTTGCAGTACATTAACAGGTTGTCGGATATGTTGTTCGTGCTATGCCGCGTACTCAACAAGTACGCCGGTGTTAACGATGTATTGTGGCGAAATCCTGGCAAATAGGAATTGATATGCAGATTGATTTTGCACATTTCACGCCCGTGTCTGCCTTTTTGGGCGGCATCCTGATCGGTCTTGCCGCCGCCATGCTGATTCTGTTCAATGGCCGGATTGCCGGTATCAGTGGCATTCTGGGCGGGGCGCTGCGATTCTCGGAAACCAGACAGAACCAGTGGCGGCTCTTTTTCCTGATCGGGCTGATCGTCTCACCCTGGGCTTACGGCTTGTTTCTCGCATTGCCTGCAGTGGAAATACACACCAGCACTTGGGGGATTATCCTGGCGGGGCTACTGGTAGGTTATGGTTCACGACTAGGCTCCGGCTGTACCAGTGGGCACGGCGTCTGCGGAATCGCCCGCCTTTCCAGGCGCTCAATAGCTGCTACGCTGACATTCATCTCCAGCGGCATAATCACCGTTTATCTTGTACGCCACCTATGACACTGCTGCTGAGCTTTATTTCCGGTTTGATGTTTGGCTTGGGGTTAATCGTTTCCGGCATGACCAACCCAGCCAAAGTAATTGGCTTCCTGGATGTCACCGGACAATGGGACCCTTCACTGGGGCTGGTGATGGCCGGCGCCGTGCTGGTGGGATTTTTTGCGTTCCGTCATGTGAAACAGACCCACAAAACCCTGCTGGGAGAAACCGCCCATTTGCCGACCGGCCAGCACATCGATCGCCCGCTGCTGGCAGGCGCAGCCTTGTTTGGCATCGGCTGGGGGCTGGCAGGCTATTGCCCGGGCCCGGCACTGGCTTCGCTGCTGGCTGGCGAGATACAGCCGGTGATTTTCACGCTCAGCATGGTTGCTGGCATGCTGCTATTCAATCGCACCCATTAAAATTAGTCAGATAGCCGTGCGCTCGGTTATAATGTGGCTCGAACCTTGGTATTTTTCTAACCTAATACAGCGCACATGATTAAAAAACTGCTACAGCGCGTTTTTAAATCCACAAAAAAACCCACCTCCACTCACCAAGCACTACGCATTCCGCGCAAGTCCCACGGTATCCGCAAGAGCCAGATCAGTTCCGCCGCGATCAAAACCTGCGAAGGATTGCATAAAGCGGGGTTCGAGGCCTATGTGGTGGGCGGCGCTGTGCGCGATTTGCTGATGGGATTCAAGCCCAAGGATTTCGATGTCGCTACCAACGCCACACCCGAGCAGGTCAACCAGACATTCCGCCGCAGTCGCGTCATCGGCCGCCGGTTTCGTATCGTACATGTCATGTGGGGCAGCGAGACCATCGAAGTCACCACTTTTCGCGGTCACCACCAAGGCGAAAGCAGCGCCGACGATGCCGCCGTAAGCGACTCCGGCCGCATTATCCGCGACAATATCTTTGGCAGCATCGAGGAAGACGCGGCACGGCGCGACTTTACCGCCAATGCACTTTATTACGACCCCGCCAAGGAAGAAGTCTTGGACTTCCACGATGGCGTTGCCGACATCAAGGCCAATCTCTTACGCATTATCGGCGATCCAGAAACGCGTTACCGCGAAGATCCCGTGCGATTGCTGCGTGCGGTGCGGCTCTCTGCCAAACTTGGATTAAAGATAGAAACCGCCACGCAAAAACCCATCGCCAAATTAGTAGATTTGCTGCAGGAAGTTTCGCCCAGCCGCCTGTTTGATGAGATGCTGAAACTGTTCCTCTCCGGCCATGCAATGGAAAGTATCAACACCCTGCGCGCGCAACATCTGCACCATGGCCTGTTGCCTTTGTTAGACGTGGTGCTGGAGCAACCGCTGGGCGAAAAGTTTGTGATGCTGGCGCTGGAAAATACTGACAGGCGCATTGAATCGGGCAAATCTTCCAACCCGAGCTTTTTATTCGCCAGCCTGCTGTGGCATGAAGTGCTAGTGGCCTGGAAAAAATTCATGGATGAAGGTGAACACCCGATTCCTGCCCTGCACCTAGCGATGAATCAAGTGATTGATATACAAGCGGAAAAGTTAGCCATCCATAGCCGCTACGTTGCCACCATGAAAGAGATCTGGGCAATGCAACCGCGCTTTGAGCAACGCGCAGGCAAGCGCCCTTATAGTCTAGTGGCACATCCGCGTTATCGTGCTGGCTATGATTTCCTGCTGCTGCGCTGCGAATCCGGCGAGATTCCCGTAGAAATCGGTGACTGGTGGACGGAGTTCGCCGATGCCGGCACCGAGCGCCGCACACAGATGCTACTGCCGGACAGTGCTGCGCCCAAGAAACGTCGTCGTCGCAAACGCAAACCTGCCGCCGCACCAGACCATGCATAATGCTTTTGTCGCGCTGGGCAGCAATCTCCCGGGCAATCTTGACAGCCCTGCGAGCCAGATTCTACGCGGCTTCCAGGCCATCGAAAAATTACCGAAAACCAGGCTGGTCAAACGTTCTAGCCTGTATCAAAGCACGCCGGTAGGTTATGACAACCAACCTGACTTCATCAACGCGGTTGCACAGGTGCGAACGGAACTGTCTGCCATAGCGCTTTTGGATGCGTTGTTGGAAATAGAACAACAGGTTGGGCGCGAACGGCCTTTCCCCAACGCGCCGCGCGTGCTGGATCTGGACTTGCTGCTGTATGATGATTTGGAAATGCAGACGGTAAAACTCACCTTGCCGCATCCGCGCATGTGCGAACGCAGCTTTGTCATGTTGCCATTGGCTGAAATCGTATCGGATTTACACATCGCCAAACGCGGGAGTGTTGTAGAATTACTCGAAAAGCTAGACGTTTCAGGCATTAAACTTTATGAATATATTTGAACGCTTCCCTTACATCGTCATCGAAGGCCCCATCGGCAGCGGGAAGAGCACCTTGGCTAGTATGCTAGCTGACAAATTCCAGGCACACTTGCTGAGTGAAAAGGCAGAGGTCAACCCTTTTCTACCGCGCTTCTATCAGGATGCCCAGCGCTACGCGTTGCCCACACAACTGTTCTTCCTGTTTCAGCGCAGCGGGCAAATAAGTGAGCTGAATCAACGTGATATGTTCAACAAACCCACGGTAGCAGATTTCTTTCTGGAAAAAGACCCGATTTTCGCCCGGCTGAATCTAGACGATGAAGAGTACGCGCTGTATCACCAGATTTACACGCATCTGCAGCTGAAATCTCCCAAGCCGGATCTGGTAGTGTACCTGCAGACACCAGTGGACGAACTGGCCGGGCGCATCGAGGAGCGCAACATCAGCTATGAACAGGACATCCCGCGCGAGTATCTGGAACGCTTGTCCGATGCCTACAGTGAGTATTTCCACCAGTATGACGTGTCTCCTTTGCTTATCGTCAACAACGAAAAACTCAATATCATCAAGGACACAGAAGCGCTTAATCTGCTGATTGACAGGATTGGCCAGATCAAAAGCAGCCGTGAGTATTTCAACCCGAATTTTGAATAGTTCATAAGAGGGGCGCGCATGGATTTACAAAAATATGATTCGCTAATCACCTCTCTGGAACAAAAAGCGCAACAAGATCCCCGCACCTACCTCAACAAAGTCATCGCAGTGGCTCTATTGGGCTTTGTCGTATTGGTTGTCGCCATACTGATAGCACTCTCGCCATTACTTTTACTCGCAGGCGTGGTCTGGCTTACCCTCATTACCAAGGGGAAAGCGGCTTTCTTTTTGCTCAAACTGGGTAAGCTGATTATTTTGCTGCTCATTCCAGCCTGGTATATGATCAAAGCTTCGATCCAGATGTTGTTTGCCCGCTTTCCGGCGCCCGTTGGGCACGAAATTACCGCAAAAGACGCCCCCAGACTGTTCAGCCGTATCAAGGCGCTACGCAAAAAGATGCATGGTCCACCCATCCATCATGTATTGATGACCGATGAAGTCAATGCCGCCATTGTGCAGCATCCCAAACTGGGCCTGTTCGGCTGGGAACGTAATTACCTGATTCTGGGGCTGCCGTTGATGCAAGCCACCAGCGAGGAGGAAACCCTTGCGGTCATTGCGCATGAATACGGCCACTTGTCCGGACACCATAGCAGACTGGGCGGATTTATTTACCGCCTGCGCTCCACCTGGGGCCGATTACAGGATATCTCCGAAGGCTGGCAGGACTGGGGCTCCCAGCTGGTGGCAAAGCTGTTCCGCTGGTATGCGCCTTATTTCAACGCTTACACTTTCGTGTTTGCGCGGCAGAACGAATACGTGGCCGACCAGAACTCGGTAGAGCTGGTTGGCGCAAAACACACAGCCAATGCGCTGATGCGCATCAATGTCGCCGCGCAGTTTGAACACAATGAATTCTGGCTGGCCGTGGACAAGATGGCAGGCCAGCATGCTGAACCGTTGCCGCGTAAGAGTGAGTTCTGGGCCAACTCGCTGCGCACGCAGCTGGATGACACAAAGCGTGCCATGTATCTGGAAAAGGCTGGTAAAGTCAAAACCGACCACCACGATACACACCCAGCGATCTCGGATCGCCTGCAGGCGATCGGCGTGGACTTGCAACAAACCCTGATTGCCAGTCTCGCCCCTCCGGCACACAGTGCTGCCGAAGTGTTGCTCGGAGACTCGCTAAAAAAGTTGAGCGACCAGCTGGATACCGAGTGGAAAAAGAACGTATCGCAGCGCTGGCATGAGCGCCATACTTACCTGAAAGAGCGCAAACAAACATTTGCCGAACTGGAAGCCAAGCCCGAACTTGACGAACAGGAAGCCTGGGACAAGATTGTGCTAACAGAAGAGCTGGCGCCGCAAACGCCTATGCTACCTATGGTGCAAGCTTTTCTGGTACAGTATCCACAGCATTTGCGCGCACGTTACCGCCGCGGTGTTTTATTACTGGAAGAAGATAACGAGGCGGGCATAGAAGATCTCGAATATGTTATGTCCAGCGAAAAAGAAGCAACACTTTCCTGTTGCGAGGAGGCGTGGCGTTTTTATCTGGACAAGGACAAAATCAAGGCGCAAAACTACCTGGATCGCTGGAACGAGCGTAACGACTTTCTCAATCAGATCGCAGCGGAAGTCGGAAACATTTCGCCAGACGACGACCTTACGCAACACGACCTGAATGCAGAAGAGGAAGCTGCCATTTCCCAACTGGTGTGTAGCAATACAAAGCACATTAAAAAGGTCTACCTGTTGCGCCGCCTGATCAAATCCGATCCGACACAGCGCGCCTATATTATCGGCTTTGAAGCAAAAACGTTAACCCTGACTGACAAAAGCGATACTATTCTGGACAACTTGGCCACGCACGAGTATCCGGTTGCGGTACATATCGTCAACCTGAAGCACTCTGCCTACGGCAAATTTCACAAAACCGTGAAAAAACTGGGCGTTCGACCTATTTTTGAGGCATGAAAGATTGAATCCCTGCATAAGAAAACTCAATGAATCCATTGCCCATGGCGAGAAAATCGCCATGCTCACCTGCTATGATGCCACTTTCGCCAAACTGATGGAATTGGCGGGCGTAGATGTGCTGCTGGTAGGCGATTCGCTGGGCATGGTGCTGCAAGGCGCGGAAAACACGCTGCACGTCACCATGGAACAAATGGTTTACCACGTTAAATGCGTGGCCGCAGGCGCGCCCGACACCTTGATTCTGGCCGACATGCCCGTCAACACCTATGAATTCGGCAAAGCACTGGCGCTGGAAAACGCACAACTACTCATCGAAGCCGGTGCGCACATGGTCAAGTTCGAAGGTGGTGGCAAACTAGTGGAAACCGCGCGCCACCTGGTTGAGCACGGCATTCCAATGTGCGCGCACCTGGGCTTTACGCCACAATCGGTGGAGAAACTAGGCGGCTACAAGATTCAAGGCAAAACGCCGGAATCGGCACAACAGATTTTAAACGACGCGCAAGCCATGAAAGACGCGGGCGCCAGTCTGGTGCTGCTGGAAATGGTACCCGCCGCGCTGGCCAAACAAGTCACCGCCATCGCGCCCACCATCGGCATTGGCGCGGGTGTGGATTGCAGCGGACAAGTACTGGTGCTGCAAGATTTATTGGGCGTCTACAACGGCCCCGCCAGTAAAAAGCCGGAAGATTACAAAGCGCCGCGCTTTGCCAAAAACTTCTTGCAGGAAACCAACAGCGTGCAACAAGCGGTTGCAAATTATGTCGCCGCCGTGAAAAACCAGACTTTCCCCTCACCCGAGCACAGTTATTAACCGCGAGGTAAATGATGAAGAAAATCTTGAGCCTGCTTTTATTGTTGGGATTATACAGCGTCTCTTTACCTAGCCACGCTGAAAAGTTGGGCGGCGCTTGTGGAATTGTCAGAAACCAAGGACACGCCTTTTCTATGACCGCCCCTAAAGGCTGGATTATCGATTCCGAATCCGGCGCCAAATTCAGAATAGGATTGGTATTTTACCCAGTAGGCACAGAGTGGGGGAAAGGCGATGTGATGCTTTATGTGCGTACCCGTCCTAAAATCGGCGCAGTTAAAACCATAGACCAACAAATCGAATATACATTAAACGACTATCACTCCAATGGTCACCCCAATTATAAATTGGAAGAAAAAACTACTTATAAACTCAACAATGGAGCTTCGGCGACTATCACCAAATTTAGCGGTGACAGCTGGAACAATTATGAAATGATAGGTTACCTGGATGAAGAAAATGTCATTAACTTTCTTGTCCTAAATGCGCGTAACAAAGCCGCATTTGATACATCACAAGAGACCTTCTTTCAGATACTTGATTCCTACCGATATGTCACGGATGTGTCATCCGAATATTTGAATCAATGCAAAGAAAAATAAGCTGTTATGCAACTCATTCACACCATCGCCGAACTCCGCACACAGCTTGCCTTGCAGGGCAGTCAAAAATCCTCGCAGAAAAATGTAGCATTTGTGCCGACCATGGGCAATCTGCATGCCGGGCATATCGGCCTGGTGGAAATCGCCAAGCAGCATACTAAGACGGTGGTAGTGAGCATTTTTGTGAACCCGTTGCAGTTTGGCGCGAATGAGGATTTTGGCAAATACCCGCGCACTTTGCAGGCCGATTGCGAGAAATTACAGGCGGCTGGCGCGGACATCGTGTTTGCGCCAGCTGTAGAAGAAATGTATCCCGACTTTGATGGTAAAAGTCTCCACCAGACGATGACGATTACCCCGCCGCCCTTGGCCGATACACTCTGCGGCGCAAGCCGCCCCGGCCACTTTGCGGGCGTGGCCACGGTGGTCGCAAAACTCTTTAATATTGTGCAGCCTGATGTCGCCGTGTTCGGCAAAAAGGATTTTCAGCAACTGTTGGTGATTAAAGCGCTGGTGAAGCAGTTCAACTTGCCTATCGAGATTATCGCTGCCGAAACCACGCGCGAAGCCGACGGCCTGGCCATGAGCAGCCGCAACGGTTATTTGAGTGCGGAAGAGCGCAAAAAAGCGATTGAACTCAATCAGGCGCTACGCGATGTCCTACACAACATATCCTCTGGAAGCCGCGATTTTACTGGCTTGCAGGCCGATGCCGAAAAGGCGCTGCGCACAAAAGGCTGGCTGGTGGATTACATTGCGGTGCGTAGCGCTGCAGATTTATCCGCACCCCAACCAGACGACAAACACTTGGTGGTGCTGGGCGCGGCCAAGCTGGGCAACACGCGCTTGATCGATAATCTCGAAATCCGGTTAAAGTAATCCTTACGTGCGCTCATGCGTTCATTATCTGTAGCATTGCCCTGTGAGCCAGCCTGGATGCGGCTTCCAGGCCGATACTGTGCGCAATGAAAAACACTTTGATACAAAATATTTTTTGCGCTAAGCTGTTGATAACTTTATAATTGCATCCCTTTTAACGATATTGGCGACACCGCATGCAAAGAACGATGTTAAAGTCCAAGCTCCACCGCGTCCACGTGACGCATAGCGAGCTGCATTACGAAGGCAGTTGTGCCATCGACGAGGCGTTGCTGGAAGCCGCCAATATCCGCGAGTACGAGCAGATTAGCATCTACAACGTGACCAATGGCGAGCGCTTCAGCACTTATGCGATTCGCGCCGAGCGTAATTCCGGCATCATTTCCGTCAACGGCGCTGCCGCCCACAAAGCGCACCCCAAAGACATCATCATCATCGCCAGCTACGCTAATTACAGCGAGCTGGAGCTGGAAAAATACGCACCGCAACTGGTGTATGTAGATACCCAGAACCGCATTTTGCACGCCAAACGTGAAATCCCTGTCCAGGCAGCATAATTTATGAGTTTAGAACAAGTTATAGGCGCGGCAATGAGCCCGGAAGCCATTCGGGACGCTGTTATAAGTCCTGATGAAATCAAGGACGCCGTTGTGAGTGCGCTGGAAGACGTCAAGGGCTTTGACATCAGCGTACTGGATGTACGCAACATGACCAGCCTGACCAGTTACATGATTGTGTGCAGCGGCAACTCCAGCCGCCAAACCAAGGCGCTGGCTGACAATGTGTGCGAGAAGCTGAAAGAAAAAGGCGTTGACACACGCGGTATCGAAGGCGAAAAAGAAGGCGAATGGGTGCTGGTGGACTTGGGCGATGTGATTGTCCATGTCATGGTGCCTGCTACCCGCGCCTACTACAATCTGGAACAGCTCTGGACACAGGGCGAAACCCGCCGCACTGGCACAAAAGCGGCTTAAACACTCACTTCCATGAAATTGCGCATCATCTCGGTCGGCCATAAAATGCCCGGCTGGGTGACTGATGCCTGCGCGGAATATACCAAGCGCATGCCGCGCGAGCTGCAAATCGATATCATCGAAATCAAACCGGACAAACGCAGCGACATCAAAAGCGAGGCCGTGCAAGAAGCCGAGGCCAAACGTATTCTGGAAGCGGTGGGTAAAGATTTTCTGATCGCTTGTGACGAGCGCGGGCAGGAAGTCTCCACGCTACAACTGGCCGAAAAGCTGAAATCCTGGCAAACGCTGGGGCGCGATGTCAGCATCGTAATTGGTGGAGCGGATGGCCTGCACGCCAGCCTGAAACAGCGCGCAGATTGGCTGTGGGGCCTTTCCAAACTCACCCTCCCTCATGCCTTTGTGCGCGTATTGCTGTGCGAGCAGCTTTACCGCGCCCACACGGTCATTCAAGGCCATCCTTATCACCGCGAATAACCTGCTGTCACTGCCATTTTTCTGACATCCTTGTTGCCGATTCTGCATCATCCTTCCCTCAAAGCAAGAAAAACCCTCAAAACCACCTCAATAAAAGCAGTTTCTAACCGTTATTGAGGTTATATCGGCATGGCATGCTATTTGTACAAATACACATGCCTGCAATGTTTAATGGGCTATTTCAATTACAACAACAAGATTTGGCTGGGGATAAATGAATAAAGAAGCATTACTGTTACTTGCGCGATTTTCTGTGCGCGCCCGCAAGTTCGTGGGGCATATTGATAGCCGGAAACTGGGGAGCGACCCCGCTTACCGCGCCGAGATCTGCGCCCGAATATTCGCTAATGGCGACGAGGAGTCCATGCTGATGGCATTACAGCTAAAAGATCGGTTTGACTATGCCAAATTCAGAAAGCAAGCCACAAACAGCGCTCGTCCTTAGCAATGGGAAATTTCCATAGCCATTACATCTAATGACAAACATCGTCACAATACTACCAATAATTCCGACAAGCCGATCACATTAAAGTAAAAATACTACGATTTTCAACATTGCAAAAATAAATATTTTTTATTATATTTCAATAAGTTAAATTATATCCAATTAATCATTCAGATAGCGGCATAGATATTGCTGGGTTATCCATTAAACCAAGGTATCTGCCCTAAGCAAGGAGTTGTTGCAATCACACCACAATACTTGCTTGATGAAACCTTGTTTTAAACAAATATGGACATCACTGGATAGCTCAGCGATAATGCGACATCACAGGGGAACTTTCAATTAGAAACAATATGATATTTAAAAAATTAAAATTATTAGTGATTATCACCAGCGCTGTGTTGGTGACTGGTTGCGCCAGCACAAGCAACCAAGACCCGCTTGAGGGTGTAAACCGTGGCGTCTACAAATTCAATGATGTGACTGACCGCGCGTTCTTCAAGCCTGTGGCAACCGCGTATAAAAATGTCGCCCCCACCCCGGTGCGCAAAGGCTTCAACAACTTCTTCAACAACCTGTACTCGATTACATCGGTATTGAATAACCTGTTACAGTTCAAATTTGCCAATGCGTTTTCAGAGGCCGGCCGCTTTGTGATCAACTCCACTTTTGGCTTGGCTGGTTTTATTGATGTCGCTGGCATGGATAATGTACCTGTACACAAGGAAGATTTTGGTCAAACCTTGGGTTACTGGGGCGTAGGTAACGGCCCTTATCTGGTGTTACCTTTCCTGGGCCCAAGCACCGTACGTGACACAACCGGCCTGGTGTTCGACACCGTCACAACTGATCCGATCACCTATACGCATAATATCGGTGAAATCCGCCTGCATAACCAACTGCGTGCCGGTCAGTTCCTCGACAGACGTACCGAACTGCTGGATGCGAAGGACTTTGTGGACAATGCGGCGCTGGATCCATACGCCTTTATGCGCGATGCTTACCTACAACGCCGTGCCAACCTGGTAGCAGATGGTGTAGCAGAGAACATCAAACCGGCGGATGACGGTTTTGAACCGGCAGACGAGGAAATGCCAGAGCAAGCCAAATAAAAAAACTGCACTGAAATAAAAAAGCCCCGATTCGGGGCTTTTTTATTGGCTGGCCGCCACTGTCATGTGTTCTATCAATATCGAGCCAGTTCGTCGTGCCACATTCGGGATGACATCCGAGCCAATTGCTACGATTTGCTTCAACATATCCTTCATGTTGCTGGCAATCGTGATCTCCTCCACCGCATGCTCAATCTCGCCGTTCTGCACCCAAAAGCCCGCTGCGCCGCGTGAATAGTCGCCAGTCACCATGTTCAAGCCATGCCCCAGCACCTCTGTCACCAGCAAGCCGGTACCCATTTTTTTCAGTAGCGCGTCAAAATCCTCACCGGTGCTTGCCACGATTAAGTTGTGCGCGCCGCCCGCGTTGCCCGTACTTTGCATGCCCAGCTTGCGTGCAGAATAACTGCCCAGCATATAACCTTTTAACACGCCATTCTGCACCAACACACGGTCGCGCGTCGCCACGCCTTCGTTGTCAAAAGCGCTGCTGGCGGTGCCTTTTTTCAGATGCGGTAATTCCTGGATATTCAATAGGCTGGAAGCGATTTGCGTGCCCAAGCTATCCAGCAAGAACGAAGATTTGCGATACAGGTTGCCACCGGAAATCGCGCTCATCAACGTACCGATAAGGCCGGAAGCCAGAGATGCCTCGAACAGCACCGGATACTGCCCAGTCTTGATAGAGCGTACATCCAGCCGCCTTGCGGTGCGCTCCCCGGCTCGCCTGCCCACGGACTCCGGCGACTCCATATCCGCTGCATCGCGCGCGTTGGTGTACCAGTAATCGCGCTGCATCGTCTCGCCCGCCTCGGCAATCACCGAGGCGCTAATGCTGTGGCGCGTGCTGGGATAGCCGCCGACAAAACCATGCGAGTTGGCATAGGCAAACACGCCATCGCTGTTGTAAACGCTGGCGCCTTCCGAGTTGGTGATGCGCTTATCCACCAGCATGGCGGCGGCTTCGCAACGCTTAGCCAGCTCCGCTGCCTCATCCACACTGATATTCCAGGGATGATGTAAATCCAGATCCGGCATATCTTTCGCCATCAATGCCACATCTGCCAGCCCGCAAAAGGCATCTTCCGCCGTGTATTGTGCAATGTTGCAAGCGGCTTCCACCGTGTCCTGCAGCGCTTGCGGACTTAGGTCGGAACTACTGGCAAAGCCTTTGCGCTGGCCAAAATACACCGTGACCGAAACGCCTTTGTCGCGGTTGTACTCGATATTCTCCAACTCACCCATGCGCACCGATACGTTCTGCCCAGTGCCGAAACTGATTTCGGTTTCCGCACTGCTGGCGCCTTTTTGTTTGGCGATTTTCAACACGTCCTGCGTCAGTTGTTTTAAGGTTTCCAGTTCCATTCCGATTTATGCTTAAACTCAAAGCTGTTATCATACCTGCGCTACAGGAAAACGCATGCAAACACCCGATAAAAATTCAGAACCCACCGTTTACGATGGCCCGAGCAAAAGCCAGCTCAAGCGCGAGGCGGAATCGCAACAAGCCGTTGGCAAGAAGCTGGTAGAGCTGCCTAAAGAGAAACTGGCCAAACTCGATCTGCCAGAAGCCTTGCTGGATGCGGTTGCCGAGGCCAAGCGCATTACAGCCAATGGCGCGATACGCAGGCAAATGCAATACATTGGCCGCCTGATGCGCGACATTGATGTGGCGCCCATCGTGGATCAACTCGCGCGCTGGGAAGGCAAGCACAACGAGGAAAACGCGCGTTTTCATGCGCTGGAGCGCTGGCGCGAGCGTCTGTTGAAAGACGCGCAGGCTGTTTCCGACTTTCTGGTGCAATATCCACATGCCGATAGCCAGCAACTGCGCACGCTGATACGCAACGCGCAAAAAGAATATGCCGCCAACAAGCCACCCAAAAGCAGCCGCGAGCTGTTTCAACTGATTCGGCAAATATCTGAAAACGTAGAAACCAACTAACAAGATGGATGTTTTACTGATTATCATTTTTGTATTGTGCTACGCGGCAATCGCATTTGAGCATCCACTCAATATCAATAAAAGTGCACCTGCGCTAATTGGTGCGGGCTTGTTATGGACGATTTATGCGCTCAGTAGTAGTCATGCCACTGAGGCATTGAATGAAACCGTTTCCGGCACCGCGCAAATCATTTTCTTTTTAATGGGTGCTATGACGATTGTGGAAGTGATTGATGCGCACGACGGCTTTGATGTCATCACGGAAAAAATCAAAACCACTAGCATGACCACGTTGCTTTGGCTGGTCGGATTTGTGACCTTCTTTTTAAGCGCCGTGCTCGACAACCTGACCACCACCATTGTCATGATTTCTGTCGTCAGAAAACTACTGGGTAAAAAAGAAGACCGTTTGTTTTTTGCCGGTATTATTGTCATCGCCGCTAACGCAGGCGGCGCCTGGTCGCCACTTGGGGATGTCACTACCACCATGCTGTGGATAGGCGGGCAAATTAC
>JBGAVM010000032.1:0-11723 GCA_044228125.1 Methylophilus sp.
GAAAGTGACGCCGGATACGTTGATTCCGCGCGCGGATACCGAAACATTAGTCGAGGCGGCTTTGCAGAAGATTTCTTCCGAACTGTCATTCCCGCGTAGGCGGGAAAACATAGCGCAGCGGAGTTTCGAGGTACGGCCATCCAGTTTGAATTCTACAAAAGACCAAAAACCTCTGGATTCCCGCCTACGCGGGAATGACGTGTTAAAGGTGTTGGATCTTGGAACTGGTTCCGGTGCAATTGCATTGGCGATTGCAAAGCATCGGCCGCAGGCGCATGTGCTTGCGGTAGATGCATCCGAAAGAGCATTAAATGTAGCGCATGAGAATGCGCAAATGCTGAATATCAATAACATCTCTTTTTTGCGAAGTAACTGGTTCGATGCGTTAAAAGGGGAGTTGTTTGATGTGATAGTGAGTAATCCGCCATATATCGAAGAAAATGATCCGCACTTGCAGCAGGCAGACTTACGTTTTGAGCCAATAACAGCATTGACGGCAGGGAAAGATGGGCTGAATGATTTGCGCGCTATCATTGATCGAGCTAAAGATTTTTTGAATCCAGAAGGTTGGTTGATGCTGGAGCATGGGTACAATCAGGCGCGCGCAGTGGCGAATTTAATGCGAGAGGCTGGATTTGCGGAAGTTGCCTATAAGTATGATCTGGCGGGAATTGCGCGCGTAACGCTTGCCAGGCGGACAGACTAGCATGGCGGTCAGCATATCGCTGCAAGCCATAGTATAATCTTTGCATGAGCGATAGTACGGTAAATTCAATCGGGATAGTTCGGGCGCAGCATGCCCATTTTGATACGCCAATTACGTTAAAAAGCGGCGAGAGCTTGCCGCAGTTCGATCTAATCTACGAAACATACGGCACATTGAATGCTGATAAATCCAATGCGGTGTTGATTTGCCATGCACTTTCCGGGACACATCATGTAGCCGGTAAATATGCCGAGGCTGATAAGCACCCGGGTTGGTGGGATAACCTGGTTGGGCCGGGCAAGCCGCTGGATACCAACAAATTTTTCGTGATTGGCGTCAATAATCTGGGTGGCTGTCACGGTTCTAGCGGGCCTTCAAGTATCAACCCTGCTACTGGCAAACCATGGGGCGCGACTTTCCCGGTGGTGACAGTGGAAGACTGGGTGCAATCACAAGCGCGGCTGCTGGATTATTTAGGCATTTCGCAGCTGGCGGCGGTCATTGGCGGTAGTCTGGGTGGTATGCAGGCGCTGGAGTGGACGATTAGCTTTCCTGCGCGTGTCCGGCATGCTTTGGTGATAGCAAGTGCGCCCAACCTGACCGCGCAGAATATGGCGTTTAACGAGGTAGCACGCCAGGCCATTATGACTGATCCGGATTTTTATGCGGGCGATTATTACAGCCACCAGACCTTGCCGCGTCGCGGTTTGCGTATTGCGCGGATGCTGGGACATATTACCTACTTAAGCGACGACGTGATGGGTGAGAAATTTGGACGCAAGCTCCGGAATGACATTAAATACAGCTTTGACGTAGAGTTCGAGATGGAGTCGTATTTGCGTCATCAGGGGGATAAGTTTGCGGGTGAGTTCGATGCGAATACCTATTTGCGCATGACACGTGCGCTGGATTACTATGACCCGGCGCTGGCATTTGGCAGTAATTTGAGTGCAGCCTTGCAATCCGCACAAGCCAAGTTTCTGGTGGTGAGCTTTACCAGTGATTGGCGTTTCTCGCCCGAACGCTCCAAGGAAATCGTGCAGGCATTGCTGGATAACGAATTAAGCGTAAGTTACGCCGAAGTAACTGCTGCGCATGGTCACGACGCTTTCCTGATGCCGGATAAGCACTATCATGACATTTTGCGTGCATACTTGCAGAGAGTTGAGGTTTAACCATGCAAGATAATGTCAATACTGCAAATTTAAACCCAAAGTTTAGGCAAGATTTTGCAATAATCGCAAATTGGATACCTTTTTCTGGCAAGGTGCTGGACTTGGGTTGCGGGGATGGCGCGCTGTTGCAGTTTTTGCGCGATAGTATGGAAGTGCGTGGCTATGGCGTGGAAAAAGACGATACCAACTGGTTATCTTGTCTGCGAAATGGCATCAATGTGATCCAGATGGACTTGGAGGCAGGATTGTCCGGTTTCGATGATCAGTCGTTTGATACGGTGATTCTCTCACAGACGCTGCAAGCGATGCACCATACCGAGGAGATTGTGCAGGAAATGTTGCGTGTAGGTAAAGAAGCCATCGTCACATTCCCCAATTTCGGCTATTGGCGAAACCGCATTCAGATTGCGGTAGCGGGGCATATGCCTGTGTCGGAAGACTTGCCGTATCAGTGGTACGACACGCCGAATGTGCACTTGTGTACTATCCGGGATTTCGATGAGTTTTGTCTGAATCATCGTATCCATGTGTCACAGCGCAAGGTGATTACTGCGGGTAACGAGGTGCATATGCTGCCTAACTTACGAGGCGCGCTCGCAATGTATCGCCTGAAAGCGGCTGTGTGACAGGTCAGGACAACACTACCACTCCGGGAATCTGGCAATCTCTATTGAGCAAGAAGATGCTGACTTGCATTTTTCTTGGTTTCAGCTCAGGCTTGCCGTTATATCTGTTGCTGCAATTGCTGCCGGCATGGCTGCGCTCCGAAGGCCTGAATCTTAAAACCATCGCGGCGTTTGCGTTCATGCAACTGCCTTATACATGGAAGTTTTTGTGGTCGCCGCTGATGGATCGCTACAATCTGATTGCGCCGCTGGGGCGTCGCCGCAGCTGGATGCTAATTACGCAAGTCGCGCTGTTTGCCGCAATCGCCGCGTATGGCTTGTATCAGCCCAAGCTGGATATTAAAGCGATCGCCATTATTTCTACATTGGTTGCGCTGTTTTCTGCCAGCCAGGATATTGTGATTGACGCGTTCCGGCGCGAGATTTTGAGCGATAATGAACTGGGCTTGGGTAACAGCATCCATGTGAACGCCTATCGCATTGCGGGCTTGGTGCCCGGCTCGCTCGCCTTGATTCTGGCGGATCACATGGCGTGGACAACTGTGTTTTTCATTGTCGCACTGTTTATGTTGCCTGGTATTGCGATGACGCTGCTGGTGAGCGAGCCGCAAACTGCTTCTGTGCCAAAAACCCTGAAAGCCAGCGTGGTCGAACCGTTCAAGGAATTTATCCATCGCCAGGGATGGCAAGCGGCGGGTATGGTGCTGTTGTTCATTCTGCTTTATAAATTAGGTGACAGTATGGCTACCGCGCTGGCCACGCCGTTCTACATCGATATGGGCTTCAGCAAAACCGACATCGGGACGATTGCCAAAGGAAGTGGCTTGGCCATGCAAATCGCCGGCGCGTTTGTCGGTGGCCTCTGGATGCTCAAGCTCGGCATCAACCGCGCGTTATGGGTATTTGGCGTTGCGCAAGCGGTGGCGATTTTAGGGTTTGCATGGCTCGCCTATGCAGGCCCATTCCCCAGCATTGGCGCCGCTGAGCGCAGCATGCTCGCCGTGGTGATTGGCGCAGAGGCGTTTGGTGTGGGCTTGGGCACGGTGGCTTACGTGGCCTACATGGCACGCGAAACCAATCCTGCCTACACCGCCACGCAACTGGCGCTATTCACCAGCCTTTCCGCTGTGCCGCGCTCGGTTTTCAATGCGCTTACCGGCGGCATGGTAGAGTCATTGGGTTGGATGAATTTTTTCTATGTGTGTACCTTGCTGGCGATTCCTGGCATGTTGCTGTTGTTTAAAGTGGCACCTTGGAGAGAAAAAGTGTAAGTTTTGCGCGTGCGCTGCGACTAAGGGTTATAGCCGTCACGGAGTTGCGAAATGCGTTTTTCTGTTCCAATAGGCATCACCACGGGTCTTATTTTATGCGCCTCACAGGCCTATGCCGCTAACGAATGTGCAGCAAAAAGCGGCCCCAATACCACGCCATTGCTCGAGCTGTATACTTCTGAAGGGTGCAGCAGTTGCCCACCTGCGGACGAATGGCTAAGCGGCCTAAAAGGCAAAAATCTTAATTTCACCGCGCTTGCCTTTCATGTGGATTATTGGGATTACATCGGCTGGAAAGACCGCTTTGCCACACCGGCTTATAGCGAGCGGCAACGTAAAACGGCGGCCTTGAATGGCAGCGGTTTTGTGTATACTCCGCAATTTGTTTTCAATGGTCGCGATTTCAGGGGTTGGGGTGATACGCGTTTGCAAACATTGCTGGATCGTAGCCAGCAGCAACCTGCGCGTGCCGATTTGTCATTGCGCATGAATAAGCAGGCGGATGGCGGTACCATGCTGTGGGTCAATGCGCAAATGGTGGCGGCAGATACCCAGCTAGCCGATGTTTATGTGGCTATATTCGAGAACGGTTTGAGCAGCAAAATAAAAGCCGGTGAAAATAATGGCAGGATATTACAGCATGATTATGTGGTGCGGCAGTTCTTGGGTGCTTACCCACTGGCGCAAGCGGCAATGAGCAAGGGATTTACCTTAAGCCCGGAGTGGGAACAGCGTGATGCCGGTGCCGTGATTTTTGTGCAGAACCGTACTAGCGGCGAGATAATCCAGAGCCTGCAGCTCCGGTTCTGTCATTGAGCCTTCATCTCGGCATCTGCCCGCAAGGTGCTTTGCTGTGACATATCCTCTGGTAGCAGTTCTATTGAGGCTTCCTCGGCTTCGATCACCTTCTCGAGCTGCATCCTGCTTTGCTCGAGATCCAGCATCCATGCGTCTTTTGGCGTATCGCCCTGAGTCAGCACGTTGTTTGTCGAGCGCAAATCCCAATCTGTTTTTTCCATAATTTGGTAAGCAATCTCATCGGCTTTTTGCAGCTGAGTTGGCTTCATTTTAGCCATGGCAATCTCTCCGCCTACCATAGAAGTGGCGGTAGAAGCCGCGCTAGTGACCAGGCTGGTGGCCGTGCTGGCTTGCGCGGCGGTGCTGGATGCCCCAATAATGGCCGCCGCTGGAAACACAACACTGGCGATTGCGCTAATGATGAGTTTGGCAGAGGTGTTAGTAATATGATGCCCACCCAGCACATGCCCCATCTCTCTGGCGATGATGTATCCCAGTGCATCATCGCTGAGTTGCATGTACTGTACCCCGCGAAACACGAGGATATTTCCTTTGTTGTTGGAGGCCGTGCCGGCATCCTTTTTTTCAGTGACGGAGAATGTCATGCGCTGGATCAGTGTTGCTTGCTGCGGATACAGAATAGCTGCCGCCTTGGCCAGGTAGCGCCCGATAGCAGATACACGCGCATCAAATTCTTGGTTGGCCTCACAATATGCAAGGCCACAGGTATCTGCGTTTTGTTTAACCGACAACCTGAGACGCATGTCGATGTCTGAGTAAAGGTCGCTGATAGGCGAGTCACCCTCTCCCGCATACAGGCTGACGGGGACAGCTTGCAACAAAATGGCTGTTACCAGAATAGCCAGTCTGGAATAAATAACGGAAGGACGTTTCAACTTGGCGGATATTGGTAATCAATAATTAAAGGCGCATGATCGCTGAAACGCGTGTCTTTGTAAATGGTTGACGTGAAAGCTTTTTTAGCTAGTTCCGGGGTGGCGATCTGGTAGTCTATCCGCCAGCCTACGTTTTTCTCATAAGCCGCGCCGCGATTACTCCACCAGGTATAGCAGGCATCCGTTGTTTCCGGATGCAGTTGCCGATACACATCTGCCCAGCCTACGTTGTCAAATAGATGTGTCAGCCAGGCGCGTTCTTCGGGCAAAAAGCCGGAATTCTTGCGGTTGCCTTTCCAGTTTTTCAAATCCTTTTCCTGGTGTGCAATGTTCCAGTCACCACAAATCAGCACATCGCGCCCGCTGTTAGCCGAGGCTTCCAGATGCGGTAGAATGCGCCCCATTACATCGAACTTGAACGCTTGGCGCTCTTCCCCGCTGGAGCCACTGGGCAAGTAAAGCGAAATGATGCTGAGGTCGCCAAAAGTGCATTCGATATAGCGCCCCTCGGCATCAATATCCGCCATGCCTAATCCTTCAATCACCCCATCTGGCTTGGCTTTGCAATAGATGCCGACACCACTGTAGCCTTTTTTCTTTGCCAGATGGAAATAGCCGTGAAAGCCATGCGGGTTCAGCATCTCGGCCGTCATGTCAGCCATTTGCGCCTTGATTTCCTGCAGGCATACCACATCGGCATTCTGCTTGGCCAGCCAGGTGAAAAAGCCTTTGTTCGCAGCGGAACGTATGCCGTTTAAATTCGCAGTTATAATACGCATCAATTACTTTCTATGAAAAACGGTACCATGCAAGACGCGCAAAACAACGCCCAGCAATTCATCGCCTTCGCCGTGGAGAAACAAGTGCTCAGATTTGGCGAGTTTAAAACCAAGGCCGGACGTTTAAGCCCTTATTTCTTTAATGCAGGTTTGTTCAACGACGGATTGAGCCTGCTCAAATTGGGTGAATTTTACGCTAAAAGTATCCAAAACAGCGGGATTGAATTCGACATGCTATTTGGTCCGGCGTATAAGGGCATTACGCTGGTGGCCAGTATCTCTATCGCCTTTGCGCGGGAAGGCCGTAATGTGCCATACGCCTATAACCGCAAGGAGGCCAAGGATCATGGTGAGGGCGGCGTGATTGTGGGCAGCCCGCTAAAAGGGCGCGTACTGATTATTGATGATGTGATCTCTGCCGGAACATCCATACGGGAATCTGTCGGCCTGATTAAAGCGCAAGGGGCTATACCTTGCGGGGTGAGTATTGCGCTGGATAGACAGGAAAAAGGTACGGGCGCGCTTTCTGCCGTGCAAGAGGTGGAGCGTGATAATGGCATTCCGGTATGTGCAATTGCCAATTTGGCAGATTTGTTGGCTTATTTGGATGAAACGCCGGAAATGGCACAGTATTTGCACGCTATTCAGCGTTATCGTGAACAATATGGCGTAAATTGACACCATGCGAATTCTGACAATTTTAGTTTTACTGGCTTTATCATCGGGCAGCACGGTGTTTGCCGCTGGGAAAGAAACAGGCGCAGCGCCAGCAAACACGGGCAATTCCAAGCGCATCATCAAATGGGTGGATAGCCACGGCGTGACGCATTATGGCGATAAAATGCCCGCGCAGGAGGCTGGTCGCAGCAATACCGAGATAAGCAATCAAGGCGTTGTGGTGAAGCAGAATGTCACCAATGTGCCAAAAAATGAGCAAGAGGACGCAGAAAGGCTGGCGAAACAGCGCAAGGACAGCATCCTGCTGGCTTCTTATACCAAGGTGGAAGAGATTGATATGGCGCGCGACCGTTACCTGCAGATGGATCAGGCGGCAATTCAAGCACTTACTTCGCAAAAAGATAGCGTGAATAGCCGTTTGACGCGCAATATGAAAACGGCTGAAGGGTTTGGTAAGCGCAACAAGCCAGTGCCCGTTTACGTTTCTGAGGAAATCAGCATTGCGAAAAATGAACTGGCCAGCATAGACCGGCAAATCACTGCCCGCAAACAGAATATGCAATTAATCACTACACGGTTTGCGGATGAGAAAGCACGTTTTATGGAGTTGAAACAGCTGGCACCGCCAGCTCAGGCGGGCGCATCGCCCAGTTCAAATGCTGCGGTCATGCCAACGCCGATGTCGGCTACGGCTACAACAGCCAGATAAATCAGGCACCCAGCTTTTTCTTCAGCAGTTCGTTCACCTGCGCCGGGTTGGCCTTGCCTTTGCTGGCCTTCATACACTGGCCTACCAGCGCGTTGAATGCTTTTTCCTTACCAGCTTTGAACTCATCCACCATCGCCTGATTGGCGGCCAGCACTTCGTCGATAATCGCTTCAATCGCGCCGCTATCGGTGACTTGTTTCAAGCCCAGTTTTTCAATCACCGCATCCACATCAGCTTCGCCAGTCCATAGCATCTCAAACACTTGTTTTGCTGCGTTATTGGATATGGTGTTGTCAGAAATGCGTTTAAGCAATGCCGCCAGAACTCGCGCGGATATTGGGCTCTGGGCTATCGTTTCTTCCTCGGCATTCAGTTTTGCAGAAATCGCACCCATCACCCAGTTGGCCGCCGGTTTGGTTTCCGCACCTGCTTTAACCGTGTCGATGAAATAATTGGCCATATCCAGGCTGGCGGTCAGGGTGTCCGCATCATAAGCGGTTAGCCCAAACTCCGCTTCAAATCTGGCTTTCATGGCATGCGGCAATTCGGGCATATCCGCCTTAACGCGGGCTTTGTCCGCTTCTGTCACTTCCAGCGGCAACAAGTCTGGGTCAGGGAAATAGCGATAATCGTTAGCTTCTTCTTTGCTGCGCATGGCGCGAGTCTCGCCAGTATCGGGGTTGAACAGCACGGTCGCTTGCTCGATTTTGCCGCCATCTTCCAATGTCTCGATTTGCCAGCGGGTTTCATATTCAATCGCCTGCTGCATGAACTTGAACGAGTTCAAATTCTTGATTTCGCGGCGGGTGCCGAGTTTATCTGTGCCTTTCGGTCGCACGGAAACGTTCACATCACAACGAAAACTGCCTTCCTGCATATTGCCGTCACAAATGCCGATCCACTGTACTAGCTCATGCAGTTTTTTGGCATAAGCCACGGCTTCGGCCGCGCTGCGCATATCCGGCTCGGTTACGATCTCTAGCAGTGGCGTACCGGCACGGTTCAAGTCGATGCCCGACATGCCTTCAACCGCGCCATGCACGGATTTACCCGCATCCTCTTCCAGGTGCGCACGGGTGATGTTGATGACTTTTTCCTGGTCGCCGATTTGTATGGTCAGCTTGCCCTTGCCGACCACTGGCAGTTCGTACTGGCTGATTTGATAGCCTTTTGGCAAATCCGGGTAAAAATAGTTTTTACGTGCAAACACGCTGCGTGGCGCGATCTCCGCATCAATCGCCAAGCCAAACTTGATCGCACATTCCACGGATTTTTTGTTCAGCACCGGCAACACGCCCGGCAGCGCGATGCTCACTTCACACGCTTGCGTGTTTGGCTCTGCGCCAAACGCAGTGGACGCACCGCTGAACTGCTTGGTGTTGGTTTGCAATTGCACATGGGTTTCCAACCCGATGACGACTTCCCACTGCATGTTAAATTCCTTCTGGCATGCGTGTATGCCAGTCTGTCACTTGTTGATACGCATGGCCGACATTCAGCATGCGCGCTTCATCGAAGTAGTTGCCAATAATCTGCAAGCCCACGGGCAGGCCGTTGCTAAAGCCTGCGGGGATGCTCATGCCCGGCAAACCGGCCAGATTCACGGCGATCGTGTAAATATCCTGCAAATACATCGCGACAGGGTCGTCCACTTTCTCGCCAATCTTGAACGCGGTGGAAGGCGCAGCTGGCCCCATGATAATGTCGCATTGCTTGAATGCTTCGGTGAAATCTTGCGCAATCAGGCGGCGAATCTGCTGAGCTTTGAGATAATAGGCATCGTAGTAACCGGCGGAAAGCACATAAGTGCCAATCAGGATGCGGCGTTTTACCTCCGCGCCAAAACCTTCCGCGCGGGATTTGCAGTACATGTCCATCAGATCTGTGTATTCCTTGGCGCGATGCCCGTAGCGCACACCATCGTAACGCGACAGGTTGGAACTGGCTTCCGCTGGGGCGATGACGTAATACACCGGGATGGAAAGCTTGGTGTTGGGCAGCGAAATATCCACAATCTCCGCGCCAAGCTTTTTATATTCCGCAATCGCTGCCTGCACAACCGCACCCACATTGGCTTCCAGGCCATCGGCAAAATACTCTTTTGGTAAGCCAATACGCAGGCCGTTCAGCGGCTTGTTCAAGTCGCGCGTGTAATCTTCCTTAGCGCGGTTGATGCTGGTGGAGTCTTTTTCATCAAAGCCCGCCATCACGTTCATCATCAGCGCGCAATCTTCGGCGGATTTCGCCATTGGGCCGGCTTGGTCGAGTGAGGATGCAAACGCAATCATGCCATAGCGGGAAACTAGGCCATACGTTGGTTTCAGGCCGGTGAAGCCGCAGAGTGATGCAGGCTGGCGAATCGAGCCGCCTGTATCGGTGCCGGTTGCGGCTGCACACAAGCGCGCCGCAACTGCCGCTGCAGAGCCGCCGGAGCTACCGCCGGGCACGCGTGTCATATCCCACGGGTTTTTGACACCGCCAAAATAGGAAGTCTCGTTGGAAGAACCCATCGCGAACTCGTCCATATTGGTTTTGCCCAGATTCACCGCGCCAGCTGCGTCGAACTGCTTAATCACGTATGCGTCATACGGTGCGATGAAATTCTCCAGCATGTGCGAGCCGCAAGTGGTGCGCCAGCCGTTGGCGCAGAAAATGTCTTTTTGTGCGATTGGAATGCCGGTCAGCGCTTCGGCTGTGCCTGCGGCAATGCGCGCATCGGCGGCCTTGGCTTGTGACAGGGTTTTGTCTTTATCCAGCGTGACGTAGGCATTGATGTTCGGGTTAAGCGCATCAATGCGGCTCAGGTATTCCTGCGTCAGTTCTACGCTGGAGATTGATTTGGCGGCCAGCATCTGGCCGAGCTGTTTTAAGCTGCTGTTAATGACTTGCGACATGACTACTCGATGACTTTAGGGACTAGGTACAGGCCATCTTCAACAAGCGGGGCAATGGCCTGGAAATCCGCGCGGCGATTGGTTTCGGTCACCACATCCTCGCGTAATCTTTGGGTGACATCCTGCGAATGGGACATCGGCTCAATGCCGGATGTATTGACCGCCTGCATTTGTTCGATAAGACCCATGATGCCGGTCAGCTTGGTCAGAGTTGCTTCGGCTTCGGTAGGGTTGATTTCAATTCTTGCCAGATGTGCAATGCGTTGAACGTCTTGAATGCTGAGTGACATAAATAATTTGTAAAATGTTTGTAACAAAAGGTCGTGGCGGCTTAATTTTAACCGCATAATCGGGTATTATACCTCGATTTTTAAGCGGTATTTTAGCAAGCTCTTGGGCAAGAGCGAGTTTGATTTTACGCTATGATGTAAATACTCGGGATAAAGACAATATGTTTGGTTCAATTAGCAGCTATTTTTCCAATGATTTGGCCATTGACTTGGGCACTGCCAACACGCTGATCTATTCGCGTGGCAAGGGCATCGTGCTGGACGAGCCATCCGTGGTGGCAATTCGTCAGGAAGGCGGGCCAAACAGCAAGAAAGTACTGCTGGCCGTAGGGGCGGACGCCAAGAGCATGCTAGGTCGAGCACCTGCCAATATCCAGGCCATTCGCCCGATGAAGGATGGCGTGATTGCCGATTTCACCGTGACTGAGCAGATGTTGAAGTTTTTTATCCGCAAAGTACATGAGTCACGCTGGTTCTCACCCAGTCCGCGCATCATTATCTGTGTGCCCGTTGGCTCTACCCAAGTGGAACGCCGTGCGATTAAGGAGTCGGCAGAACGCGCAGGCGCCAAGCAGGTGTATCTGATCGAAGAGCCGATGGCAGCTGCGATTGGTGCGGATATGCCGGTAGCCGAAGCAACAGGCTCCATGGTGGTGGATATTGGTGGTGGTACCACTGAGGTGGGCGTGATTTCCTTGGGTGGTATCGTCTATGCAAAATCCGAACGTGTAGGCGGCGACAAATTCGACCAGGCGATTATCGATTACATCCGCCGCAACTACGGCATGCAGATTTCCGAACCAACTGCCGAGGCAATCAAGAAGAAGATTGGTTCCGCGTTCCCGGGTTCCGAAGTGCTGGAGATGGAAGTGACGGGTCGCAATCTGGCCGAAGGCTTGCC
>JBGAVM010000033.1:0-11276 GCA_044228125.1 Methylophilus sp.
CAAGCGGTCATATTCGGCACTTGTGCCATCTTCGGCATAGACAATACGGTTTTTACGATCAATTTTATTGATACGAGCACTGGTATAGAGCGTAATATTGTTTTCCGCGTACCATTCACGCGTATTCAAAATGATATCGTCTATGGTCTGCTCATTGGCCAGCACAGGCGAGAGCATAATGCGGTTGTAATTGGGGTAAGGCTCATCACCAAATACGGTAATGTCATAAAAATCTGGCGCGATTTTCAACAACTCTTCCACGGTACGCATACCTGCCATGCCGTTACCAATTACGACGAGTTTCATTTTCTGCATTTGGGTAAATCCTGATTGTGTAAATTTCGAGGCTTATCAGCAACTAATATGCCAATAATATTTGCTATATATAAACAAGGCGTTAGCGATTACCACATCCCAGCATCACGCTTTTTTCGCCTTAATGTTGTGCACATGCACCAAGCGACTACCCAACTTGGTGCGTGCGTGACTAACTACTGCAAAATCACCTTAAAAGGTATACATACCTGTCAGCCAGAACTTCTCGGTATCATGAATGCGCCCACGAATTCCGGCAGCATTATTCACTGTATTTTTAGCTGAGGCATAATGGTCATCTTCGGTGTATTTGCCGTATTCCACTTTTGCCATCCAGTTTTTGTCGATACTCCAGGTAGCCGCTACGTTCCACTCTTTGCCGTACTTGTCGCCGTTAGTTTTGGTACCGCTGCCCACCGTGTAGAAATCTTCGTCTGATTTGATAATGTGGTAATCGGCAAAAAAGGTGAAGTCGTCATACTTGTAGGTTGCCGTCACAAAGGTGTCTTTAATACCCTCTTTTGGCGTTGCGAGGAACTTATCCACCCAACCCTGGAACAAGTGGTTAGTGCCGTAAGGTGTTTGGAAGGCATACTTACTGTTATTGCTGGATAGCACTTCGTGGTCAATACGCATATTGAAGTTGTCATAACCCGCACCACCGCCTATGCGCAAATAATGTGCATCAATGCGCTTATCACCATCGGCATAGTCATCTTGTTTAGCGTATTCAGCCGTGTAGTGTGCTCTGAGATTTGGGTTAAACGGATGCGTGCCATCCAAGCGCAACCCAAGAGTTTTATTAGACTGGTCTGCGTTTAAATTAGACTTGCCATTATTATTCAGCGTGCCTGCACCAAACCAGGCATTACCAAAGCCAAGATTATCTACATTAGAAAAATAACCATAACCTGTTATCGATTCAGTCGGCGTAAAACGATACTTCAGGTTCACCAAATCCAGATCCCCGCCTCGCTGTTTAGTGGTGATTTGAGTAATTTCCTCGAAGTGCGCATAGAACAACTCGGTGTCTGGAATAGTTTTATTCAGAATCGAAATCCCGTCAAACACTTGCATCACTTGGCGGAAGCCGATGTCTCCGACGAAGCGTACGTTGTCCAGATTTAACTGCTGGCGGCCTAGACGCACACGGGTGTTTTTGATGCCAGTCCAGTCAATATACAACTGGTTAATATCAGTGAAGTCAGGATCTACAATTTTGGCATATTCGATCTTGCCTGGTTGGTTGGACGCACCGTTGATCAAAATACCGTTAGTACTATCGTTATAGTTGTCGACAAATTTGGCGACATTGATAAATTGCACGCCAAAACTAAAATTCTTGTAAGGTGCAGTCTGCCAGCCCACCAAGCTCCGCAAAGTCACGCCATCAGCATCTTTTAATTCTTTAGTGGCTGTCGGATTAGGCTTGCCGTTTGGGAATGTGCCCGGTTGCAAGCCATCCTGCTCCACATGTTCGTAGCGCAGCCTAAAACTGGTCATGTTTTTACCGGTTTTAATGGCGTCCATAAAGGTATACTCGTCTGCAGCCTCTTCTGCATATACTGCGTGACTTGCCAGCGAGAGTGCAACACTCAAGCCCAGCACCTTAAGACGAAATAATTTCCTTGTTTTCATATTTCCCTCTTTCACTATTAAAAATATTTTGTTTATCAAGCCGCTTTTTTCGCGTGGCGCTCATACAGGAAGTGCAAGACTTCCCCGCGCAAGTGGTTGTATTCGGCGTTCTCGGCCAATTCCAAGCGGTTGCGCGGACGCGGTAGTGTCACCGGGAGAATTTCGCCAATCGTGGCAGACGGGCCATTGGTCATCATGACAATGCGATCGGAAAGCAGCACAGCTTCATCTACATCGTGCGTCACCATAATGGTCGTACAGTTGTTCTTAGCCATAATCTTCATCAGCTCATCTTGCAAGTTGGCGCGGGTCAATGCATCCAAAGCGCCGAACGGCTCATCCAGCAACAACACCTTCGGTTCCATTGCTAAGGCTCGCGCAATACCAACACGCTGCTTCATCCCACCGGAGATCTCATGCGGCTTTTTTTCCGCAGCATGCGACAACCCCACCAGCTTGAGCGCTGCATAAGTCCTGGCCTCCAACTGCATCTGGGTTTCTGAGCTACCAAAGACACGCTCAACAGCCAGATACACATTCTCAAAACAAGTTAGCCAAGGTAACAGCGAATGGTTTTGAAAAACCACCGCACGTTCCGGGCCAGGTTTAGCAATTTCGCGCCCCGCACAAAACAGGTGCCCAGAAGTAGGCTGCAACAAACCGGCAACAAGATTCAGCACAGTGGATTTGCCGCAACCGGAGTGGCCGATGATGGAGATGAATTCGCCTTCACGGATGTTCAGGTTAATGTCTTTCAAGGCATTGAAAGACCCTTTCTTGGTGTTGAACGTCATGTTGATGTTTTCCAGTAACACATAACGCTCTTGCATAATATTATCCACAATCTTTCTCCCTTATTCGTAACTGAATCGTTTTGCCAGCAGCAACAACCCTTGCTCCAGCAACAAACCGACAATCCCCACTACAAAAATCGCGATGATGATGTGCTCTACCACCAGGTTATTCCACTCATCCCACACCCAGAAACCAAGCCCTATGCCGCCTGTCAACATTTCTGCCGCCACAATCACCAGCCAGGCCACGCCAATGGAAAGCCGCACGCCGGTCATCATGTAAGGCAATACGCTGGGAAATAAGATTTTGGTCACGATTTTCCATTCACTCAAATTGAGTACTTTAGCCACGTTCATATAATCCTGCGGCACTTTAGTGACTCCCACTGCAGTATTGATAATCATGGGCCAGATCGCCGAAATAAAAATCACCCAAATCGCAGCTGGGTTAGCAGCCTTAAATACCAATAAACCAATTGGCAACCACGCCAGCGGCGAGACCGGACGCAAGATGCCAATAATGGGTGCCGCCATGCGCGAAACAAAGCTAAAACGACCGATAATGAAGCCGAGCGGAATACCCACCAAAGCTGCCATACCAAAGCCCAAACCGACACGCTGCAGGGAATTAAGAACATTCCAGCCAATACCCTGGTCATTTGGGCCATTGATATAAAACGGATCACTAAACAATACAACCGCTGCATGCCAGGTCTGCACTGGACCCGGGAATCCTTGCGTCTGGTGTGCAATCAAGCTCCAAACTGCAACCATCAACCCCAATCCGATCATAGGGGGTAACAACCACTCAAAAAAAGCCCGCGTTTTGATAGCAATCGCATTCGGCACTTCTTTCGGTGCTGTTGATACTTTTTCCACTGCTGCATCATTGGCAGCGCCTAGGCTAACCTTTTTCAGTGGGTTAGGTTCTGGTTGTTTAATCGTGTCGGTCATACCGCCCTTACTTTCTTTTTTCATTACGACTACGCTCATGGCATCATCCTTTGGTTAATTACTAGCGTTGCCCGCCTCGTGGCGGGCATCTCGCTTACGCCTTGATTTTGAAGCCTGCTGCATATGCTGCTGGATTGCTACCATCCCAGACGATACCGTCCATCAGCTTGGAAGACCGCATCTCGTTCTTCTGCACGCTGACACCCAGTTGGGCGGCGGCTTCGCTGTATAGCGCAATCTGGTTCACTTTCTTGGCAATACCCACATAGTCCGGGTCAGATTTCAACATACCCCAGCGCTTGTGCTGAGTGAGGAACCACATACCATCGGACAAGTATGGGAACGGCACTGCACCGTCATTGAAGAATTTCATGTAGTTCGGGTCTTTCCATTTCTTGCCTATACCATTGTCGTAGTCGCCCAGGAATCGGCCCAGAATCACATCTTTAGGCGCATTGACGTAGGCCTTGCCGGAGATCAGCTCTGCCACTTTGGCGCGATTAGCGGTTGCATCAATGTATTTGCTGGCTTCCAGCACCGCCATGATGATGGCGCGAGCGGTGTTGGGATTCTTCGCCACAAACTCGGCAGTGGTACCGACCACTTTTTCCGGATGATCCGTCCAGATATCCTGAGAAGTCGCAACCGAGAATCCAACTTTGTCATAAATCGCGCGTGCATTCCATGGTTCACCCACACAATACCCGTCCATGTTGCCAATACGCATGTTAGCAACCATCTGCGGCGGCGGTACCACGATGTTCTTCACATCTTTGATTGGGTCAATGCCGTTAGCTGCCAACCAGTAATTCAGCCACATCGCGTGGGTGCCTGTTGGAAAAGTCTGCGCAAACGTATAGTCGCGATTCTCGTTATCCATCACGCGCTTCAGACTCTTGCCGTCTTTCACGCCTTTTTCTTTCAATTGGTTTGAAAGTGTAATACCTTGGCCATTGTTATTCAGGGCCATCAACACAGACATATCTTTTTGCTTACCACCCACGCCCATTTGTACGCCATAGATTAAACCGTATAGCACATGTGCTGCATGCAGTTCACCATTCACTAGCTTGTCACGAACTCCTGCCCAAGAAGCTTCTTTGGATGGTACGATCTTAATGCCATATTTTTTATCGAAGCCCATTTCGGCTGCGACGATAATAGGCGCGCAGTCTGTCAGCGGGATAAAGCCGATTTTAACTTCGGTCAGTTCTGGCGCATCTGAACCAGCTGCCCAGGCATTGGTACGAATACCCGCAGGTACAATATTCATCATAGCCGCAGCCCCGAATGCGCCAGCAACGGCTTGTTTGAAGAAGCCTCTGCGGCTTGTGTTGACAGACTTACTAGCAGATTGTATTTCTGACGCTGTTTTGCTCTTTTCACTCATATTGACTCCTTAAGTTGCATAAAAATAAAAAGGCGTCCTGACGATGCAGCAAACCAATGTCTGCCACATCATCAAGACGCCGTTGTCTTTACTAAAAACGGAATACCGTCCTTGGTATCCCTTTATCCTGCATCACCCGCCTTTGGGAATGCAGATTTATTACTGCGTATTACAGAATCAGCATTCTCGCCGCATCAATCAGTTGATGCGACAGATCTGCCAACTTCATGTTCTTTTTCATTGCCATGCTGCGCAATAAGCTGTATGCCTCATCTTCATCCAGATTACGCTGCCTCATCAGCAAACCCTTCGCCTGCTCTACCACTCTACGCTCTTCCAGCTTCAGCTTTGTCAGCGCCAGCTCTTCGCGCAAATTGTTAAATTCCTCAAACCTTGCTACTGCTGCATCAATCACAGGAGCCAACCTTTCTGTGGGAACACTGCCGACCACATAAGCGCTTACCCCAGCCTGGGTTGCTGCCCGGATTTTCTCCTTATCTGCATCATCCGCAAACAACATTACGGGACAAGCGGCGTTCGTGGTCATTACACATATATTTTCTACTGAATCACGATTCGGCGACTCGGTATGGATAATCAATACATCCGGCTTTAGCGCATGAAACTTCTTCTCAATTTCAATCGGATTCTTGATATGTGCAACTACTTCATACCCGTTCTCGACCAAAGACTGTTTGAGAGGTTTGCTGCGACTCGGCTCATCGTCAACTATCATTACCCTTAACATGTACAATGATTAGCAAACCCCGTGCCATGATGAAAAATACAAGCTAAGTTATTGATAAAAGTAATATTATTTTTATTGTTGCGTTTTAACTATCAATTCTCCAACAACTTGAGAGCGCACAAGAAATGTGCATATGCTCTGAAAAAAAGCGCACACCCCCAACTCTTTTTCAATGCACCAACTCAATCGAGCGTTACTTTTTCCAGATAATCCGGCACGCACACCTCCCAGTTAAACTGCTCCTCAATGCGTAAGCGTAATGCATCGGAAGCGGCAGGCTCACCATGTGTAATGAAGGTTTGTTTGGGCGGATTCTGGAAACTCTTTAGCCAGCCGATGATTTCATTTGCATCGGCATGGGCGGAAAGGTTGTCGATCATGGCTACCTCGGCACGTACCGGCACGTATTCGCCATGTATCTTGATTTCGCGAGCACCCTCCAATATGGCCGCACCGCGTGTACCACCCGCCTGGAATCCGGAAAACAGAATAGTGTTGCGCGCATCCGGCGCTGCCTCTTTCAAGTGATGCACGACACGTCCCCCGGTGGCCATGCCGCTGCCCGCCAGAATAATCATCGGGTCTTTACGGGTGTTCAGGATTTTGGATTCCTCGATACTGGTGATGATACGCGCAGTGCGACACATTGCCTCGGATTGCTCCGGGGTAAGCCGGTATTCGCCCGGATGGTTATCGAATATCGCGGTCGCCTCTTCCGCCATCGGGCTGTTGAGGAAGACCGGCAAATCGGCGGGAATGCGGTGCTGCTTCTTCAATAAATGAATGCAATACAGCAAAGTCTGCGCGCGCCCCACGGCGAAAGTCGGAATCACCACCTTGCCGCCACGCTGAATGGTACGGTTAATCACCGCATCCAGCTTGTCCAGCGGGTCGGAAGGATCGTGCGAGCGGTTACCGTAAGTCGATTCGACCACCAAATAATCCACATTTTTAACCGTGGTGGGCGCACTCATTATCATATCGTTGGGGCGGCCAAGATCACCGGAGAACAGGATAGATGTATCATCGTCCGTGATATACGCCATCGCCGCGCCAAGGATATGTCCGGCAGGCAGCAACTGCAGCCGTAGCGCGCCGCCCAGCGATTTCTCCTTGAACGTCTCTATCGGCTGCAATTGCAACAAACTACGCTCCGCGTCGTCCCGCGTGTACAGTGGCAGCGCGGGCTTGTGCTTGGAGAAGCTGTATTTGTTGTTGTACTCGGCTTCTTCTTCCTGCAGCTTGGCGCTATCCAACAGCAAAATCTCGCACAAATCCCTGGTGGCGGAGGTGCAATACACCAGCCCTTTGAAGCCATGCTTGACTAGCAAAGGCAGATAACCGCTATGATCGATATGGGCATGCGTCAGTACAACCGCATCAATATCCTTTGCACTGAAAGGCAAAGGCCGCCAATTGCGCAGCCGCAGCTGCTTGAACCCCTGAAACAACCCACAGTCGATCAGGATGTTTTTCGAACAGCTCTGCAGCAAATACTTGGAGCCAGTCACCGTACCGGTAGCACCTAGAAACTGCAATTGCATACGATACCTCCCCACTTCCCCCTTAATACTATAGTTTAGAATCCGGCAATTCACGAGGCAACCTATTGATGCACGTCAACCCTTTTCAATAAAGCTACATATTACTGCCCTGCAAAACACAAAATAAAGACAGCATTGAACCTTTTATTTTCTAGCACTCTCTAAGATGGAGTGCTAAAATATATCTGGTTTTGATAAGGAGATGACCTATTAACGCTTTGACTATTCCGTCTATTGCATCACTTGATAGCTTCGACCATTACGTACGTGTTATCAAGAGCTTCCCTGTGCTAAGCGCAGAGGAGGAGTATGAGTACGCCACGCGCCTGAAGCAGCATAACGACTTGGAAGCAGCGCAAAAGCTGATTCTCTCTCACTTGCGCTTGGTGGTCAGCATCGCACGCGGCTACTTGGGCTATGGCATTCCGCAAGCCGATTTGGTGCAGGAAGGTAATATCGGCCTGATGAAAGCCGTGAAACGTTTCGACCCGGATCGCGGCGTGCGTCTGGTGTCGTTCGCTATGCACTGGATCAAAGCCGAGATTAACGAATACATCGTGCGCAACTGGCGTCTGGTAAAAACCGCGACGACCAAAGCGCAGCGCAAGCTGTTCTTTAACCTGCGCAGTATGAAGCAAGGTTTGGAAACATTGCATCAAGACGAAATCGACCACATTGCGCGCGAGCTGAACGTGAAGCCGGAAGAAGTGGTTGAAATGGAATATCGCCTAAACGGCCAGGAAATCTCGCTGGATGCGAGCGTGGACGAGGACGGCGAAGAAGTTTACAGCCCGATTTCGTACTTGGCGGATGAAAGCCCAGAGCCTTCTACCGCACTAGAAAACGCACAGGCCGAAATGCTGCAGACTCAAGGCCTGAGCAACGCACTGGAAAGCCTGGACGAGCGTAGCCGCCGCGTGCTGGAAGCCCGCTGGCTGAACGAGGGCGAAAACGCCACCTTGCACGATTTGGCTGCCGAGTTTGGCGTATCTGCAGAACGCATCCGCCAGATTGAAGCGAAAGCGATGCAGAAAATCAAACAGCAGCTGCTGAGCGCGCAATAGACCTCACGTACCACGTACGTTCATTGTAGAAACAGATGCCTTGAGAGGCAGTATACACGCGGCTTCCAAGACGCTTACTTCACGTTATTTTGAGCAACCAGATTAGCTGAGCGGAGAAGATGGCGGCTGATCGTCTACTTTCGGCTGGTCGGACAAAGGAAGCATCCTCTCCCGCTCTGGCATCGGTGGCAGCGCTCCCCTCCTGTACTTTTTGGGCCAAACCCAGCGAACGACCAGGCTCATCAGCGCTATTCCGCCTACAACAACAAACACAACTACCGCAAGCATCAATATTACCGGCGCACGCTTTCCGGATGAATCTGGCTTTTCAACCACGGTCACTTCGGCACTCTCGCGACGTGCAGCTTCGATGGATTCGGCAACCGAGACTTTGCTGGATTCGGTCAGGGATTCACCCATCTTTTTCGCCATAAGCATGCTACGTAGCTTGAACAAATCACCATCAGACATCACTGCTTTGACGGTATAAGGACCATCATCGGTAGGAATCACTTCGCCAGGCGCATATAAATGTATCTCACCTCGCGTATAATGCGCCAGCACCCCATGCTGGCTAACGAACCATTTATCCTCAATCTCGGGATGGTAGGGCAGAAAATCGGCCTCAAAATAATTGGCAGTTTTGCGGCTGAGCGCAATGTCCTGATCAAAAGCCAGTCGATACCAGGCCTTTGCCGTGCGATAAAACATGCCCTGCTTTTTATCAACAAACATATAGGCCGAATCGGAATTGTACTTGAACTTGGTTTCCGCCTGCCACAGCAGATTGCAGATGTCCTTGCGATCTCCCGTTCCTAGCAAATGCACTTTGAATTCAAAATGATCGAAGGAAGCACAATCGAGCGTCTGGGCCGCAGAAATCAACGATGACTTTGGATTAGCTCGATGCCAGTGTAGCACCACGCCATCGGTCACAATGCTGGTGGTCATACTCTTGCTGTCATAGGCAGGTAAGTTACGGCTGGTAATCGTTCCTTCGTAACCCAGCAACCGCGCTTCAATAGGCAGGGCTATCGTTGCCTGCACAGTCAAGGAAAACAGCAGACCGCCAAGGATTAATCCAGTAATGAGATACTGTTTCATTGGTGCGCGCAGAAACTTTCGATCACTTTGCACTGAGTAGCGTCCTGACCCGCGTATTTACGGCAGGAACTCAGCGCATTTCTCTTCGCTACACGGAGAGAAGCTGCGTGCTCGGCCGCCCATGCGCCATTCGCCTTGCCAGGCGTGTTTGGTTTGATTGCCAGCGCCGCACAGTGGTTGTAAAACCAGGTCGCGACTTTGCAATCCTTCGGCTTATCAGGCGCGTTGGCGCAATAATCCATTGCAGTTGCTTCGGCGGCGCGGCGGCTTGTTTTGTGATGGGAAATTCCGTAATTCATTGTGCCATGCGAAAAAGCGATAGCGCCGTACTGCGTCACCGCGCTACCACCAGACTGAGTTGCGCCATCGGACGTGCTTTGGCAAGAAGACATGCACATAGGGATACAACCCGTATCACTTGATCCGCCGCACTGTGCTGAACATTGTGAGTAGCAGGCAAAACCGAGAGAAGGCACGGACAATATACCTAGCAGCACCAAACGTACGATAAGTATTAGCCGCATAAACCCTCCCTTCACCCGCCTAGAGGAATGGTCTATCAGGTTTTGATAGACGCCATAACACAGACTACATTAAACTAAAACGAGGATGGTCATGTCAAGGGATGGACGATGGTTTTATTCGCCTAGAGCTCTCCTCAGCACAGCGAAAGCTTATGCGCGCATTCATTAGTGATAACGATGCCCTGGAAGCCAATCAGGATGCGGCTTACAGGCCGATTAAAGTGCTAATGAAACAGATTTACCTCAAACAAAAAAGCCGCAGTTGTCTGCGGCTTTTTTATTATATCGGGAGGTTAGGCGACTTTCTGTTCGCCCTCATTCTCAAACGCCAGCGCATTGGTCATATGCTGACGCAACACTTTCAAATCTTCCATCTGGGCACGAATGCTTTTCTCGATGTTTTCCAGCTCGGTGATGCGATCCTCCAGCGTATCCGTTGCCTTGTAGATGCGCTTGATACTTTCCAGACGACGACGCAATTGCAGCTGATGTTCACGCACTTGCGATTCCATCGGCGCAATCACGGCTTTCAGCCAGTTTTCCACATCGCGGTTAGCGACTTCATACACATGGATTACGCGGCTGGCCAGGGTTTCAAAGAATTTGCTGGTCAGCGTCATCTTCTCGTTGGCAATCATGTTGAAGGTGGTGTTGAACTGCTCTTTATAAGCCCGCTCCAGCTTAGCCAGTTCTTTCTGGTAACGCAGGGTAGAAAATGCAGGTGGTTCGGATTTACGCAAGCCATGCTCCTTGGCGAACTTGTCGTACATCACATCCATCATCTTTTTGATTTCGTCAATCTGTGCGTCAGATTGCACCAGACGCCCTTTCAATTCTACAAAGAAGCTATCCATGGCCTCGCGAATCTGTTTGGTAAAGCTGGCAGCCACCATCGATTCGCGCGTGTTATGCACTTTCATCTTCAGGGCTTCCATGCCCAGCAGAGTGAACAGTTTGTTGGTCTGCTGCGAGAATACGCTGCGTAAAGCCTGGAAGCGCTGCAGCCCCTTCTCGAAGTTTTCCTTATCCACCTTCACCTTGTTCATCATGTGCTCGACCACGTCTTCGTTCTTGCCACGCAGGCCGCGCAACTCTTCCAATTGGTCCACCACTCCGGTAATGCGGGACTCCAGGATCATATTGGAGTTGTTCACCAAGTCTTCCAGCTCGTTCTTGGTATTGTCACGCACAATCTCTTTCT
>JBGAVM010000010.1:0-68373 GCA_044228125.1 Methylophilus sp.
TGCTTGCCTACCAAAACCAGCGCGATGATTGCAACGACGATGGTTGCAGCTAATTGCCAACGCAGCATTTTGCCAATGATGCCGCTGTTAAACATTCCGTGATTGCACCCTGATTAATTATGTTGTTTTATTTTGCGTTAAGAACCCGCAAAACGAAGTGCAAAAAATCAAAATTGAATTGCAATGTTACCAAGCGGTTCAGCAGAGTTTGAGATTTTGACGGTTTTCCGCTTCATAGTCAAGCAAAATGAACCACTTAGCCAATCGTGACGCTCGCTTGGACTAGTTAAGGATGTAAATTGCACTCCATCCTTATCCTTTTATTCATTGGCAAACCAGCTTGGCTACAATCCAATCTTTATCTGCCCGACAGGCCGGTTCACTTTCCAATGAACGCGCGCGTGAGGGCAAAACCGCTTTAACGCATTAGCCGATGGACAATGCCGTCAAGCTGGTCCAGGCTGCTGTAGCTGATTTTCAGCACACCCGCGCCGCTAGCTTTGGCGGCGATGTTGACGGATGCGCCGAGCACGTCACTCAGTTTTTCCTGCAATTCCAGTACATCACGGCTTTGGGAAGCGGAAGATTTGGTTGTTTTGGTTGATGCTAGGTGCTGTTTGGCCAGGTTTTCCACTTCGCGCACGCTCAGGTTTTGTGCCACTATCCTGTTCGCCAGCATAATTTGCTCGGCTGCGTCCAGGCCAATCAAGGCGCGGGCGTGGCCCATATCCAGCTTATTCTGCATCAGCATATCTTGCACCGGCTGGCTTAAACTAAGTAGGCGCAGCAAATTGGAAACGGCCACACGGGAGCGACCAACAGCTTCGGCCGCTTTTTCGTGCGTCATGCCAAATTCGTCTATCAGGCGCTTGATGCCTTGCGCTTCTTCCAGCGGGTTGAGATTCTCGCGCTGGATGTTCTCAATCAGCGCCATCGCCAGGGCAGATTCGTCGGCGATTTCCTTCACCAGCACTGGCACCTCTGCCAGCCCGGCCAGCTGGCTGGCACGCCAGCGGCGCTCACCCGCGATGATCTCGTACCTGCCATCATTCAGGGTTCGCACCAGAATCGGCTGCATAATGCCTTGCGCCTTGATGGAATCGGCCAGCGTCTGCAATGCCGCTTCGTCCATATAGGAACGCGGTTGATATTTGCCTGGCTGCAACTGCGTTACAGGCAAATTGCGCAAATCACCATTTTCATTTTCGATGTCATTTGCAAGCAGGGCATCCAGGCCTCGACCCAAACCTTTTGGTTTTACCATGTGTGTTCCTTATCCATTTGCCGTAATTGTTGCGTTTGTTTCATTTCTGGCAATCACTTCTTCTGCCAGCGCCAAGTAAGCTTGTGCGCCCTTGGAGCTTTTGTCATACACCAGCGCCGGCAACCCATAGCTTGGCGCTTCGGCCAAGCGAATATTGCGCGGGATCACCGTGTCATACACCTTGTTGCCATAGTGTTTGAACAATTGCGCGGAAACCTGACTGGCCAGCATATTGCGGCTATCCAGCATGGTGCGCAACAAGCCCTCGATTTCCAGAATCGGGTTCAGGTGAATGCGTACTTTTTTGATGGTGTTGACCAAATCAGTTAACCCTTCCAGCGCATAGTACTCACATTGCATCGGAATCATCACGCTATGCGCGGCCGTTAACGCATTAACCGTGACCAGATTGAGGGCAGGGGGACAATCCAGCAACACATAATCATAAGCGTTACCTAATTTGACGATAGCCGTCTTCAAACGGATTTCGCGCGCAATCTCATTTACCAACTCGACCTCCGCGCCAGCCAGATCACGGTTGGAAGGTGCAACGTCGTATCCGCCTGACTCACAGCGGACGATAACCTCCTGCAATGTATTGGCGCCAATCAATACATGATAGACACTATGTTTAAGCTGCGCCTTATCAATGCCGCTACCGGTCGTCGCATTGCCTTGCGGATCGAGATCCACCAGCAACACGCGCTTGCCTTGTGCAGCCAAGCTGGCAGCCAGATTAACGCAGGTGGTGGTTTTGCCTACGCCACCTTTTTGATTGGTAATTGCAAGTGTTTTCATCTAAGGCCTGTTAACAATATTACGCTTCTTCAAATACAATCAAATGCCGCTCCGCATCCAAACCATACACCTTTAACGGTATGATTTCATTCGGTTTTTTGTCCATCTTTGCCAGCTCATCCTGCAGCAGCTGGCCTTTCATGGCCAGCCAACGCCCGCGTGGGACAATTAAATGCCGCGTAAGCCGGATAAACAGCTCCAACTCGGAAAACGCGCGCGAGATAACCATCTCGAACTTTTCTTCCGGCTGATATTCTTCCACACGCCCATGCACCACGTTCAAATTATCCAGCGCCAGCTCGCCTTTTGCCTGACGCATGAAAATCGCTTTTTTCTGCACGGTGTCTATCGTCGTTACTTGCAACTCCGGCTTGACGATAGCCAGCACAATGCCCGGCAAGCCGCCGCCACTGCCGACATCCAGCAGATTCTTGCCTTGGATATAAGGCAGCACGCTCAGGCTATCCAGTAAATGCAGACGCACCATTTCTTCCGCATCGCGAATGGCTGTCAGGTTATACACCTTGTTCCATTTTTGCAGCAAGGCCATGTAAGCCAGCAGCTTTTCCTGTTTGGGCGCATCCACATCCAAACCCATTGCCGCGATGCCTTGCGCCAATATCGCCTGTGGTGTCATGCGGCCTGATTGTCCGTTTGCGACAAAGCCTGCAGCTTGTGCTTGCGCTTGATATACACCAGCAGCAGCGAAATGGTAGCAGGGGTAATGCCGGAAATGCGGCTGGCCTGGCCTATCGTTTCCGGCTTGTGCGCTATCAACTTTTGACGAGCTTCTATGCTCAAGCCATGCACATCGTTGTAATCCACGTCTGTCAGGCGCGTATTCTCGCTGCCTTTTTGCCGCTCAATCTCTTCTTGCTGACGGTGGATATAGCCCTGATATTTGGCGGCAATTTCCACCTGCTCAATCACGTCTTCGCTCAACACTGCTTCCTGCGGCTTTAATGTCAGAATATCCTGATATGAGACTTGCGGGCGGCGCAGCAGCTCGAACAAGCTGTATTCATGTTCCAATGCTTTTCCGAAAATAGCCTCTTGTGTTTCACGTGAAACATCTTGCGGCTGCACAAAAGTCCGCTTCAGGCGCTCTTGCTCTTGAGCAATCGCGTCGCGCTTGCGGTTAAACGCATCCCAACGCGCATCGTCCACCAAGCCTATCTTGCGGCCATATTCGGTCAAACGCATGTCGGCATTGTCCTCGCGCAGCTGCAAGCGGTATTCCGCACGGCTGGTAAACATGCGATACGGCTCCGAAACGCCGCGCGTAATCAAATCATCCACCAACACGCCCAAGTACGCCTCGTTGCGGGCAGGGCACCATGATTCTTTCTCCTGCGCACACAAAGCCGCGTTTGCACCAGCCAGCAGGCCTTGCGCCGCCGCTTCTTCATAGCCCGTGGTGCCGTTGATTTGCCCGGCAAAGAACAAACCTTGCACCGATTTAGTCTCCAGCGAGGATTTCAAGTTGCGCGGGTCATAGTAATCGTATTCAATCGCATAGCCGGGGCGCAGAATATGCGCATTCTCCAAACCACGCATCGAGCGCACCAGCGCCAGCTGCACGTCGAACGGCAAACTGGTGGAAATACCGTTCGGGTAAATCTCGTTCGTGGTCAAGCCTTCCGGCTCCAGAAAGATTTGGTGCGATTCTTTGTCGGCAAAGCGATGGATTTTATCTTCGATGCTTGGGCAATAACGCGGGCCAACCCCTTCGATCACGCCCGTGTACATTGGTGAGCGATCCAGCCCGGAGCGAATAATATCGTGCGTCTTCGCATTGGTGTGCGTAATCCAGCAAGGCACTTGCTTGGGGTGTTGCGCCACGCTGCCAAGAAAGGAAAACACGGGTACAGGGTCATCCCCGGGTTGCCTTATCATGACCGAATAATCGATTGTCCGGCCATCTATGCGGGGTGGGGTGCCAGTTTTCAAACGACCTGCGGGCAGGCCAACCTCGCGCAGACGCGCTGCCAACGAAACAGATGCCGGGTCTCCCGCACGTCCGGCGCGGTAGTTTTCCAACCCCACATGCACCAAGCCGCCCAAAAACGTGCCCGCTGTGAGCACTACCGATTTGGAAAAATAGCGCACGCCAATTTGGGTAACCACACCCACCGCTTTGTCGCCCTGCAGAATAATGTCATCCACCGCTTGCTGAAACAGCCATAAATTGGGCTGATTCTCCAGACGGCGGCGTATGGCCGCTTTATATAAGATACGGTCTGCCTGCGCACGCGTTGCACGCACCGCCGGGCCTTTGCTGGAATTCAGGATACGAAATTGAATACCACCTTCGTCGGTAGCGGCCGCCATTGCGCCGCCCAGCGCATCTACCTCTTTAACCAGATGCCCCTTGCCGATGCCGCCAATGCTGGGGTTACACGACATTTGCCCCAAAGTTTCGATATTATGTGTCAGCAGCAGCGTTTTTTGCCCCATACGCGCCGCGGCCAAGGCCGCCTCGGTGCCGGCATGACCACCGCCCACTACTATCACATCAAATTTATCGGGAAAATCCATCTTTTATTAAAAATATCGCAAAGAGGTGAAAGTTTAACGCAAACCGATACTTAACGCATTTAATTCATCAATTTGATGCAAAAAAAAACACAGCATTCACAGTTCGTCATAATTTCTTAACAAAATTGACCTATCTTGTATACAAATCTAAGAATTAAGCAGGAAACATTTGCTTTATCGCAACTCCTCCTTAAATATAAGTTTATATAATGACTTCTCAAAATTTTAACCACTTAGGAGATCTAAATGAAACATATCCATTTAATTTTGGGCGCAGCATTTGGCATTGCCGCTTTATCCGCGCATGCAGATGTAACTAATGCCGCAAAACTGGAGAAGAAATATGTGCAAATTGCGCAAACCGTAAATGCTGAGTTCACCCCCTCTGCATCCGAAGGTAAAATCTTCTTTAACCGCAAATTCAAAATGAGCAACGGCAAAGAAGCGGCTTGTGCATCATGCCATACAAGCAACCCGGCAGATACTGGCACACATATTGTAACCAGCAAGCCGATTCGTCCACTATCCCCAGCAGTAAACACTAAACGCTTTACCGATCTGGAGAAAGTAGAAGATAAATTTACCGAGCACTGTAACGACATTTTGGGTGCTGATTGTAGCGCCGCAGAAAAAGCCAACTTTATCGTCTACCTGATGACCGAAAAAACACCTTCGGCCAAGAAGTAAAATAAGGAAATTAAATGCTGAAATACGTTTGGGATCCATTTGTTAGGATTTTTCACTGGTCACTTGTGGGTGCATTCAGCGTTGCGTTCTATACACATGCTTCCGAATGGGATAGAGCATTACATGTGCAAGCCGGCTATTTAGCCGGCGCACTCATACTGGCGCGCATCATTTGGGGTTGGATAGCGACCGGGTATGCCAATTTCCAAACCTTTCCACTCAACCCCGTACGCGCCTTTTTATATTTCATCCACATTTTACGCGGGCGCGCCAAGCACTATATAGGACATAATCCAACTGGCAGCCTTGTCATTTATGCAATGTTAGTTATCGGATTAACTGCTGTTGTTTCTGGCTGGCTGGTCTATAACGACGGCTGGTTAATTGATGCACCAGACTTGTTGCAAAGCATTCACCATTATTCAACCTGGGGATGGCTTGCACTAGTTGGCCTGCATGTATGCGGCGTATTGTTTGAAAGCATCATCCACCGAGACAACCTGATTTTGGCAATGATCACGGGTTGCAAACGTGTCTGCAAAATTAAAGAACGTGAAGCAAAACATGCTCAGCCACCCATCTCACTTAGAGCTCAGACCAAAAACAATTAGTTTGTTGTTAAAAGCCATGTTTCACGTGAAACATTAAACTCATCTATCTATTGACGTTAACCCGATTACGCGCCTATAGTACCGTTTGCGGCGGATGACGCTTTCAATTACATTTTTGAGGGGATTAACATGGCGGGTAAATTCGAAGTAAAAACAGCTAAAAACGGTCAAACGCATTTCAACTTGTTAGCCAGTAACGGTCAGATCATCTTGCAATCCGAAATGTACGAAACCAAAGCCAGTGCAATCAACGGGATTGAGTCCGTCAAGAAAAACGCACCGCTGGACGAACGTTTTGAGCGCCTAGTTTCACAATCTGGCAAACCTTATTTTGTGTTGAAAGCAGCGAACCATCAAGTAATCGGTCAAAGCCAACAGTATGAAAGCGAGGCTGGTCGCGACAATGGGATCGAATCTGTGAAAAAACATGCGCCTGAAGCCTCGGTCGTTGACTTGACTACATAAGCGAACTCTTTGCTTAAATAAAAAGGCGCTCTTAAGCGCCTTTTTATTTGCCAATACAAAATTTACTGAAAATCTCGCCTAGTAAATCATCCGGCGTAAACTCGCCTGTGATGCCACTCAGGTTTTCTTGTGCTTCCCGCAGCTCTTCCGCCACCAATTCCGGCGAATCAATTTGCAGCACCGCCTGATGTAAATGATCTTGCACTTGTGTCAGCGCCTGTAAATGTCGTGCACGCGCCATAAACGCACCTTCGACATTTTGCTGATATCCTACCAACGTTAATAATTGCTGTTTCAACAGCTCAACACCCTCTCCTTTTTTTGCGGAAAGATAAATATGGGTTTCGCCACCCTGCTGACAATTTCTAGCGGTTTCTTTCGACAAATCGATTTTATTATGCACCCAAATTTTGACGATTTCTTGCGGTAAGCGCCTTAGAATGGTTTTCTCTGCACCCCCAATACCATGAACTGCATCCACCAAAATTAACGCGATATGCGCCGTTTCTGTGGCTCGATATGTTCGGGCAATGCCGATTTTTTCGACCTCATCTTCTGTCTCGCGCAACCCGGCTGTATCAATCACATGCAATGGAACACCGTTGATTTGAATCTCGCTGCGTATCGTATCGCGAGTAGTGCCTGCGATAGGTGTTACTATTGCAACCTCTTCGCCAGACAATGCATTCATCAAACTGGATTTACCCACATTAGGCTGACCAACCAGCACAACATGGATACCTTCGCGCAAAAGTGCGCCTTGCTTGGCTTGCAGTAACACCGCCTTTACAGCATATTCATTTTCAGCAATTTTCTCCGCAACCCGGCCTTGCGTAATAAAATCAATATCTTCTTCCGGAAAATCCAGGCATGCTTCCACATACATGCGTAGCTCTGTAATTTTTGCAAGTAATAGATTGATTTTATTGGAGAATTCTCCAGATAGCGATCGTGTCGCGCTCTTGGCAGCCTCAGCACTGGTCGCATTGATAAGGTCGGCTACTGCCTCCGCCTGCGCCAAATCCAGCTTGTCGTTCATATAAGCGCGGCGTGTGAATTCGCCGGGTTCGGCATGACGTGCACCTGCCGCGATACACTGCTGTAGCAACATCTGCATCAGAGCCGTTCCACCGTGTGCCTGCAGCTCCAGCACATCTTCGCCGGTGTAGGAGTGGGGCGCCTGAAAATAGAGCGCGATTCCGTGATCGATCAGCTCACCATCTGCCTGCCTAAAAGGCAGGTAAGCGGCATATCTTGGCTTAGGGCACTGCCCCAGTATCTGTTGTGCAATTTGCACGCTTTGCGGGCCGGAAACCCGTACCACACCAATCCCGCCAGCACCACTGGCAGTAGCAATGGCAGCAATAGTGTCAGATGAGTTAGTGTTTGCCACTGCCTTTTTTGGCCAGCGTTTCGGCATGGATCATTTTATTGATATACCACTGCTGCCAGATAGAAAGGATATTGTTCACCAGCCAGTAAAGCACTAAACCAGCCGGGAAGAAAAAGAAAAAGATACTAAATACAACCGGCATAATTTTCATCATCTTGGCCTGAATCGGGTCAGTTGGCGCAGGATTCAAATAAGTCTGGATAATCATGCTGATACCCATCAGCACAGGCAGGATATATAACGGATCTTTTGCAGACAAATCGGTAATCCAGCCAAAAAACGGTGCATGGCGCAATTCCACTGCGGCAGACAACATCCAGTACAGTGCAATAAATACCGGAATCTGCACCAAAATAGGCAAGCAACCACCCATGGGGTTGATTTTCTCTGTGCGATACAGATCCATCATCGCCTGTTGCATTTTCGGTCTGTCGTCACCAAATTTCTCTTTCATGGCCTGCAGGCGGGGCGCCAGTTCACGCATCTGCGCCATGCTGCGATAGCTGGACGCAGATAATTTAAAAAATGCGGCTTTGATGAGAATCGTCAGCAGGATAATCGCCACCCCCCAATTGCCGACAAAACCATGTATCTTGGAAAGCAACCAGAACAATGGTTTGGCAATAATGGTCAACCAGCCGTAATCTACCGCATATTCCAACCCAGGCGCAGCCGTCTGCAGATCATTCTGTGTTTGCGGCCCAGCAAACAGCTTGGCATCCACAACCACTTTTGCCCCGGACGCAATTTCGCCTGCTTTGGTGACTGCACCTACCGAATAAATATGATTGGATAGCTTTTTAGTATAAAACTCACGCTCGACCCCGGTTTTCGGAATCCATGCACTAGCAAAATAATGCTGTATCAAGCCTATCCAGCCATCCGGACTATGCAATGAAAGCGCTTCCTTGGACATATCTTTAAAATTGATTTTATTAAATTTTTTCTCGTCGTTGAAATACGCGCCACCTGTAAAGGTAGGCATCATGGCAGACCCTTGGTTGGATTGGTCATCATGCACTATCTGGTAATACACCGAAGGGGAAATGCTGGCACCTGAGGTGTTGCTAATTTCATAACGTACATCTATCAGGTACTGGCCTCGATGAAAAGTATAGACTTTATCCACCTGCGTACCATTACCCACCCAGCTAAGCTTCACTTCCAGGCTATCTACCCCTTCTTTCAGCTCATATTCATTGCTTGTGGTTGTAAATACGCTTTTATGGTTAGGTAAATCAGTACCCATCAAGCCGGTTTGCGCCACATACAACATCGGCTTGGCCACATCATCCATCAGTACAAAATTTCCCTGATTTTGCTCGGAAGCTCGGTGTTTGTTCAATACCAAGCGACGCAAATCTCCGCCCGTAGTATCAATCTCGGCTTGGTACAAATCAGTCTTGACTTGGATACGCTGCGTGCGCTCCAACTTGTACTCACCCACACCAGAAGCATTACCATCTACATTACCAGCACTGCCAGTCTCCACCACTGTTGTTTTTGTCTGTGTAGTAGTAGGTTGTGGTGCATGCTTCTGCGTCCACGCACTCCACAGCATCATGATGGAGAATGAAAAAATAACAAATAAAATTAAACGTCTGGTATCCATAGTTTGTTTTGTTGCATGTAAGCTTTATTAACCGGATTCAAGGCACCGGGTCGTGGCCACCTTCACACCATGGGTGGCATCTCAACAATCTTGCGCACATCAGGTATCCGCCTTTCAATGCGCCATAGCGGCGTATCGCCTCAATCGCATAATGTGAGCAGCTGGGTGTGAAACGACAGTTTACGCCAACCTGCGTGCCCCATGTCCATTGATATAACCTAATCAACCCGATCAGAATACTACGCATCGCACCGTCATCCTGCTGTCTGTCTGGCATGAATCTTCGTCAACAACAGCATCAACTCCGCTTTCACCTGCTCAAACTCTTTGTGACTGAATTTTTTCTTGGCCTGAATTACCACATCCACGGAAACAGGCAAAATACACGCCTGGCGACTGACCTCACGCAATACCCGGCGCATGTAATTACGATGTACCGCCAAGTTGGCCACCTTTTTGGTAACCGCCAAGCCAAGTCTTGTAACCATCAAACCATTTGGCCGATAATGCACCACCAAAAAATCTGTGCTTACTCTTTTTTTAAAACTAAAAACGGATGAAAAATCATCCGTTTTTACTAATGCGGTCAGTTTAGCCACTACCAGCACATAAAGCAGAGGGTTAGCGCTGCCATGCAGCCAGACAAACCCTCTTGCGGAATTAAAGGCCTAAACGTTTACGGCCTTTTGCGCGGCGCGCAGCAATCACTGCACGACCACCCTTGGTTTTCATGCGCACCAGAAAACCGTGCGTACGTGCGCGACGTGTTTTGGATGGTTGATAGGTACGTTTCATCTCATTCTCCAGAAATTTGCTCGACTAAACATTTACTCTAGCGTCGAAAAACCGCTTATTAAACCTCAAAACAGCCTTTCTTGTCAATCTTAATCATAAAAAATAAATTCTTCCAGCCTGTGGATAAGTGTGGTCAAAACCGCTAGAATTGCACGGGTCGAACAAAGCGCTTAATGTGGGAACAAAATAGCTCCTCTAAGAAAATATACTAAAAATTTATATATAAATCAATTACTTATAAAAACACCCCTCCGCATGGATAACTTTTGGCCCACCTGTTTAACTCGCTTCCAGCAAGAGTTATCTGCCCAGCAGTTCAATACTTGGATCAAACCACTAAAAACCGAAAATGGTGAAAAGGTGGTGCGTGTTATGGCGCCCAATAAATTTGTGCTGCAATGGGTAAAAGAACGCTTTCTAAGCAAAATCGAAGGGATCGCTGCGGAGTTATTGCCAGGGGATACTATGATTGAATTATGTATTTGCGATCCTCAAGACAATCCAAACAAACAAAACAAACCCAGAACTTTACCCCAAATTGCTGAACAAACACCGACTACTTTAAAGGCGGAAGTCTTGCATTCGCAGGATCGCCGTTCCGCGGAGCGTGTTTCTGGCTTAAATCCAAGTTTTACATTTGAAAACTTTGTCGCTGGCCGCGCCAACCAGCTTGCCCGGGCGGCAGCATTACAAGTCGCCGAACATCCGGGCACCGCTTATAATCCACTGTTCATTTATGGGGGTGTGGGGTTGGGGAAAACACATTTATTGCAAGCGATAGGCAACCATCTGCGCGATCACCAACCAGATGCCAAAATCCGTTATCTGCATGCTGAACGCTATGTCTCGGATGTGGTAAAGGCTTATGAGAACAAAGCATTTGATGATTTTAAACAGCAATACCATTCATTGGATTTGTTGTTGATTGATGACATCCAGTTCTTTGCCAAAAAAACGCGTACGCAGGAAGAATTCTTTTACGCTTTCAATACACTGATTGAAGAAAAGAAACAAATCATCATCACCTGTGATACCTACCCAAAAGAAATCGCAGACATGGATGAACGCCTGCGTACACGTTTCAGCTGGGGATTAACTGTCGCCATCGAACCCCCGGAACTGGAAATGCGTGTCGCCATTCTGTTAAAAAAAGCGGAAAATCTGCATATCAAACTTTCTGAAGATGTAGCATTCTTTATCGCAAAACAGATTCGCTCCAGTGTGCGTGAGTTAGAGGGGGCGCTAAACCGTATTGTTGCAATGGCCAAGTTTACCGGGCATGCCATTGATGTGCACCTAGCCAAAGATGCTTTACGGGATTTGATCGCGGTACGTGGCAGACAAATTACCATTGAAAATATCCAAAAAACAGTTGCGGATTACTACAAGATAAAAGTGGCTGACATGCATAGTAAAAAACGCAACCGCAATATTGCCAGGCCTCGGCAGATTGCAATGTGTCTTGCCAGAGAGCTCACCAATCATAGCTTCCCTGAAATTGGCGAAGCTTTCGGTAATCGACATCACACAACTGTAATGCATGCTTGTGAAGAAATAGAACAATTACGGTTGAATAATGCTACTGTTGCCAGAGATATAGGGTTTCTGACACAAGTAATTCGGGATTAATAATTTAAAAGTTATGGAAAAGTTATAAAAATACTGTGGATAAAACTTGATTAAAATACCAATAAACACAAAACTTATTTTTATCCTCAATCCAGACACAATTGATGATGTATTTATCAACATATCATTCTTAAGCTTAATTGAATGATTTGATTGTTATATTTTTGTTATCCACAGATTATTGAAGCATTATTGTTATTATTAGTTTTATATTTATTAAATTTATATTAATAGAGTCGACACCATGCAAATTAAAATCAATCGCGATATTTTGCTTAAACCGTTAGGACATGTGGCCAGCATCGTAGAACGTCGTCATACTTTACCCATCCTTTCCAATCTGTTGTTGGAAACGCGTAGTGATAATTTCAAATTAACCGCGACAGATTTGGAGATGCAGATTTCATTGGCCATTGGTGGTCAATTTAAAGATACATTTTCTACTACAGTATCTGCCAAGAAGTTTCTGGATATTTGCCGATCCTTACCAGATGCCGCCGAGATTGATTTGCAAACCAATGATAGTCGTATGGTGGTAAAAGCAGGCAAGAGCCGGTTTAATCTGCAAACTTTGCCTGCGGCAGATTATCCATTGATGAGTAAATTGACTGGCAACTTTACCCAGATACAAACCAGCCAGAGCGCTTTAAAGAAATGCTTGCGTCAGGTCGAATTCGCCATGGCGATGCAAGATATCCGTTATTACCTGAACGGTTTGCTGCTGGAAATCAACGGAGACCGTCTGAATTTTGTGGGTACCGATGGCCATCGCTTGAGCTTTACTTCTTTGCAATTGGCTAAAAGTTATGACAAGGCAGAAGTTATCGTGCCGCGCAAAACCGTAATCGAGCTGGTCAAACTGCTGGAAGACAACGAAGATGATGTTAATATCGAAATTAGCGCAAGCCAGATCAATTTCAGCTTTGGCGAAATCAACCTGATTTCCAAAGTAATTGATGGTAAATTCCCGGATTACAACCGCGTGATTCCGCAAGGTCATCGCAATACCTTTACAGTAGACAGGCAACAAATCCTGACCGCGATGCAGCGCGCGTCTATCTTGTCTAACGAAAAATATCGCGGCATCCGCCTGGATATTCAGCCCAACAACCTGCGCCTGGTGAGCACCAATACCGAGCAGGAAGAAGCTGAAGATGAATTGGAGATCAATTATGGCGGCGATGCAATCGATGTCGGCTTTAATGTGACTTACCTCATTGATGTGCTCAACAACATTCAGCACAATGAAGTGACATTTGCATTGGCAGATGCCAACAGCAGCTGCCTGATTACCAACCCGGCAGATGAGAATTACAAATACGTTGTCATGCCCATGCGCATTTAATACAGCGTAATAATTTACTGATTCATTACTTAAGAAAAGATTATGGCAAAAGAAAACCCGACAGATTACGACTCATCCAGCATCAAGATTCTGGAAGGCTTGGATGCAGTACGTAAACGCCCCGGCATGTATATCGGCGATACGTCCGATGGCTCCGGCCTGCACCACATGGTGTTTGAAGTGTTGGACAACGCGATTGATGAAGCTTTGGCTGGTCATTGCGACGACATCAAAGTGATTATCCATCCTGATAACTCCATCAGCGTTTCCGATAACGGTCGCGGCATCCCCACCGACATCAAGGAAGACGACAAGCACGAGCCCAAGCGTTCTGCAGCGGAAATCGTGATGACCGAGCTGCATGCAGGCGGCAAGTTCGACCAAAACTCCTACAAGGTGTCTGGCGGCTTGCACGGTGTGGGCGTTTCTGTAGTGAATGCGCTGTCTGACTGGTTGCGCCTGAAAATCTATCGCAAAGGCCAAGTGCACCAGATGGAGTTTCGTCGCGGCGTGCCGGTTGCGCCTTTGGCGGTCACAGGCAAGACAGACAAAAAAGGTACCGAAGTCCACTTTTTGGCAGCGACAGAAACTTTCACCAACGTGGAATACCATTTCGAGATCCTCGCCAAACGCATACGCGAGCTGTCTTTCCTCAATAACGGCGTCAAAATCGAGCTGATCGACCAGCGCAACGGCAAGAGTGAGAATTTTGCTCATTCCGGCGGTGTAAAAGGCTTTGTGGAATACATGAATCGCAGCAAATCTGTGCTGCATCCCAAAGTGTTCTACGCAATCGGCGAAAAAGACGGCATGACTGTGGAAGTGAGCATGCAATGGAACGACAGCTATTCCGAAAGCGTGCAATGCTTCACCAACAACATTCCACAACGCGATGGCGGCACACACCTTACCGGCTTGCGCACCGCAATGACGCGCACCCTGAACCAGTATATCGAGCAGAACGAACTGGCGAAAAAAGCCAAAGTTGACACCAGCGGCGATGATATGCGCGAAGGCCTGACCTGCGTGCTTTCCGTCAAGGTGCCGGAGCCAAAATTCTCCTCGCAAACCAAAGATAAGCTTGTCTCCAGCGAAGTGCAGCCTGTGGTGCAAGAAGTTGTGGCGCAAAAACTCACCGATTTTCTGGAAGAAAACCCAAGCGATGCCAAAATTATCTGTGGCAAGATCATAGAAGCCGCACGTGCTCGCGAGGCCGCCCGCAAAGCGCGCGAGATGACCCGCCGCAAAGGCGCGATGGATACCATGGGTTTGCCGGGCAAGCTGGCGGATTGTCAGGAGAAAGATCCATCATTGTGCGAGCTTTACCTTGTGGAAGGTGACTCCGCGGGCGGCTCTGCCAAACAAGGGCGCGACCGCAAGAACCAAGCCATTTTGCCGCTCAAGGGTAAAATTCTCAACGTGGAAAAAGCCCGTTTCGACAAACTACTGGGTTCTGCAGAAATCGCCACGCTGATTACCGCCATGGGTACCGGCATCGGCAAGGATGATTTCAACCTGGAAAAACTGCGCTATCACCGCATCATCATCATGACCGACGCGGACGTGGATGGCGCACACATCCGCACACTGTTGCTGACCTTCTTCTACCGCCAAATGCCGGAGTTGGTGGAACGTGGCCACATCTACATTGCCCAGCCGCCGCTGTACAAGGTCAAGCAGGGCAGGGACGAACGCTACCTGAAAGACCAGCAGGAGCTGGATCAATACCTGCTGCAATCCGCGCTGCGCGATGCCTCGCTGGACACGCAAACCAACGCAGGTGTGCTCACCGGCACTGCATTGTCTGACATCGCCCAGCAAATGGTGCTCACAGAGGCGGTGATACGCCGCATTTCATCGCTTTATGACGAAAGTGTGCTGCGCGCCGTGCAGGATATTGGCGAAATCAACCTCAGCGACGAACTCAATGCCAACCGCGTGGCTGAAAAACTGCGCACGCAACTGGGCGGCGATGCCAACCAGGTCAACGTGATGTTCGACCCGGAAGACAACACCTATCGTCTGGAAATCAACAAAATCGTGCACGGCAACGTGCAAGCCAGTGTCATTGACAGCGAATTCCTGGCCAGCGGCGATTATCGCCAGATCCAGAAAACCTCCGCTATATTGCAAGGTTTGCTGGGTAAGGACGCCACTATCAAGCGTGGCGAGAAGGAACAATCCATCACCACGGCCAAGCAAGCGCTCGATTGGCTGCTGAGTGAAGCCAAACATAATCTCAATATCCAGCGTTACAAAGGCTTGGGCGAAATGAACCCGGAACAATTGTGGGAAACTACAATGGATCCCACGGTGCGTCGCCTGCTTAAGGTGCAGATTGATGATGCGATTGCCGCTGATGAAATCTTCACTACCCTGATGGGCGACAACGTAGAGCCGCGGCGCGCGTTTATTGAAGACAATGCCTTGGGTGTTAACAATCTGGATGTTTAAAGCAAAAGGGAAATAGCAACACTAAAAAACCGCCATAAGGCGGTTTTTGATTATCTTTATCTTATCTTGTCAAATAAAAACACCCTGCCGAAGCAGGGTGTTTGTGAGTCAACTCGTATTAACGAGAAATTATCCGTCTTGCGACTTTTAATTACAGGCTGAACACGTTCAACGCACCGCCGCCAGGAGCAGCGTTGTATTTGGTCAACTCTTTGTAACCACCAGCAGCACCCAATGCATCGGTGTCGTTGGTCATACCCAGGTTCATCGCAACACCAGCCCAACCGCCGATACCGGACAGCACGCCAACATATTGTTTACCTTTGTGGCCGTAGGTGAATGCGTTACCGATAACACCGGAACCTACCTGGAATTTCCAATGCTCTTTACCGGTTTGGGCATCTACTGCCTTCAGCCAGCGGTCCAGAGTACCGTAGAACACCAAGTCTGTTGCGGTAGTCAGCACGCCGCCCCAAGCAGAGAATTTCTCTTTGTTGTACCAAACTTTTTTGTTGGTCATTGGGTTATAAGCACCGAAGCCACCCATCACGCCGTCTGGACCAGCAAACATGGTCAGTGTAGCACCCACCCATGGTTGACCAGCAACGTATTTGGACTCAACTGGTTCGTAAGTCATACATACGTGGTTGAGCGGCGAATACATCAGGCCGGTGCGTGGGCTATAGGCTGCCGGCTGTTGGTCTTTGGTACCCAATGCAGCTGGGCAGATGCCTTTTGCATTGTAGTCCTGGTGAGTGGAATAGCGGCCATCTTTAGCCGGTACGCCGGTTTTCAGGTCAACATGGGTTGCCCAGTTAACGAACGGATGGGATTTCTCGGCAGCAACCAAAGTGCCGGTGTGTGCATCCCAAGTGTACAGGAAGCCATTGCGGTCATGGTGCCATGCGTAGGTTTTGCCACCTTTGTCGAACAGGATGACTTCGTTTACACCGTCATAGTCCCACTCGTCGTGTGGCGTCATTTGCATCGCCCATTTCGCGATACCGGTATCCAGGTCGCGTGCCGTTACGGTCATGGACCACTTGTTGTCGCCTGGACGTACGTCCGGGTTCCAAACGGATGGGTTGCCCGCGCCGTAGTAAACCAGGTTGGTACGTGCGTCATATGGCCACCAGCCCCATACGGAACCACCACCATGTTGCCAACCGTCTTTCACTGCTTGTGGTTTCAACCAGGTGCGTGTGCCCAGTTCTTTTTCACCGATTTTCATTTGATCCAATGGCAGCGGTTTGAAGGAACCACCGATTTTGTTCCCGCCATTCACGTCCTGGTAAACAGACAGTGCGTCATATTGCGGGTTGTCTTTATTGGTGTTGGCGTCATGCAGTACTTCAGCGTCAGGACCTGTGGAATAAGCTTTCCATGCCAGGGAGCCGTCTTTCAGGTTGTATGCGGCGATGAAGCAGCGAACACCGAACTCAGCACCGGAGCAACCGGTCAACACTTTGTCTTTGATCACATGTGGTGCATTGGTGTTGGTCGCACCGACTTTAGGATCGGTGTTTTTCACTTCCCAAGCTTTAGCACCGGATTTGGCATCCAAAGCAACCAGCATACCGTCGTTCTGTTGCAGGTAGATTTTGCCATCGCCATAGCCCAGACCACGGTTTACGTTGTCGCAGCACAGAACTGCTTGTACGGATGGGTCTTGTTTAGGGAAATAGGACCAAACGATTTTCTGACCGTCTGCCAAGTCCAACGCATATACGTTGTTTGGGAAAGCGGTGTGTACGTACATCATGTTGCCGACCACCAATGGCGAACCTTCGTGACCGCGGTTAACACCGGTTGCGAATGTCCATGCCATTTTCAGGTTTTTGATGTTCTTTTTATTGATTTGGCTTAGTTTGCTGTAGCCTTGGTTGTCGTGCTGGCCGCGTGGATGCACCCAGTTATTTGAATCTTTCATGGCGGCTTCTTGATCAGCCGCTGCATGGCCTATGGCCGGCAATGCCATGGCAACGCTGGCCGCAATGCCTAATACATGTTTGGTTTTCAACATATTAATCTCCAAAGTTTATTGTCAAGGATTAAAACCTACTTGCTTAAATAAACTGGTACTAGGATGGCCAGAAGCATTGAAACCATAGCAGAAACTACAAATGTTTCAATTTGTTAAGCGAATGTAACAATACCAAAAAAAAACGGGCCAAAGCAGACCAGTTTTTATTATTTAGACCGGGCCAGATACGAACTTGCCAATTAATACTATTCTGTTAATATCCGCCTGTGGATTTGGCCTAGATTTCCACTTGATTCTTTATTTTGCAAATTTAACCCCTTCGTTTTATGGGCTTGGGGTGAAATGTGCAGTCAAGTATCTGGAAAAATTATGCTTAGGCCATGGAAACTTAATATCAGCATTGCGCGTGACTCAGATGTTCCTATCCACGTGCAGATCGCAGAAAAAATCATTGAAGAAATTCAATATGGTCGTTTTGTCCCCGGTACCGTGTTGCCAGGCACGCGCGAATTTTCCAACAGGCTGAATATCAATCGAAAAACTGTTGTACAGGCGTATGACACCCTTGTTGCACAAGGATGGCTGACAACCGAAAATAAGCGCGGCACTTTTGTTTCAGGCAGGACATTTGCACTCAGCCACCATACCAAACACCCGAAACCGGCTGCAATTAAGCTTGCTAAAAGACCCCATCAATTACCCGAAGCATTGATTCAAAGCACATCGCTTAATAAAAAACATGATGGTTATGATTTGAGCGAAGACATTCCGGATAGCCGCTTGCTGCCATTTGAAGCGCTTTCGCGGGCGATGCGGCGAGTTTTGGTTTCCGGCGTGAGGCACAACAAGCTACATTATCAGGATGCAGCCGGTGCAAAAATCCTGCGTGAAGCAGTGATGCAAATGGTTAATCTGGAGCAAGGCCTTTATGCTGAACTGGGGCAGGTGTGTATTACGCGCGGTAGTCAAATGGCCGTGCATCTGGCAGCCAAGTTATTAGTAGGTCAAGATGATTGTGTTGCTGTGGAAGCGTTATGCAATCCTTTGGTAAACGAAATGTTTGTCGGGATGGGTGCCAAAGTGCTGCGCGTCAAACATGACCATGAAGGGGTTGATTTGGAATCGTTCGAGACCCTATGTATAAACCATCCAGTACGTGTTTTGTACGTTTCACCGCAGCATCAAATCCCTACGGGTGCAGTGATGTCGATGGAAAATCGCAAGGGCTTGCTGAAACTGGCTGAAAAATACGACGTAGTGATTATAGAAGACGATAGTCATGGAAATTTTTGTTTTGGCCCACAAATTACGCCGCCGCTGGCTAGTCTGGATAAATCCGGTAGGGTGATCTACATCGGTTCGCTATCCAGGCTGCTGGCTCCAGGATTGCGTCTTGGCTACCTTGTTTCGACACAAGAGTTTGTCAGGCATTTAGCCAATCAAATCGCACAAGTTGACCGGCATGGCAATACGCTTATGGAGTTAGCAGTGGCGGAGCTCATGCTCTCTGGGGAAATGAAACGGCATAGCCTAAAGGCGCACAAAATTTACTTCGATCGCAGGGTGCATCTGTTAAATCTTATCAATCAGCAATTATCGTTTTATTGCACCCCTGCGCCATCCAGTCATGGATTAAGCGTTTGGCTAAATATCTTTCAGCATGTAGATATTCAAAATTTGCTACTTTTTGCAGAAAAAGAAAAATTGAGGATCATACCCTCTTCTTTATATACGGAAAATCGTCACTACACAAATGGACTAAGGCTTTGTTTTGGTCATTTGGATCAAGAAGAAATTACAGACCTGATTTATAGGCTCAAATTGGTATTTAAATCGCAGTCTGAGCAGTTGTTGAGTGCTTGACCGGATAAAAGTGGTTGAGGTTTGGTTTATTTCAGCCATGATGGTTGAAATAAACCAGTATTCACGTTGAGTTTTTAAGGGGAAAATTAAAAAACATAAAAAAATCATTTGGTTATATATTCTTATGGTTCTGGCACGGTAAATGCTGAATATATACTCCAAGGAGAGCTATCACTAGGACCTTCTTCAAATAATGCAGCTAAGGGTGTTGTTTGAAGAACGGGATAGACTTCTAACTTGATTGTTGATTTGCATGATCAAGTGCAAAAAGGCACCAGTTGGTGCCTTTTTGTTTTAACGTTATCTAATTACTAGATATAAGTTACTCTTTCCCAACCTGATAATTTTCGTAACTGACCTCAACGATTTTTCCTGTCATTGCATCAACTTCCACCTTAATTTCTTCTTTATCCGCTTCGAGAATATCGAATTCGTAACTGGCTTTGCCGTCAGGCTCCAGTTCATATTCGACTTCGGTAACTTGGCCCGGATGTGCGGCTAGGGCGGTTGCCTTGGCGTCGGCTTCACTAACTTTGGCTAAAGCTTTGAAACGGGAATCATCTGCTTTGACCTCTTCCTCTATTTCGGTAATACGGCCTGTTTTTACGGAGCACTCCATGTCCCAGGCGCTGCCATCATGGGCTTCCACATCCAACTCATAGACTTTTACTTTTCTCTCGGATTTGAACTCTACTTTCACAACTTTGCCATCGTGTTTGCTGAGCGCTGCTTTTACACATTTGCCAAGACTGTCATAAGGTACAGGCTTGAAGTTTTCATGTTCCGCCATGGCATTGACGGAGAAAGCAGCTAATATAGACGTCAGTAAAATCGATTTTTTCATACATACCTCCATTTAAAAAACATATAAAAAACTTTAACTGGCGAGGATTCTACTATAAAAAAATCAATTAATTCATATAGTTACATTCTGTTTACATTTTTGGCTGTATTCAACCAAAAATGTGGTTGATTATAAACATATGAATATCAGCATATTTTGTTGTTGTATGGCGTGTTTGTTTCGGTGGAATAATTTCATTAGGATACAGACGCATGCATTTGCCTTACAATGATGGTCTGATAGGTAATTTTAGAGCGTTTTTGATAAAGCTCAGGAAATATCTCTTTAAAGGTAGATACAATGAACGGCATGATATTTGGCATGACGGAAGAGCAGTTTGCGGAGATGGCGGTCGCTTATGGCGTGCCAATGTTGATTTTGTTTATGCTGTTTATCATTGCTAATTTGGCCAAAGAATCCAAAGCCGGGAAATTTGGTACTTTGGTACTATTTTTGGGGCTGGCAGTGGGGTTTATCGGGTACGCCGCAAAATTGGGCATTCAATGGTGGCTGGGTATCAAATAAGTAACAGATTCATGAGGCAACTGCTTTGCTGGGTTCTAGCCATTGTTTTGTTGGCGTGCGGACAAAAAGTACCCGCATTCCCGCCACTTAAAACGGATGCTACCATCGTCTTTTTTGGCGATAGCCTGACTTATGGTACAGGCGCCGGGCCAGAGCAGGACATCCCTTCTTTGGTGGCCAAAGAACTACCATTCCATGTGCAGAACGCGGGTGTCCCGGGCAACACGACACAAGATGGCTTGAACAGGTTAGAGGAAACGCTGGATCAACCGATAGACTTGCTGATTATCGGTTTGGGGGGAAATGATTTTCTGCGGCATGTACCATTAGCGGAAACAAAACGGAACCTTAAAGAGATGATTCATCTGGCAAAAGCCAAGGGTGTGCGAGTGTTGCTGATGGCAATCCCACAGCCTAGCTTGGGTGCGGCTGCATTTGGCAATTTGTCCGATCACCCCGTATATGAAGAGATCGCCGAGGAAGAGCAGATTGGGTTAATTCAGGACGTGTTCACCGAAGTATTGTCAAATAATGCGACAAAGTCTGACCAGATACACCCGAATGCCAAAGGCTATGCGCTGGCCAAAAATCAGCTGATTACCGAATTACGGCGTTTGGGGCTGATCAAGAACTGATCAGTTTGCCTTGGCTATTTCACGTGTTTTGCAAAAAACCACAACACGCAGCAAATAACAATCAGTACAATAATTAGCGTGAAAATACCTGCAGAACCAAGAAAGCTCATGATAATCCCCTAATCTTTTACCCGATGATGGGTTTTGTGCTTTGTTGCATTCAATTAAAACTCTACCATATTGAAGGCAGATTTACCTACACCACACTCCGGGCATTTCCAGTCTTCCGGCACATCCTTCCATTGTGTGCCGGGTGGAATGCCCTCACTTGGCCAGCCTTGTGCCTCATCATAAACAAGGCCGCATACGGCACATATCCAGATTTTCATTTCACTCATCTTTCAAAATCACTTTAGACATTAGATTACTCCTGACAAGCTAATAAAAAAAGCCCGGCTGATAGCCGGGCTGGTGAGTAGCACAAGTTTAATCAAGCAAGATCAAAACGATCTGCGTTCATTACTTTGACCCATGCGGCGACAAAGTCTTGCACGAACTTTTGTTTGCCATCGTTGCTGGCATAGACTTCAGCATAGGCGCGTAGCACCGAATTGGAGCCGAAGATCAAGTCGTTGCGCGTTCCGGTAAATTTTATCTTGCCGGTCTTGCGATCCTTGCCTTCGAATACTTCGGTGCTGGCGTCCGCGGCCTTCCACTCCGTGCTCATATCAAGCAGATTGATATAGAAGTCGGTCGTGAGTGCACACACATTGTCGGTGAACACGCCATGTTTGCTACCGTCGGCGATGGTTCCGAGTACACGCAAACCACCAACTAGCGCTGTCATTTCCGGCGCAGTTAGGCCAAGCATCTGGGCCTTGTCGACCAGCATAGCTTCAGTCGGTGTACCACCCTGGCCGCGGCTGTAATTGCGGAATCCGTCAATCACAGGTTCCAACACAGCAAACGATTCAACATCGGTCTGTGCCTGAGTCGCATCCACGCGGCCTGCGGAGAACGGTACCTCCACCGCAACGCCTGCAGCCTTCGCAGCTTGCTCTACGCCCACTACGCCAGCCAGCACGATCACATCTGCCAGCGAAGCCTTGCCACTGGCTTTTTGGATATCTTCCAGCTTGGCCAAGGTTTTGAGCACAGGCTTGTTAATAGCCCAATCTTTCTGTGGCGCCAGGCGGATGCGTGCACCGTTGGCACCACCGCGCTTGTCACCACTACGGAAAGTAGAGGCTGAAGCCCAGGCCACAGAAACTAATTCGCTCACACTTAGGCCGGATGCGGCAATCTTGCTCTTGAGATCAGCGATGTCTGAAGCCGTCGGTTGATGTGTGGCAGCAGGTAACGGATCTTGCCAGATCAGGTCTTCATTTGGAACCTCTGGGCCCAAGTAGCGCGCTTTAGGACCCATGTCGCGATGGGTCAGTTTGTACCAAGCGCGAGCGAAAGCCTCGGCAAAGGCCTGCGGATCCTCCAAGAAACGCTTGGAGATCTTGCCAAACTCTGGGTCGAAGCGTAGCGTCAAGTCGGTTGTCAGCATCTTAGGCTTGTGGAACTTGCCTTTCACATGTGCGTCGGGAATGACCTCCTCGGCGTTTTTGGCTACCCATTGCTTAGCACCAGCAGGACTCTTTTCCAATTCCCACTCGTATTTGAACAGGTTCTCGAAGAAGTTATTGCTCCATAGTGCAGGAGTTTTGGTCCAGGTGACTTCAATGCCACTGGATATGGTGTTCTTGCCATGACCAGAGCCGTAGTTGCTGTTCCATCCAAACCCTTGAGCCTCGATAGGCGCAGCCTCTGGCTCTGGGCCTTTGTGCGATTCTGGCACGGCACCGTGTGCTTTACCAAAGGTGTGACCACCAGCAATCAGTGCGACGATTTCCTCGTCGTTCATTGCCATACGGTAGAAGGTAGCACGGATATCCTTGGCTGCAGCCATGTAGTCGCCACTGGCGTTTGGCCCTTCAGGGTTCACATAAATCAGACCCATGTGGGTCGCGCCGAAAGGCCCATTCAGCTCACGCTTGTCGCCAATACGATTCTTTGCGTCCACGTCCAGCCATTTCATTTCCGGACCCCAGTTTACATCCAAGTCTGGTTCCCAAACGTCTTCACGACCCCCGGCAAAACCAAAGGTGCGGAAACCCATAGACTCCAGTGCGACATTACCGGCCAAGATAAAAAGGTCAGCCCAAGAAATCTTTTGGCCGTATTTCTGCTTGATCGGCCAAAGCAGGCGACGCGATTTGTCGATATTGACGTTGTCAGGCCAGGAGTACAGCGGCGCGAAGCGTTGTTGCCCACGGCCACCACCACCACGACCATCAACGGTACGGTAAGTACCAGCCGCATGCCATGCCATGCGGATCATTTGCGGGCCATAATGGCCGAAGTCGGCCGGCCACCAGTCTTGGCTATCGGTCATGAGTTTGACCAGATCAGCTTTGAGAGCCTTGTAGTCGAGCTTTTTAAACTCTTCGGCATAGTTAAATTTCGGACCCAGCGGGTCGGATTTATTGGAATGCTGGTTCAGCAGATCAACGCGCAGTTGATTCGGCCACCAATCACGGTTAGTCGTGCCGCCGCCGGCAGTATGATGAAAGGGACATTTGCTTTCTTCGTTCATTTCATTTTCTCCTTGATTTAAGTTATTAAAAACAGATGGGTTAGTAGGTAAATGCATAATTTGCTAGCCATTCCAGCAGAATTTCCGGTTTAAGCTGATTTGTTATCTCTTGTAACAATGTTTTCATATCGAATACCTCATAAAGACATCGCGTTCGATGCATGGATAGAATTTTAGGCACCCATAAATGATTTGTATAATTGTATGTTTCAATTCTGTTGATAAATTAAACTAATCGATGTAGCATAGTGGAAACTGGATAGGTAGAAAACATGACATTGATAGAATTAAGATTCATTGTAGCGGTGGCGCAAGAACGTAATTTCCGGCGTGCGGCAGAAAAATGTTTTGTGACTCAACCGGCACTGAGTCTCGGTATCAAAAAGCTGGAAGAAGAGTTGGGCGTGATGATTTTTGAGCGTAGTCGTACGGATGTGGCGCCTACAGAGGTTGGTAGCCAGATTATTCAGCAAGCTATCGTTGTGCTGGAGCAAGCGGCGCATTTGAAAGAGATGGCCAAGCTGGGCATCAATCAACTGGATGGTATGTTCAAACTAGGTATGATTCATTCTGTCGGGCCGTATTTGCTGCCCGAGATTATTCCTATTTTGCGTAAAACCGCACCCAATATGCCATTGGAAGTAGAAGAAAACTTAACTGCCAATCTAGAAACGCAGTTAAAAAACGGCATTATTGATGCAGCGATTATTGCATTACCGTTTGATGTCCCAGGCATGCAATACCAGGCGCTTTATGATGAAAAATTTACGGTGGTAGTGCCCAGCAATCATCACTGGGCAGACCGTAAAACCATTTCGGCAACAGAATTGTCTGACGAAAAGGTTTTGCTGTTAAATAGCGGGCATTGTTTTAGCAATCAGGTGACACAAGCATGTCCAGAGTTGTCGCGCAAAGGTGAGGTGTTGCAAGGCAATTCTCTGGAAACTATTCGTAACATGGTGGCTTCCAATTTGGGCATCAGCGTGTTGCCTGCATCGGCGACCGTCGAAAAATATCACAACCCATTGATCAGAATTATTCCATTTGCCGCACCTGTACCGGTAAGAAGGATTGCCATTGCCTGGCGCAAGAGCTTTACCAGGATACAGGCGATTGAAGTATTGAAGCAGGCAATTTTGCAAACAAACGCAGACTTCATGGTGCGCGTTCCATAGTCAATAAAAAAAGGAGCCATTGGCTCCTTTTGTACCAAAAAAGACTTGGCTTATTTGTTCATTACGTACATCGTTACTTCAAAGCCGAAACGCATTTCAGTAGCAGTTGGTTTTGTCCACATGGTTGGTCTCCTTGGTTAATCAAATATGCAAGTTGCTAATCCACATATTACGTCGTAGAGTTTTTGCAAGCTTGAGCGATGTTATGAATAAAGGCTAATGAAAATCATGAGCGATATGTGCAGCTTCAGTAGGCCAACTGTACGCGATAGCCAGCAGCGGTAATATCTTGGATATGGATGGGCAATGTAATATGAATTTCTTCATGCGCTGCAATCCCTTCCGCAAAATTAACGCCGGTTCCGAGATATTTATGAGGATTCAGTATCGTTCTGATAACGGCTTCGTCTTGGGTATTGGTGAGTGTCAGCTCAATATTCGGGTACGCTTGTGCAAAATCCGCGTTATTAATCAATGCACTACTGAAATTGATGACGGACTGATAAGTTTCGTCTTCTTGCATGTCGGAGTCGTCTATCAACAACAGCTCCAGCTGTTTGGGAAGTTCTATTTTGCACTGCAAAGACAAACAAGCGCTAACAAGTAAAGGTTTTACGCGAGGGAAATTCGCAGCAATCTGGTTGCGCAGAAAGTAAGTACTTTGCAAGGCGGCGAGTAGTGCAAGCAAGATCCCGAAAAAATAAAACCAGGCCGGTGTTTTTTTCTTGGGAATAGCAAAACGTGGTTCGGCGGTAAGGTCTTCGATTTGTAGCGGGATCTCGAAAGGCTGTGTTGCGCTTCCCGCATCTTCTTCGGGTGTGTGTACAAATTCTATGGTAACAACACCATCTCCAGCTGCCGGGGTTGAAACTGGTTCGATGCGGGTGCCTGTTGGCGGCTCAACAGCAATTTCTTCAAACGCTGTATTTAAAAAAGCCTGTTCGCCTGCTTCCTCTTCTTCGGTGATCTTGGACAAACGGTTTTTGGCGTTGAATATATGGTTGCAATGGCCGCACTGCACCTTGCCGCGATAGGCTTTCAGGTGATCCTGGCTAATCAAAAACTGTGTGTTGCACTCTGGGCAAGAGGTGATGTAGTTCATTTTTTAGTGCCGGTGAGCAAAAACCAGGCGTCCATTTGTTGCGGCTCACCCATATTAAACCATTCACCATAGCGTGTCTGCAAGGCATCCACTTGTGCCGCGAGTATGCCGGACAGCGCGATGCGCCCGCCGGATTTGCAGGATGCGGCTAAAATAGGCGTCAGCACCATTAACGCGCTGGAGAGAATGTTGGCCACAACGATGTCGAATTGCCCCAGGCGTGTCTCATTCGCGTTTAGGAAACGGATATCCACATGGTTCTGGTGCGCATTGTAGATACTGGCTTCCACTGCCTGTTCGTCAATATCCACACCTGTCACTTCCGCAGCGCCCAGCTTTTTGGCTGCAATCGCCAGAATGCCGGAGCCACAGCCGTAATCCAGCACGGATTGATTGGCCAGGTTTTGCTCGGTCAGCCAGCACAAACAGAGATGCGTGGTCGGGTGGCTACCTGTACCAAATGCCAAGCCGGGGTCAAGCGCGATATTGATGGCATCTTCCGATGGTGCTTCGTGCCAGGTGGGCACGATCCACAGTTTGGGTGTGATGCAGATCGGCTCGAACTGGCTTTGCGTGGCGCGTACCCAGTCCTGTTCTTCTATCGTTTCGGTATGGTAGGTAAATTGCGGAATGCCGGTATGCGCTTGCAGTTGTTCGATCAGTGCAGCCGGGTTGGTATCCGCATCAAACATCGCGGTGACGATGTTACGCTGCCAGATACCGGGTGGCGGGTCGCCCGGTTCACCAAAAATGGCTTGCTCGGCAACGGTCTCGGCAAAGGCATCCTCAATGCTGGCGGAGAGCGCACCCAACCCCATGAGTGCGTCGCTCAGGTCATCAGCATTGGCGTCAGTTGCCTCAATTTTTAGCAGTAGCCAAGCCACGTGTGCAACAAAACCGTTATTTATGAATGCCCAGTTTTTGTTCCAGATAGTGGATGCTGGTTCCACCCTGGTGGAAAGCGGCGTCTGCCATCAAATCTGCATGCAAGGGAATATTCGTCTTGATGCCTTCCACAAACATCTCGGAAAGCGCGATACGCATTCTGGCAATAGCCTGTTCGCGGGTATCGCCATGCGTAATCAGCTTGCCTATCATGGAGTCGTAGTGCGGCGGTACAGTATAGCCGCCATAGGCGTGTGTATCGATGCGCACGCCAGGGCCGCCCGCCATATGGAATCTGTTGATCACACCTGGGGAGGGCACAAAATTGACAGGATCTTCCGCATTGATGCGGCATTCGATAGCGTGCCCTTTAAGTTGTATATCCTTTTGCCGGAACTTGAGTTTTTCACCGGCGGCGACGAAGATTTGCTGTTGTACCAGGTCGATGCCGGTAATCATTTCGGTTACCGTATGTTCAACTTGCAAGCGTGTATTCATCTCAATGAAGTAGAATTCGCCGTTTTCATACAGAAATTCAAAAGTGCCCGCACCGCGATATTTGATTCTGCGACAGGCATCTGCACAGCGCTCACCGATTTTATCGCGCAACTTTGGTGACAATAGCGGAGAAGGTGCTTCTTCGATGATCTTCTGGTGGCGGCGCTGCATCGAGCAGTCACGATCACCCAAAAACACGGCGTTGCCATGCTGGTCGGCCAGTACTTGAATTTCAATATGGCGCGGATTTTCCAGGAACTTTTCCATGTAAACCATCGGGTTGCCAAAAGCGGCTTGCGCTTCAGCTTTGGTCATGTTCACCGCGTTTACCAGCGCAGCTTCGGTATGTACCACGCGCATGCCGCGCCCGCCGCCGCCGCCAGCTGCCTTGATAATGACCGGATAACCAATGCGCTTGGCGGTTTTGATGATCTCGCTCGGGTCGTCCGGCAATGCGCCGTCGGAGCCCGGGACACAAGGCACACCGGCTTTTTTCATCGCATCTTTGGCAGAGACTTTGTCGCCCATCAAGCGGATGGTTTCAGCACGCGGCCCGATGAATACGAAACCGCTTTGCTCGACACGCTCGGCAAAATCCGCATTCTCGGACAAAAAGCCATAGCCAGGGTGTATCGCCTGTGCATCGGTGACTTCTGCTGCGCTGATAACGGCGGGGATATTTAAGTAGCTTTTTGCGGAAGGTGCGGGGCCGATACACACGGATTCATCGGCGAGCTTGACGTATTTGGCTTCGCGATCCGCTTCGGAATAAACGGCTACGGTTTTGATACCCAGTTCGCGACAGGCGCGCTGTACGCGTAACGCGATCTCCCCACGGTTGGCAATCAGGATTTTATCGAACATAAAGAATCCTTAGCCAATAATGAACAGGGGTTCGCCGTACTCGACTGGCTGACCATTCTCCACCAGGATTTTCTTGATGGTGCCGGCAAAATCACATTCGATTTCATTCAGCAGCTTCATGGCCTCGATAATACATACGGTATCACCCACAGCCACGGTAGAGCCTACATCCACAAATGCTTTGGCATCTGGCGACGGTGCGCGGTAGAACGTGCCAACCATCGGTGATTTGACGACATGGCCTTCGGTTGCGGCTTCTGCCGGGGCGGCCGCTGCGGGTGCAGCAGCAGGGCTGGCTTGCACCGCAGGCTGGGGTGCGGCGACTGCATAATGCGCGACAGGCGCGGCGCTTGGCATCAGAGCACGGCTGATGCGTACTTTCTCTTCGCCTTCGGTCAGTTCCAGCTCGGAAATACCGGATTCTTCGACCAGGTCAATCAGTTTTTTAAGTTTACGTAAATCCATATCGGTCCCCTCGGATCGTGCTTGTTATTGTTTTTGCTTGATTTGTTGAATAGCAAAACGTAATGCAGCCAAATAGCCTTCCGCGCCCAGCCCGCATATCACCCCGGTGGCAATATCGCTGAAATAGGAGTGATGCCTGAAATGCTCACGTGCGTGAACATTCGAGAGATGCACTTCCACGAAAGGTGTATTCATCGCAGAAATCGCATCGCGGATAGCGACGGAAGTATGGGTAAAAGCCGCAGGGTTAATCAGGATGTAATCCACTTTACTGGCAACAAGCGATTGTATCTTGTTGACAATATCCGCCTCGCTGTTGCTTTGGAACGTTTCCAGCATGATGCCATGCTCTTTTGCGAGCATCTGCAGATTCTGGTTGATGTCTTCCAGGGAAGACTTGCCATAATGTGCAGGTTCGCGTGTGCCTAGCAGATTGAGGTTGGGGCCATGGATGACCAGAATGGCAGGAGTGCGCATTGCTAACCTAGAATCCCGTGTTTTTTACGAATTTCCATAACGAAAGTTTGCCGAAATTAGGCTTTTTTGTCTAGCAGTTTCGCTGAAATTGGCAGAAGTTATTAGAATGGAAGAGCTAAGTGACTGATTTAATTATAAACTATTTTTAGACAATAGTTCGGATAAAGTTTTTTCCAGTAGCGGTTTAGAAATTTTGCCCAGATAGGTTTTGATGATGCCCCCATTTGCATCAATGATAACGGTGTAGGGCAACCCGCCTTGGCGGTTACCCAAGCTGCTGGCGAGTTCCATCCCTTGAATTTCTGCTGAGAAAAGCGGGTAGCTGACGGGGTTTTCTTTTTGAAAAGCCTGTATGGTTTCAGTATCGTCAATGGCCAAGCCCAATACCTGCACATTTTTGGATTGATATTGTTGATGCAGCGCTGACAATTCCGGCATTTCCTCGCGGCAGGGCGGGCACCAGCTTGCCCAAAAATTCACTACCAGAATCTTGCCTTGATAGCTTTGCATGGGCTGTTGCACGTTTTTTTCATCGGCAAAATGCGCGCTAAAGAAAGCCTGGCTGGATAGCCCTTGGCCTGTTTGCGTGTAAGGGCCGAGAAAGAAATAGCGAATCGCAAAACCCAGCGTGGCAACCAGCAGCAGGTAGCCGATAAAAGACAATATTTTTTTTACCATACGATTATTAGCAAACCACCAGCGGGTTGCATTCATCCGCCTTAAGTGCTTTGACGCGGTTGATGGTGGCAAGAAAACTATCGGCATTTTCATAGCCCACCACTTTGATAGGTCGGATTTCCTGCCCGTTTTTGTTGAAAAAGATGATGCCGGGCGGGCCAAACAGGTTAAAGCGTTTGAGAAGCCCCAAATCTTCCGGCGTGTTTTCGGTCACGTCCGCTTGCAGCAGCACAACGTCGCCCAGCGCTTTTTTCACGCGCGGGTCGCTAAAGCTTAACTGCTCCATTTCCTTGCAGGATATGCACCAATCGGCGTAAAAATCCAGCATCACGAATTTGCCGGCTGCTTGCTTGATGGCCTGATCCAGCTCGGCGGTATTGCGCACATGCCTGAAAGGCAATGCGGATGCGCTTTCCGCCGATGCTTGCCGCAAGGCTGCAAGCGGCTGCCAGGGCGATTTCGCACCGGATACAGCACCCACCAGCAACGCCAGGCCAATGCCCAGCAGAATAATACCGATGCCTTTCCAGAAGCGCATCCACGGGTGGGATTTGCCCAGTTTTGCGTCAATCGGCAACGGATCCAGCGCATGCAGATACATGGCCGGAATGATGAACAGCGCCGCCCATAGCAGCATTTGCAATGCGTTTGGAATCACCGGGGAAACCAGGTAAATCGCCACTGCCAGCATCACCACACCAAAAAAGTTGCGCACAGCCGTCATCCAAGTCCCGGCCTTGGGCAACACATGGCCTGCGGATGCGCCAATCAGCAGCAAAGGCACGCCCATGCCCAGGGACAAGCAGAACAAGGCGAGACCGCCCAGCACCACATCATGCGTCTGGCTGATGTATAGCAGCGCACCAGCCAGCGGCGCGGCTACGCAAGGGCTGACGATGAGCGCGGAAAGTACGCCCATTAAAAACACGCCCAAAAACTGGCCACCTTTCAATTTGTTGGTGGTGTTCACCATGCGCTCTTCAATAGCGTGCGGCAGGCGCAACTCATAAAAACCGAACATCGAAAAAGCCAGCGCGACAAAAATCAATGCCGTGGCGCCCAATACCCACGGGCTTTGCAGGGCATTGCTCAATAGCTGACCAGACAAGCCTGCGGCAATGCCGGCCAGCGTGTAACTCAGCGCCATGCCTAGTGTGTAAGCCAATGACAGATTAAAGCTGTGCACGCGGCTGGTGGCGTGATGGTGGGCTTTTTCATCGCCGACGATGATGCCGGACAGGATAGGAATCATCGGCAACACGCAGGGCGTGAGCGCCAGCAGCAGGCCAAAGCCGAAAAAGCCGATGGCGATCAGCCACAATTTGCCGCCTTTCAGCAAGCTGGTCGCTTGGTCATCCGAAGCGCCGGATGCGGATGCAGCCGGTGTATCGGTAACGGTTTTTGTGTCGGTCACGGCGTTTGCAAGCGTGATTTGGTAACTTTTGCGCTGCGGCGCGTAGCACAAACCTTTTTCGCTGCAACCTTGGTATCTGGCGTTTACGGTGATGTCGCCCGCTGCGCCTTGCGTCACAACGGTGGCGCTAAAGTCGTGGTGATACACTTCCATCTTGCCAAAGTTGGGGTCATTTTTGATTTCGCCCGCAGGCAAATCCACCTGTGCGATTTTTCCGGCTGGCGCGTTTGCCAGCTCAAACTTGATGCGGTCTTTGTAAAGATAATAACCGGGCGCCACTTTGAAATCCGCGCGCAGCGTATGGTCATCCTGCGCGGCCAACACCAGGCTGAACGCGGCATCCGGCGACAGAAACTCCGCCTCATCATTGGCGTTATCGGTAAATTGCAGCTTGTTGCCGGCAAGGGCGCTTACGCTGACCAGCAGCAAAAAGAGACTTAAAAAACGTTTTAACATCATCATGAGGGAATTTTTATGTGTTTAGCCATTGTAAATAAGGTTTGTAGCCATCATGTATGTGGAGCGCGATAATTTCAGGAAGTTCGTAAGGATGACCTGCTAAAATAGCGGCTTCCAGTGCATGATACTGGCTTTGCGTGGTTTTGATTATCATGGGCGTTTCATTGGCATGCTCCAGCTTGCCCTGCCAGTGGTAGAAAGACTGGCATGGGCTTAGCACATTCACGCAGGCGGCCAATTTCTGCGCCACCAATGATTCCGCAAGCTTGGCGGCAGATTGGCTATCGGGCATATTGGTCAGCACCAGCAGTGCATCGGGCGTATCCGCATGTTTTGACATGATGTAAGGAATAGAATGCGTTTTCTTGTAATGTTGATTTTACTCGCTTTTCCGTTCGCAGAGATATTTCTGCTGGTAAAGCTCGGCCACCAGTATGGCTGGTGGCTTGCCTTGTATTTAGTCGTAATCACTGTGCTGGGCTTACGCTTGATTAAGGAAGAGCGTACTTTGTTCTCTGCCAAGATGATGCAAAGTGTCGGCGCGGGCCAAAATCCGTTTGGCGCCATGATGGGCAGCGCGCGCAACCTGTTTGCAGGCGTGCTGCTGCTGATACCCGGTGTCATCAGCGATGTGATTGCGGTACTGTTGTTGCTGATACCGATTCGGCAGCCTAAATTGGCCGGTGGTCAGGCTCATCAGAAATCCGGCCATACGCGTTATGATAGTGCCGCCAACGACGAGATTATCGAAGGCGAATTTGTCGAGATCAAAAACGAGATAGAGAAGAAATAATGACTCAAGTCATCATCAAAAACACCGGCCACCAATTTGCGGTGCGCCCAAGCCAAACCGTGCTGGAAGCCGCGATTGAAGCGGGTGTCAACTTGCCCTATGGCTGCCGCAACGGTGCGTGCGGCGCGTGTAAAGGCGCGGTGTTGAGTGGAAAAGTCATGCACGATGATTTTCAGAGCGGTGCCTTAACCGAAGCGGAACAAGCCGCCGGGCAAGCGCTGTTTTGCTGCGCCCGCCCGCTGGAGGATTTGGTGATTGAATGTCGCGAGGTCTATGACGCGCAAGGCATCCGGCCGCGCATTTTCCCTGCCAGAGTGCAGAAAAAAGAAAAGCTGGCGCACGATGTCATGGCCATGTACCTGCAATTGCCCGCAAGTGAGCGCTTACAATTCCTGCCGGGGCAGTATCTCGAATTTTTGTTGAAAGATGGCAAGCGCCGCGCGTTTTCCATCGCCAATGCGCCGCACGACGATGCGGTGATCGAGCTGCATCTGCGCCTGATTCCGGGCGGCCAGTTTACCGAATACGTGTTCAACGAAATGCAGGAGAAAACCATTCTGCGTCTGGAGGCACCGTTCGGCAGCTTCTACCTGCGCGAGGAATCGCAAAAACCCGTTATTTTCGTCGCGGGCGGCACCGGTTTCGCGCCGGTCAAAGGCATTATCGAACACATGATCTATACGCACAGCCAGCGCCCCATCATTCTGTATCGCGGCGCGCGCAGCCTGCGCGATTTGTATATGGACGACCTGAGCCAGCAATGGGCGGCGCAGCATCCGCACATCACCTATATCCCCGTACTTTCCGAGCCGTTGCCGGAAGACAACTGGCAAGGCCGTACAGGCTTGGTGCATCAGGCCGTGTTGGAAGATATTGCAGATTTAAGCCCGTATCAGGCCTATGTGTGCGGCGCGCCGGGTATGGTGGATATTGCGTTCGAGACTTTCCAGAAACAAGGCTTGCCCAAGGACGAATTCTTCTCCGACGCGTTTACTTTTGCTAACCCGTTGCCTAAGGTTTAGGCAGGTTTTTCAGTAAAGTATCCAGCACGGCACTATCGCCAGGTGCGTCGGCAATCGCAACTTTCAATCCGATTTGTTGTGGCAGTTCTGCGATGCGTGCGTGGTTGACGCATAGCGTGACGTGGCGCAGCCACTCTGCGCTGCCGGCAAGTTCCAGCAAATAGCGCATGGCTTCGCTGCTGGTCACAATAATGGCTTGCAGCTGGCCTTTTTCCCATAAATCAGCCAGCAAATCTGCACTCGTTTGCGGGTTCACGCGGCGGTAGCATTCGGCAAAATACACATTTGCGCCGCGCGATTTCAATGTGCCTGCCAGCAATTCGCGCCCGCCCACGCCGCGGAAAATAGCGATTTTCATATTGGCGACATCACGCATTTCCGGCAATGCCAGCAAAGTTTCACTATCAAACCGTGTGTGTGGAATCAAGACATTGTGTACACCATAAAATCCCAGTTCTTTGGCGGTCTGGTGCCCCATCGCGGCAAAGCGCAGATTTTCTGGGATATTGCCATAGCGTTTGAGAATGCGTGGCATGGCATTAGCTACCGCATTGGTGCTGATGAAGATCGCCCAGTCTGTGGTTTCCAGTTCTGCAAGCTGTTGCTCAAAGGCGCGATAGTCTTCCAGCGGCTGGATTGCCAGCAGCGGGTAAGAGATAGCCACGCCGCCCAAATGCGAGATGAGCTCGGTGATGGCTCGCGCCTGATCAACCGGGCGGGTGACAGCGATATGGATGCCGGATAAAGGCTTGGTAGTCATTTTACATGGTCGAGCGCTGCCAGTATTTTATCGGCACCCTGTGCGACGAGCTTGTCGGCCAATGCCCTGCCAAGCGCTTCCGGATGAGCTTTCGGGCCGGTCATTTTCTCGCGTAGCATTTGCGAGCCATCCACGCTGGCCACAAACCCGGCGATTTCCAGGTGGTCGTTTTTGGCAATGGCAAAAGCGCCCAGCGGCACGGTGCAGCTGCCCGCCAGCGCGCGGCTGAATGCGCGCTCTGCCAGTACGCAGGCTTCGGTGTCGGGGTGGTTCAGCGGCGCCAGCACTTCCAGCAAATCGGTTCTGTCAGCGCGAATCTCTATGCCCAGTGCACCTTGGCCGACGGCGGGGATGCTATCTTCCGATGTGATAAAGGCGCGTATCCTGTCGCCTAGCCCTAGGCGTATCAAGCCCGCCGCGGCAAGGATAATGGCGGCGTATTGGCCTTCGTCCAATTTTCTTAAGCGCGTTTGCAGGTTGCCGCGCAGCGATTCGATTTTCAGGTGCGGGAAGCGCGCCTGCAACTGGCTTTGGCGGCGCAGGCTGGATGTGCCAACCACGCTGCCATGAGGCAAGTCTTTTAAACTGGCAAAATCGTTGCTCACAAACGCATCGCGCGGGTCTTCGCGTTCGCCGGTCGCGGCCAGCACAAAGCCGTCCGGCAGGTTCATCGGCACGTCTTTCATGCTGTGCACGGCCAAATCGGCGCTGCCGTTTTCCAGCGCGATTTCCAGCTCTTTGACGAACAAGCCTTTGCCGCCAATGCGCGCCAGCGGTGAATCCAGAATCTGGTCGCCGGTGGTGGTCATGCCAAGAATTTGCACGTCACAAGCGGGGTAAAGTGCTTGTAACCTGGCCTGAATATGTTTGGCCTGCCACATGGCAAGGGCGCTTTCGCGCGAGGCGATGATCAATTTGCTTGGAACGGGTTTTTTGGGTGTATTCTGCATGGGGAAGGATTTTAGCATACCAGCCCGGTTACAAACTGTTACAGGATGTGCCGAAAAATTGGTTTAAGATGGATTTGCACATACAAAAAACATATAACACTATTGTTAAATCTCTCATTTGAAACAATGCGATAACAAGGGATTTTTTTGGAGAAGCTTATGCAAAATCAAGTGGATATTTTTGTTGAATCCTTAAATCAATTCTGGTTGCAGCTGGTGATTTTTATCCCGAAACTGCTGGCGGTGATCGTGATCCTGTTCTTTGGCTGGTTACTGGCCAAGTTGGCAAGGCTGGGTGTCAAGCGTCTGTTGGAGGCGACCAAATTCGACCGCTTTGCGCAGAAATCCGGCTTGGAAGCTTTCATGACACAAGGGGAATATAACCTCACCTTGAGCGGCATTATCAGTCAAGTCATCTACTGGCTGGTGATTCTGCTTTTCGTCATTGCCGGGGCGAACACCTTGGGTTTGAATGAGGCAGCCAACTTGCTGCAACAGCTGGCGGGCTATTTGCCCAAAATCATCGTGGCGATTCTGGTGGTGATTTTCGGGACCTTGCTGGCGCGGTTCATTAACCGGCTGGTGTTTGCCTGGCTGTACAGCATCAAGTTCAGTCACGCGTTGGCGGTCAGCACATCGGCGGAATATGGCATTCAGATTCTCGCGGTATTCGTGGCGCTGGAGCAGCTGGGGGTTGGCATGCAATTGTTGAACTCTTTGTTTGTGATTGTTTTTGGCGCAATCTTTCTGGCGCTGGCCATTGCGTTTGGCTTGGGCGGCAAGGAGTGGGCAGCCAAAGTGATCGCCGAGATGGATGCCAAGTCACAGCGCAAATAATTTACTTGCCCTATTTCTTCATTGTCCGGACACATACCCTGGAGGCTAATCTGGATGCGGCTTCCAGGCATGCCGCTGTGACAATGAATAATCAGCTTGATTTGATGAGGTGTTGCTGGCGGCGGCTGACGGTGATTTTTTCCGGCACGTGCTTCAACAGGGCGACCCACTGATTTTCGCCATCGTCACTGTTTTTCTCGTAGCTGAGGATAAATTGTGGCGCCACTAGGCAATTGCGGTGCAGGCGCAGGAACTGTCCGGCAAACTCATCTTCAATATGCGTCAACGACTCTTCCAGCAAGTATTCCCGCTCGGCGGTGCGCACCGTTAGGTATTTCAGTTCGGCACGTAAATAAATAATGTCCTCGATGGGTAGCAGAATCACCTTGCCGCGTTCGTGGATACTGAGATGCGTGCGTTTTTTCTGCAAAGGCTTTAGTGCATCCAGCTGTTTCGGTAACAGCGCTTGCGCTTTGTGCAACGCCGTCTGTAGGCGTTCTGCGCGGATAGGTTTCAGCAGGTAATCAATCGCGTTCAAATCAAACGCCTGGATGGCATGGGCATCATACGCCGTGGTGAAAATCACCAGCGGTTTGGGTTCTAACTTCTGCATATGCGCTGCGGCTTCCAGACCATCCATCACCGGCATGCGGATATCCAGCAGAATCACTTCCGGTTTGTGCAAGGTGGCCAGCTCTATCGCCTCTTTGCCGTTTTTGGCTTCCGCTACGACTTGTGTGTCGGGGATTTCCGTCAGCAAGTCGCGCAGGCGGTTCCTGGCCGGCGGCTCGTCGTCTGCAATCAGGATGCGGATGGTGGAAGGCGTTTCGGTCATGGCTGGTTTTGCTGCGGCAGGCGGATGAATACGTGGTAGCGGCCGCCCTGGTGATGTGTCACGAGGCTGGCTTCCAGGTCAAAATGCAACTGCAGGCGTTCCTTGATGTTCTTGAGTGCCATCTTGTTGCCGCTGTGGTGGTCTTTTTCCGGCGCATAGGGGTTGCTGATATCGATCAGCAAATCCTGATGCTTGCTGGAAATGTCAATCACAATCTTGCCACCGTTCTCCATGGGTTCTATGCCATGATATACCGCGTTTTCCAGCAGCGGTTGCAATATCAGCGGCGGAATCAGGCTGTTGAGCGTGGATTCGTCAATGCGCCAATCCAGTTGTAAGCGTTCGTCCAGCCGAAGTTTCTCAATGTTCAGATACTGTTTGCACAGCGCAATCTCTTGGCTCAGCGGCACCAGCTCGCGATTGTCGGCCATCAGCACGCGGAACAGGTCGGACAAGTCCTCCAGCGCGGTTTCCGCACGTTTGGGCTGGCTGCGGATGAGCGATAACACGGCATTGATGCTGTTGAATAGAAAGTGCGGGCGGATACGGGCTTGCAAGGCTTGCAAGCGCGCTTCGGCAATGGCCGGGGAATAGGCGCGCTGCATCAGGTGAAAATAGTACAGCACTAAGCCGGTTGCGATCAGCGCCAGCAGCACGGCGCGCAACACATCGAGCGAAGCCTCGAACACAAAAAGCCGGTTGATAGTGAAGCAAAACAACGCGGTGATTGCGGCAACCGTCAGCAGGATTGCGGCAATGCCGTGCTTGTATGGCATTTTATTGAGCAGCGGAAACAGCAGGTACAGGCAGATCAGGCCTAGCAGTAAAATCGGCTCGACAACGGCGGCAAGCGAGGTGAAGACAGGCAAAAATTCGCGCAGCTGTTGGCTTAGTACGATAGCGGCAATGGCCATCAGCAGATTTACCGCCAGCAGCGCACGCAGGAAAATGCCTAGGTTGAGCAGATTGGGAAGTCGGTTGTTTTTACGCACTTGATGCCCTTGTTTTCCGCTAGTCGCGTGCCCGGTAAGAATCTTGTTATAATGCTATGATTAACATATGCCGTAAGTATATTATTATTAAACAAAATTTCACAATTATCTTCTTAAGCGAAAACATTCACTAGTGACATCATCTGCAGACAACAAATCTTCCAAAACCAGTGCAGGCAAAGCCTGGTCTGGCCGCTTCAGCGAGCCTGTGGCCGAACTGGTCAAGCAATACACCGCTTCGGTCAATTTTGACAAACGCTTGGCGCAGTTTGATATTCAAGGCTCATTGGCGCATGCGCAGATGCTGGGGGCACAAGGCATCATTTCTGCAGATGACGTGAAAGCGATCGAGCGTGGTCTGGGTGAGATTCTGGCCGAGATCCAGGCCGGCACATTCGAATGGTCGTTGGATCTGGAAGATGTGCACCTGAACATCGAGAAGCGCTTGACAGACAAGATTGGTGACGCAGGTAAGCGCTTACATACTGGCAGAAGTCGTAACGACCAGGTGGCGACAGATGTGCGTTTATGGCTGCGCGCCACGGTGGATGAAGTGCTGAACGCGATACGTGAGTTGCAGTCGAGCATTTTGGATCTGGCCGAAGCACATGCCGACGCCATCATGCCAGGCTTTACCCACTTGCAGGTGGCGCAGCCGGTGACCTTCGGTCATCATTTGATGGCTTATTTTGAGATGCTGCAGCGCGATGCCGGCCGTTTTGCCGATGCGCGCAAGCGGACCAACCAATTGCCGCTAGGGGCAGCCGCGCTAGCGGGCACCAGCTACCCGATTAACCGCGAAATGGTCGCAAAAACGTTAGGGTTTGACGGTGTTTGCCAGAACTCGCTGGACGCAGTGAGCGATCGTGATTTTGCGATTGAATTCACAAGCGCAAGTGCATTGCTGATGACGCACCTGTCACGCTTTTCAGAAGAGCTGATTCTGTGGTCGTCGCCACGCTTTGGTTTTATTGACATTGCGGATCGTTTTTGTACAGGCTCTTCCATTATGCCGCAAAAGAAAAACCCGGATGTGCCGGAACTGGTGCGGGGCAAGACTGGCCGGGTGAACGGCCATTTGATGGCTTTGCTCACCCTGATGAAAAGTCAGCCTCTGGCTTACAACAAAGATAACCAGGAAGACAAGGAACCGCTGTTTGACGCGGCCGATACTATTCTGGTGACCTTGCGTGTTTATGCCGACATGCTGCGTGGCATCACAGTGAGCAAGGCCAATATGCGCCAGGCCGCGCTGGAAGGTTTCTCCACCGCAACTGACTTGGCGGATTATCTGGTGAAAAAGGGTATGCCCTTCCGTGATGCGCATGAAGCCGTGGCGCTGGCGGTGAAGTTTGCCGTCAATAAAGGCTGCGATCTGGCAGATTTGTCTCTGCCAGAGTTGCGGCAGTTTTCCGGCATGATAGGTGAGGATATCTACAATGTTCTGACGCTGGAAGGCTCTGTCGCCAGCCGCAACCATGTGGGCGGAACGGCGCCTGAGCGAGTAAGAGGCGCAATTAAGGAAGCAAGGAGTAAGCTGGCTTAGAAATTGCTTCCTTAGAATAGTCGTTAAAACCATTAATTATTGTGACTATTTTAAATAACAGACAAATCGGGGGAATGATGGCAGCACTGTTGCTGGTGCTGCATATCAGCGTGTCTGCAGAAACCGGTGCAATGCCGGAAGCCCCCGTCATTCATGAGGATAGAGGCAGCATGGCCTGGCCCATGCTGCCCCACGAAAGTCTGCGTGATCTGGCGCAATTGTTTTATCCCAAACAAACGGGCATGCAGCATTTGTTTGTGCAGAGGGCCTTGCGTTTGAACGCCAAGGAATATCCTGATCTAACAGCAGATGATCAATTCGCTGCTTTAACGCCTTTGCGTGTGCCGACGCTCAAATCGCTCGCCCATGCTCGCCCCATTCACAAAAAGCCGGCCGCACAAAATTTGAAAATGAGTTACGGCATTCAGTCATTGCAGAGCAAGGCCATGTCTGGGCTACTGGAACAGTATCAATACTTATTATCCCGCAATGGTCTTCTGAAAGAAGAAATCGCGAAACTGAATCAACAACTGACCCAGCTGCAGCAAAAGCTGCAGGATCTGAAACAACTGTTCGATAACACGCTACGGCGTGCTTCACAGCCAGAGCGCGGTAAGTCTGCAGAGGTTACCAAAGTTGACGCTACACCAAGTATTAATACACAGATCGTACCAGCAGCCAGTCCGGCGCCAGCCATGGTCTGGCAAAGCTATTTGCGTACCCCGTGGATGCTGGTTTTGTTCGGTCTTACCTTGTTGGTGTTAACAGGATTCTGGCTACTGAAAAAATCTCGACGCATGTTGCAGGAAGTTCCGCTGGCGCAGGCAAACGGTGTAGAGGCTGGTAATCTGGTTTCTGACAGCGCCTGGCGAGATGGCGGATTGCCGGACTTGGATCGAGATACCCTGCAGTATACGGGTGTGCAGGTGAAAGAGATAGACCACAATGCGGATGCACAAGGCGTGCTGGAAGAAGCCAGGTTATTGGCAAGTGTTAGTCGCTATGAAGAAGCCATCGCGCATTTGAAAGCGCACATTGACACCAACCCCAAGCTTTCCATTCAGCCTTGGTTATATTTGCTGGAAATTTTCAAGCAACGCGGCATGAAAGAAGATTTTGAGCATTATGCCGAATCAATACACCAGACTTTCAATATCATCACCCCATTGTGGGAGCCACATGAAGTGGCCTTGGTCGTGCCCGAGACGCTGGAAGACTTTCCCCATATTATGGAGAAACTTTGCGGCGATTGGCCGGATGATGACGTCAGGCGATATCTGCAGAACCTGATTAACGACAACCGCAATGGCGAGCGTGGCGGTTTTGGCCAGTCAGTGCTCGATGAAATCCTTACCCTGATAGGGGTGCTGGATGTGCGCAAGGACTTGGCAAGCGTCTGAACTTAGTTTAAAAACAATTCCAGTAAATCGTTCAAAAAACGCTGGCCTTGCAGCGTGGGTCGCACCAAGCTGGGTGATACCTCCAGCAAACCGCGTTTCGAAGCCTCTGCAAGCCGCATGGATATTGCCTCCCAGGGCATGCCTGTACGCTGCTGGAACAAGGCCGGGTCAAAGCCTTCTGTCAAACGCAACGCATTCATCATGAACTCAAAGCCTAAATCCGCGGGTTCAATCGTCCACACTTGTTCGCACGCATTGCCCGCCAGCGCCTGCTGCATGTACTGCTTGGGGTGTTTGGGGCGGGTTTCACGCGTGATTTTGTCGTGATAACTCAATTTGGAATGCGCGCCCGCGCCGATGCCTAAATAATCACCAAACGTCCAGTAATTCACGTTATGGCGCGCTTGTTGGCCGGGTTTGCAAAAGGCGGAAGTCTCGTAGTGTTCGTAGCCATGTTGCGCTAGTGCTTCCTCGATTTCCACTTGCATCTCGGCTGACGTGTCATCGTCTGGCAGTGCAGGTGGGGTGCGGTGAAAAGGCGTGTTCGGCTCCAGCGTCAAATGGTAGAACGACAAATGCGAAGGCGCCAGTTCGCATGCCGTTCTGGCATCGGCCAGCGCTTCATCTAGCGTTTGCTTGGGCAGCGCATACATCATGTCCAGATTCACGCGTGGAAAAATCTGCATGGCCAAAGTCGCCGCCTGCAAAGCTTGTTCGCGGTCGTGAATGCGCCCCAAGGCTTGCAGATGTTGAGGGTTAAAACTCTGGATACCGAGCGAAAGACGGTTCACACCCGCCTCGCGATAACCTTGAAAATTCGCAATATCTACCGTGCCTGGGTTGGCTTCCAGCGTAATCTCCGCACCGTATTCCATCGGAGTAAGCGCTCGCACCTGACTCAATATACGGTGGATGGATTCTGCCGAAAATAGACTGGGCGTGCCACCTCCAAAGAACACGCTACGTATCTTGCGGCCCCAAATGTTGGGCGTGGCCTGCTCAAAATCGGTAATCAGTGCATCTACATATTGTTGTTCCGGTATGTCTTGCCGCGCCTCGTGCGAATTGAAATCGCAGTATGGGCATTTGCGCACGCACCAGGGAATGTGAATGTACAGCGACAGTGGCGGTGGGTTTGTCAGGCCGCTTAGCGTGGGTGTGCCTTCCAGCGGCGCGGCAGAAAGGCTGCTGGCCGGATAAATGGGAATCATGATTTTTGGTAGGGATTTACCAGGCTTTCCACCAGCGCATGCAACGCTTCGCGCATCTGCTGTTCGCTCACTTCCATCAACAAGCCGTCTTCCAGCGCGTCCTGAGCAATCTGTTTCAGCTCGTCAAAGTTCTCGGCCATGACTTTGACTTTCTCGGTGCAGGAAACCACGCTGCCATCGTCACGCACCCATTTTGGCCATTCGGTACCCAATTTTTTAGGCTGATTCATGCGATAGCCTTTCCAATTTTTGCAGCAGCTTTTGCAGCGCCTGCCCGCGGTGGCTGATGCGGCTTTTCACATCCAGCGGCAGCTCTGCCACGGTTTTGTCGGTTTTCAAATCCAGAAATAGCGGGTCGTAACCAAAGCCATCATTGCCGCGGTATTCGCGCAGAATCTCACCTTGCCAGGTACCCTCGGCAATAATGGGTTGCGGGTCTTCCGGGTGGCGCACCAGCACAATCACGCTGTAAAAATGCGCATGGCGATCCGAGATATTGCTCATCACTTGCAACAGTTTGTCGTTGTTGCGCTCGTCCTGCGTCAATAAACTATTGGGCGGGTTTTTGCCGGCATAGCGTGCGGAAAGCACGCCCGGCGCGCCTTGCAGGGCGTTCACACACAGGCCGGAATCATCCGCCAGCGCGGGCAGGCCGGTGTGTTTACTGGCGTGGCGCGCCTTGGCCAAGGCATTTTCCACAAACGTGCAGAACGGCTCTTCGCATTCCGGCACGTTAAATTGCGATTGCGGCAGAATCTCAATCTCGAAAGGCGCCAGCACGTGCTCGATCTCGCGGATTTTGCCTTTGTTGCCACTGGCAATCACCAGCTGTTTGAATGGCAAGGACATGATTACAACTCTAAAGTCGTTTTTTGTATTTGCGAGAGCGTTTGTATGCCCGCCTGCGCAAGCTGCAACATAGCCTGCATCGCTTCGCCGCTGAAAGGCTCGCCCTCGGCGGTACCTTGGATTTCCACAAAGCCGCCTTTGCCGGTCATCACCACGTTCATGTCGGTATCGCACGCGGAGTCTTCCAGGTAATCCAAATCCAGCACGGGCAGGCCTTGGTAAACGCCTACCGAAATGGCGGCGACGGAGTCTTTGAGCGGCGATTCCGTAATCAAGCCTTTTTCAAGCAGCGTGCCAATCGCATCGTGTAGGGCGACATAGGCGCCGGTGATACTGGCGGTGCGTGTGCCGCCGTCGGCCTGAATCACGTCGCAGTCGATTTGAATGGTGCGTTCGCCCAGTTTCTCCAAATCAATGATGGCGCGCAGGCTGCGGCCAATTAAACGTTGAATTTCCTGCGTGCGGCCAGATTGCTTGCCCTTGGCGGCTTCCCTGTCCATGCGTTGGCCGGTGGAGCGCGGCAGCATGCCATATTCCGCCGTGACCCAGCCTTGCCCCTTGCCTTTGAGGAATCCGGGCACTTTTTCATCCACGCTGGCGGTGCACAGTACGTGCGTGTCGCCAAACTTGATGAGCACGGAGCCTTCCGCATGCTTGGTGTAATGGCGGATGATTTCGATGTCGCGTAGCTGGCGCTGGTTGCGTCCACTAGGGCGTGGTGCCGGGGTTTGGGTCATATAAGGGATCGCTTTTGTTTAAAAGCGCATTATAAGCCAATGGATAAAGGTTAAAAGCCGATTTTTTGCTGTGTACGTATCAATGCGGCTTGAATTTCGGCAATGGTGTTTTCAATGTCGTCATCAGACAGGTCATTGGCTGCGTTGCCGCCATCTACTTGGTGGGTGACCGGATTAATGATAGTAGTAGTTTCACCTAAAGGCATCAATTGAGTAGAGATGGTGACCTGGCTTTCAGTACGCTCTCCCCATTGCAGGCCGATCGCGCTCATATTGTCGCCGCGTTCGTCACTGGCGAACTCAGCGCTATCAAGCAATTTGTTTGTTGCTTCGGTAATATCGCGGGAGGCATGCAGGATTTCCTTGATCTGCTGATCGTCAATGACACCCCAGACACCATCGGTGCACAATAGGATAGTGTCGCCTTCCATCAGTTCAATCCGGTTGGAAAGGTCGATTTGTGGTGCTGTTTCGCCACCCAGGCAATTGTAGATTTTATTCTTGTAGGGGTGTGTGGCCATGTCGGCGCGGCTAATCAATCCTTTTTTGTAGAGTGACTGTACTACGGAGTGATCTTCGGTACGGAACAACAGGTGCCCGTTGCGGAAATGGTATAAGCGAGAGTCGCCGACATGGGCGCAATAGAGATAACCGCGCTGTATGATTGCCGCTACGATGGTAGTGCGGGGCGATTCGAGCAAATCCTGTGTCTGTGTCAGGCTTTCGATCATATCGTGCACTTGCTGAATATGATCGGTCAGGAATTTTGCTGGGCTGTTCAGGGCGGGAACCGCCAGACGCTGAAAAGCGTCAGTCAATGTTTTGACTGCCAGCTGGGCAGCCACTTCACCATGGCGGTGCCCACCCATGCCGTCTGCCAGCACCAGCAACAGCGCGTCTTTGCTGTAGGAATAGGCCAACCGGTCCTGGTTGTATGGTCTAGGTCCTTGGCGGCTGTTTTGGTAAATGGTGAATTTCATCTTGTATTACGGTTCAGTGCATTTTTAAAGAGATTTGGTCAGCGCGGCTTTTATTTTGTGGGTGATGCCGGGTTTTCTTTGTGGCAAGGGCTCTACGTTCTTCAACAGTTCTTTCTGCAGTGAGAATACACTTTGTGGCCGTTGCATATAATCCAGCTTCAGGCAATGGTCAATAATGCTTAACAACTGTTCGCTGTAGACGCCTTTGCCCAATTTGACGGCCGGCACCAAAGTGTCTTTTTGCACACGCTGGTTAGCAGCGATAGGCGCGGATCGCGCCAGGCAGGAATACATACTGGCCCCTACGCTGTAGATATCACTCCATGGCCCCAGCTTCTGGCGTTCGAAATATTGCTCCGGTGGTGCAAAGCCCGGTGTGTAGCTGGGTGAGAGTTTGGGCTGATTCTGCGTCAATGTCTGCCGGGCGGAGCCGAAATCCAGCAATACCGGCGAACCGTCCATGCGGATGTAAATGTTGGCCGGTTTGATGTCCAGATGCAGCAGTTTTTGCGTATGCACTTCACGCAGGCCATTCAGCAGTTCACCGAAGACACGGCGGACAAATTTTTCGCTGACTGGTTCCGGCTGTGCCAAGATGTAATCCTGCAGGGATTTACCACGCTCGTACTGCATGACCATGTATACGGTATTGTTTTCACGGAAAAAATTGGTTACGCGCACGATGTTTTTGTGGTCGATCTTGGCGAGCGCCAAGCCCTCTTCAAAGAAGCATTTCAGGCCATGCTTGAATGTTGCAGCATCGTCGTCGGAATCCAGCAATACCGTGGCACCTTCCATACGCAATGCCAGGCCTGTGGGCATGTATTCCTTGATGGCGACAACATTCTTGTCCAGATCCTGCGCCAGATAGACAAAGCTGAAGCCGCCCGAGCTCAAGACTTTGGTGATGATATAGTCTTGCAGCATGTAGCCTATCGGCAAAGCTTGGTTTTTTGTACTGGCCATTATGTAATTATAATATTCATGTAGCAACCTGGATAGTATTTTCGCATAAAATCATAAGCGTTTGATACAATTATGACAAATTACTTTAAGATTTGAAACTATGATATTGAGTATGACAGGCTTTGCCTCGCAAGAATGTGCCACTCAGGGTGGTGTATTAATGCTTGAGTTGCGTGCCGTGAATCATCGTTACCTGGAATTATCGTTCAAAATGGACGAATCCATGCGCGCCTTCGAATCTATATTGCGGGAGCAAATTGCCGCACGGTTAGGGCGTGGTAAGGTGGATTGTCGCCTGAGTTTTATCTCGGCTGCATCGTTAGTCAATGCGCCCAGGTTAGATGAAAACGTGCTGCAACGGCTGGCAGAGACTGTTGGAACCATCTCTAAGCATTTTGGGCATGTGCAACCGGTCAACGTATTGGAAGTGCTGAAAATGCCCGGAGTGTTGTTGACGCATGCGGTGGATGAATCGGCATTGGAAGCTGACCTGAAAGCCTTGCTGGAAGCGGCGTTAAATGACCTGATTGCTGCACGGCAGCGCGAAGGCGAGAAGCTTAAAACCGTGATATTGACACGACTGACAGAGGTCGAGGCGCAGGTGCAAACCGTCAAGCCTTTGATGCCGGGTTTGATTCAGCAATATCAGGCCAAATTGTTGGATAAGCTGAAAGAAGTGCAGATGACCCTGAATGAAGAGCGTATCCGGCAGGAAATCGTGCTGTTTGCGCAGCGGATCGATGTGGATGAGGAGCTATCGCGGTTGGAAGCGCATATCAGTGAGGTCAAACGTATTCTGGCGGCAGGCAACGCCGCGGGCAAGCGGCTGGATTTTTTGATGCAGGAAATGAACCGTGAAGCTAATACGCTGGGCTCAAAATCGGTCGCCATTCAAACCACACAGGTTTCCATGCAGCTCAAGGTGTTGATCGAGCAGATGCGCGAACAGATTCAAAATATCGAGTAAAATGGCGGGATGATTTCGGGCAATTTGTTTATTATCACCGCTGCATCAGGGGCTGGCAAAACCAGCCTGGTTAATGCATTGCTGACTAAAGATGCCAACGTCAGGCATTCTATTTCGCACACCACGCGTGTGTCCAGGCCTGGCGAAAAAGACGGGGTGCATTATCATTTTGTGAGTGAAGCGGCATTCACTGAAATTTTGAATGCGGGCGGCTTTCTGGAGTCTGCTTCAGTTCATGGCGCGCGTTATGGAACTTCGCAAAGCGCGGTGGAGTCTGCATTGGCAGAGGGTTACGATTTGATTCTGGAGATTGATTGGCAGGGTGCCGCGCAAATTCGCAGGCTTTTTCCGCAGGCAGTCAGTATTTTCATTTTGCCACCCTCGATGGAGACGCTGGCCGAGCGTTTAAGCCGTCGCGGGCAGGATAATGCGGAGGTGATTGCAATGCGTCTGGCCGCTGCGCGTGAGGAGATGCGGCATGTGGCAGAGTTTGACTATGTTACAATCAACAATGATTTTGATGAGGCCTTGCAGGATCTGCTTGCCATCGTCCGTACACAGCGGCTTAGGTTGCAGACGCAGGTAACACGCCATGCCGCGTTGATTAAAGAACTGACTTAAAAACGTATTTAAAGATATTTTGGAGATTAATGATGGCACGTATTACCGTAGATGATTGTTTGGAAAAGATTCCTAACCGCTTCCAGCTGACTTTGGTGGCGGCAGTTCGCGCACGCCAGATTTCGAACGGCTCTGACCCGTTGGTGAGCGGGCATGGTCAGCGTGACAAACCTACAGTGATGGCATTGCGTGAAATCGCTGCGGGTAAAGTCGGGCTGGAAATTTTGGCACGCGTTCAGCATTAGCTTAGCTATATTTGTGCAGTAGCTACTATGGTAAACGCTGCCGCCCAATTGCCCGAACCGGTGCCCGCAGCAGTGCAGGATGTCGATCCGCTGATTGCGGATTTTCTTACTCTTCTCAAAGCTTACCTCAGCCCGGCCGATGTGGAATACGTCCTGGCCGGGTATCGTTATAGCGCCCATGCGCATGCCGGACAAACACGCAAAACCGGTGAGCCTTATATTACACACCCCATTGCGGTAGCAAGTATCCTGGCCGGGCTGCATATGGATGTGCCCACCCTGATGGCGGCTTTGCTGCACGATGTGGTAGAGGACACCGGGATTGATAGTAACGAGATCGGTGAAAAATTTGGTAAGCAAGTAGCAAGCCTGGTGGATGGCCTCACCAAGCTGGACAAGATCCAGATGCAAAGCGCCACACAGACGCAGGCCGAGAATTTCCGCAAAATGTTGCTGGCGATGAGCCAGGATGTGCGTGTGATTCTGGTGAAGCTGGCTGACCGTTTGCATAACATGCAAACTTTGGATGCCATGCGTCCCGAGAAGCAGAGGCGGATTGCCAACGAAACGCTGGAGATTTATGCGCCCATCGCCAATCGTTTAGGGCTTAACCTGATTTTTCACGAACTGGAAGATCTCAGTTTCCGATACCTGCATCCCTATCGTTATCGTGTTATCGCCAAAGCGGTGATGGCAGCGCGCGGCAACCGTAAAGAGGTCATCAGCAAGATTCTGGCAGCAATCCAGAACCGGCTTAAGGAAGAAGACGTGGAAGCCGATGTGGAAGGGCGAGAGAAGCACCTGTACAGCATCTATCGGAAAATGACCAGCAAGCATATCAAGCTGTCACAGGTGAACGACATTTACGGCTTTCGTATCCTGGTTAAAGACAAACCCACTTGCTACTTGGCGCTGGGCGTGCTGCATGGGCTGTACAAGCCGATTCCGGGGCGTTTCAAGGATTACATCGCAATCCCCAAGGCGAATGGTTACCAATCTTTGCATACCACCCTGTTTGGCCCGTATGGTACGCCAATCGAGGTGCAGATTCGCAGCACGGAGATGCACAATATCGCCGATGCGGGTGTGGCGGCACACTGGCTCTATAAGACTGAGGATGCGCATCTGACCGCATTGCAACAGCAAACACACCAGTGGCTGCAGCGTCTGGTGGAAATCCAGACCGAGAGTGACGACAGCCATGAGTTTCTGGAGCACTTCAAGGTGGATCTGTTCCCGGACGAGGTGTATGTGTTTACCCCTAAAGGCAATATTCTTGCGCTACCGAAAGGCGCGACCGCGGTGGATTTTGCCTATGCTGTACATACCGATGTGGGCAATAGTTGCGTGGCAGTGAAGATCAACCATGAGCTGGTGCCGTTGCGGACTGAAATGCGTAACGGCGATCATGTGGAAATCATCACCGCGGCATTGGCCAAGCCCAATCCGGCCTGGCTGAACTATGTTGTTACCGGCAAAGCCAGGTCGCATATCCGGCATTACCTGAAATCACTGCAGGTGTCGGAATCCGCACAGCTGGGCGAGCGCATGCTCAATATTGCTTTACGTGCCTTGCATGTGGAGCCGGCAGATGTAGATGAAAAGCAGTGGCAAAAAGTATTGCGTGATTATGGCGCCAAAGACAAAAAAGAGATTCTGACCGATATTGGTCTGGGCAAGCGTATGAGCGTGATGGTGGCACATCAGCTCACACAAGGGTTTATGGAAGCACCTGATGTCGCCAAAACCAAAACGGTTAAATCATTGGATACCATCACAATCCGCGGCTCGGAAGGCATGGCGGTGCAGTTCGCACAATGCTGCCGCCCTATCCCCGGTGATCCGATCTTGGGCTTTATCAACAAGGACAAGGGCTTGGTCATTCATACGCACGATTGCACGGCCATCCGTAAATTCAGGCTGGATCCAGATAAGTGGCTGGATGTCGAGTGGGATGCCGACAGCAAACGCCTGTTCAAGGTCAATCTGCGCATTGTTGCATTTGACGAGCGGGGTGTGCTGGCGAAAGTGGCGGCAGGTATCGCTGAGGCAGGGTCGAATATCGACAGCGTGAGCATGGAAGATTCTGACGGAAGCCAATACTGCAACCTGAATTTCACGGTGCAGGTACGCAACCGGGTGCATCTGGCGGAGCTGATCCGCAATTTGCGCAAGATACCGGATGTCGTGCGGATCAACCGTTTGAAAGGCGGTTTGCCCGAAGGCAAGGCCAAAGCGCAATAGATTTTTTAATTTAACAAGGCAAGACATGAGTAAAACCATCATCCAGACCAGTGGCGCACCTGCTGCGATCGGCACCTATTCGCAAGCCGTCAAGGCTGGCAACACGGTATATCTGTCCGGTCAGATCGGACTGGACCCGCAATCCATGCAGCTGGTGGAGGGCGTAGAGGCGCAAGTGCATCGTGTATTCAAGAACCTGCAAGCTGTTTGTGAGGCTTCGGGTGGCAGCTTGGCTGATATTGTCAAAATCAATATCTTCCTTATAGACCTGAATAATTTTGCTCTGGTGAATACCATTATGGCCGAATATTTCGCGCAACCATATCCGGCGCGTGCTGCGGTGGGTGTGGCGTCGTTGCCGAGAGGGGCGCAAATAGAAGCAGACGCTGTCATGGTGTTGGCGTCATAGCAATTGACCTTGCTTGCTGACATCAAGAGCTTGACCAAGCCACAACTTGCCAGCCTGAAAAAACTTGGCCTGACCACACCACAAAGCTTGTTGCTGCACCTGCCACTACGTTATGTGGACGAGACGCGCATCACGCCGATTCGCGATCTGCGTTTGGGAGAATCTGTGCAGATCGAGGGCGAGGTGATGCATGCCGAGGTGAGCTACAAGCCGCGCAAAGCCTTGATTGTGCGCTTGCGGGACGCGAGCGGCGAAGTGAATCTGCGTTTTTTGCATTTTTACCCGAGCCAGGTGGCACAATTGGCCGTGGGCAAGCAAATTCGCGCCTATGGCGAAGTGCGGCACGGGTTTTTCGGCTACGAGATGGTACATCCGCAATGCAAGGCCGTGCGCGAGAACACACCGGTAAAAGAGCAATTGACGCCAGTTTACCCGACCACGGCCGGATTCTCCCAACCCAATGTCCGCGCGGCGATTAGCCATGTGCTGACACCGGAGTTTTTGGGCGAAACATTACCCGGGTATATTTATCAGCCGCTTGGTTTGCCGGATTTCAAGCACAGCATCCTTACTTTGCACAACCCGCCGCCGGATGCCAATCTTGGCGCGCTGGAAGCCCGTGTGACGCCGGAGTGGCGTCGACTGGTATTTGATGAGCTGCTGGCGCAGCAGCTTTCCATGCGCCGGCATTATGCCAAGCGGCGCGCCAGCGATGCGCCGGTGCTCAAATCATCTAACAAGCTGGTGGAACAATTATTCGCCAAGCTGCCATTTACATTGACGCAAGCGCAGCAAAAAGCCGCGGCGGAGATTAGCGCCGATTTGGCGCAGTCGCACCCCATGCAGCGCCTATTGCAGGGCGATGTGGGCAGCGGCAAAACCATCGTGGCAGCCATTGCCGCACTACAAGCGATAGAAGCAGGCTGGCAAGCGGCTTTCATGGCGCCAACGGAGATTCTAGCCGAGCAACATTATCAGAAGCTCACACACTGGCTGCAGCCGCTCGGCATTCAAATCGCCTGGCTCACCGGCAGCCAGAATAAGGCTGCCCGCCAAGCCAATCTGGATGCGGCTTTCAGCGGCATAGCCCAGCTGGTTATCGGCACGCACGCCCTGTTTCAGGAGAACGTGCGCTTTGCCAAACTTGGATTAACGATTATTGACGAACAACATCGTTTTGGCGTGCAACAGCGTTTGGCCTTGCGCCAGAAGGGCCAGCCGGAGCCGCATCAGCTCATGATGTCTGCCACGCCGATTCCGCGCACGCTATCCATGAGTTACTATGCTGATCTGGATGTCTCCGTGATAGACGAACTGCCGCCCGGCCGTACGCCCATTGTTACGCGCTTGGTTTCGGATGAGCGGCGCGAAGAAGTGCTGGCGCGGGTGCGAGAAGCCTGTTTGCAGGGTAGCCAGGCTTACTGGGTATGCCCGCTGATTGAGGAAAGCGAGGCGCTGCAACTGCAAACGGCGCAAGACACTTACACCTACATGCAAACGATATTCCCCGATTTGAAAGTCGCGCTGGTGCATGGTCGCCTGAAACCTGCCGAAAAACAGGCAGTAATGGATGCCTTTAAAAATAACGAAATCCACTTGCTGGTGGCGACGACCGTGATTGAAGTAGGCGTGGATGTGCCCAACGCCAGCCTGATGGTGATCGAGCATGCAGAACGTTTCGGCCTTAGCCAGCTACACCAGCTGCGCGGTCGCGTGGGGCGCGGCGCGGCCAAAAGCACCTGCATTCTGCTGTATCAGGACAATGCGCAACAACGGCTTTCGGAAACGGCCAGACAGCGCCTGAAAATCATCTACGAAAACACCGACGGCTTTAAAATCGCGCAGGAAGATTTGAAACTGCGCGGCCCCGGCGAATTTCTGGGTACGCGCCAAAGCGGCGTGCCCATGCTAAAAATCGCCGATTTGGAACGCGATGCGGATTTGCTGCAAGTCGCGAAAGACATTGCGGACAACCTGCTGCAAAGCGCGCCGCAAGCGGTGGAGCAACATCTGGCACGCTGGCTTAGCCAAGGCGCGGAATTGATCAAAGTGTAACAGGCATGAAAATAATCAGACAAAAGCAAAAGCGGCACGATTGGCTGAGAAAGCCGCTAGGTGCGTCAAACATCAGGCGCTGGCTGGTGGACGATGGTTCGCTTACGGCCAGCCTTAAGGCGCGCCATCCTGATTTCGCCGTGCGGCCTGTGATGCTGCGGTACGCCAAGGCGCTGCGGGATGAAACCGGCGTGCTGGGTTTGCGGCAGCATGAATCGGCCTTGATACGCGAGGTGTTGCTGATGGGCAACAATCAACCCGTTGTGTTTGCTCACAGCGTGTTGCCGCGTGCCAGTTTGCGCGGCAGTTGGCGTGGCTTGGGCAAGCTGGGCAACAAGCCGCTGGGCGCGGCGCTGTTTGCCAACCCGAAAGTGAAACGCACGCTGCTAGAATATAAAAAGCTATCGGCCTGCAGCCCAATGTTTATGCGGCTCTCAGGGCATATCAAAAATCCGCCCAAGGCATTGTGGGCGCGGCGTTCGGTTTTTAGCCTGAATTGCGCTAAGATTCTCGTCACGGAAGTTTTTTTAGACGAGTTGTTTAAGTGAATACCGAGAATATTTCCAAAAAACTGGATGCTTATGAACGCCTGATGCGGCTGGACAAGCCGATTGGTATTTTGCTGCTGCTGTGGCCCACGCTGTGGGCGCTGCTGTTTGCCGGGCGCGGTTATCCGCATTGGGTAATCGTGCTTGTTTTTGTCACTGGCGTGGTGCTGATGCGCAGCACGGGCTGTGTGCTGAACGACATTGCCGACTACAAGTTCGACGGCAAGGTGGAACGCACTAAATCCAGGCCATTGGCGACAGGCGAGGTAAGCGTAAAAGAGGCTTATCTGCTGGCTGGCGCCTTATGCCTGCTGGCGTTTGGCCTGGTGTTGTTCCTTAACAAAACCACGATTCTGTTATCGGTTGCTGCATTGTTTCTGGCGGCCACCTATCCTTATACCAAGCGCTTTCTGGCGGTGCCGCAGGCATATTTGGGCATCGCGTTCGGGTTTGGCATTCCCATGGCGTTTGCCGCGGTAAACGATTATATCGCGCCGGTTGCGTGGTTTTTGTTGGCGGCCAATGTGTTGTGGGCAGTGGCTTACGATACCGAGTACGCAATGGTGGACAGGGAGGATGACCTGAAAATCGGCATCAAATCATCGGCCATTTTCTTTGGCAAGCACGATGTGCTGGCGGTGATGCTTTGCTACGCAGGTATGCTGGGCATTTTTGGCTATATCGGTTACGCCTTGCATTTTGGGCAGTGGTATTGGCTGGGCTTGATTGCCGCCGCGGCGCTGGTGGTTTGGCAGTATCGACTGATTAAAAACCGCGACAGGGCGCAGTGCTTCAAGGCTTTTTTGCACAACACCTGGATAGGCGCGGTGATTTGCGCTGGTGTTGCGGCGCAATACTATTTAGGCTGACCTATCGCCCATTCTCTCGAGGCTTAATTCCACTCAATCAAACCAAAGTCAAACTTGGTTTCTTTTTCTTTGGCTTGCTCAGCCTGTTTTGCCGCTTCGCTCGCATTGATGGTTTCTTCCAGCTGCTGCAGCTTCTCGGCTTTCTTGGCGGCGAGCTGTGCTTCCTTGCGTTCCTTCATTGCTATTTTCTTTTCATCCAGCTGAATCACCTCAGCCAGACTGGCTCTTTCCTGGGCAATGGTCTTTAAGGCCAGCAGTTCTTCGATGAGCTGTTTGTCAAACCCGGCACGCGGTTCCAGGCGGTTGTTGTAAATGAGGTCGTCCAAAAAGGTGATGGCTGCTGGGGTGCCCCATACGGCTTGCAAGCCGGCACTTAAGTGTGGATAGGCTTCCAGTGTATGCGCTGTAGCGGTTGCTTTGGCATCGAAACCTGGAATATGGACATTAAAGTGGTCCTTGCATTCCAGAGCAGCTTGTTCATACAAGGCGTGCAGATTCTGTTTGGCCAGCAAATCCAGCAGGAACAGCCAGATGGTGACAGACTGTTTGGGATGCTCTAGCAGATGGCTTTGCAGCATTTGGATCGCCAGTTCGGCCCGGCCGTGTGACAGAAAGACGTCTGCATGCTCCAGCACGGACATTTCCTGGTCGCTTTCTTCCACCACGAATGGGTCGGTATTTTCCAGGTCAAGGCCAAAATCATCAGGCCTGGATGCGGAGTTTTCATCAGCATTGTCAATCGGCTGACGGGGTTCATCCGATGCAAACAGGTCGTCATCCAATGAAATTTCTTCCTGTTTTTGCAAGGTCATGCGATCCAGTACGGCCAAATGTGCTTTCCTGCGGCGCCACCAATCCAGCGCCAGTCGGCCGCTCAACAATAGCAGCAACGCGCCAAGGCCGATACCGAATTGTTTGAACTGACCTAGCTGGGTTTGGTTGTGTGCAAGCGCTTTGGTCTTGGCAGCGTTTTCTTCTGCCAGCTTCAAGTTGTTTTGCTGCAGCTGCGAGATTTGTGTTGTCAGATGTTTCAGCCGGTTGTTCATGGCGGTGAGTTCATCCAGTACTTCCGCATCACCAGCGGGTACCGGGTCTGCGGCATTGGGACGCATCACCAATTGCCTGTCCATGTGTAAACGCATGGCGTGGGCTGGCAAGCCGCCATATGTGCCGCCGGAAATGCTAAGTGTAGCTCGGCCAGTTTGCGCGGTATTACCGGACTGGCTTCTTGTTTCCTGGGCGACGCCAGTAATTATGGTGGCTCCAGTTCTTGTGGTGTTTTGACCTAATGGTTTGTTTTTATTGCGTTTATAGCTGGTTTTTTGGGCATGTCTTTTTGCTTTTGGCGGTGTAACGGCAAGCGATGGCGTGTTGCTATCCGCATCTGCCATCACCGCTTCATCGTCTGCCACCATATCTGTTTCGCTGGACATCATGGGGTCTAGCAACAGTACATACTCCCGGTGCATTTCGGCTTCGCAAACCGTAGAAACCGACAGATTGACAATGGGTTCATTGACTGCCTGGGCGCTGGTGATTGTCAGCATTGCTTCGTCCGCATTCAGCGGGCGCAGCTTCATTTGTGTACTGCCAAGGAAACTAGCACCCTCGCTGTTCAAGCTGAGGCAAGCGATATCATGTTTGATATCCGCCGCGCCATATACCTTGATCTGGGCTTTCAGTGGTTGGCCCAAGTGTGATTTGACCTGGATGTCGCCCAGGCCCAGCGCGTAGGCGGACTGATGTGCAAACACACCGGCAACCAGTATCGCCGCCCACTTCATGCGGGTATATTGAACATTGTTATACTGCATATTTCACCATGACTAATTGTTGTTTTGATGACAGATAAAGGGTTTTATGCAAAAGCTGTGCCAATTTGTAGGATGTGTGTAAGGAGCGCATTCTAATCTGTAATCGGCCATAAGTGCATTTTGTTGAAATAAAAGCTGCCAAGCATTTGACAACAATTGCCATAACGACATATAATCCGCCCTCTTGAATTTTTACTGGTCACACTTTGTTGGCTGGACTTTATTATTTTAGCCTCGCAACACTCGGCTTTAGTGGGTAGTTTTAATATGAAAACCTTTTCTGCAAAAACGCATGAAGTCAAACGCGACTGGTTCGTGATCGACGCTACGGATTTGGTGCTGGGTCGTTTGGCCAGCGCAGTGGCGCATCGCCTGCGCGGCAAACATAAAGCGATTTATACGCCGCACGTGGACACTGGCGACTATATCGTGGTCATCAATGCCGACAAAATCAAAGTAACCGGCAACAAAGCGCTGGATAAACAGTATCATCGTCACTCTGGTTACCCAGGCGGCATCAGCACCACCAATTTCAGCAAAATGCAAGATCGCTTCCCAGGCCGTGCGCTGGAGAAAGCCGTGAAAGGCATGCTGCCAAAAGGCCCGCTGGGTTATGCCATGATCAAGAAAATGAAAGTGTATGCTGGTGATAAACACGAGCACGCTGCACAACAGCCACAACCGCTGACCATTTAAGGATAAACAATGATTGGTAAATACAACTATGGTACCGGTCGCCGCAAAAGCTCTGTGGCACGCGTGTTTTTGAAATCCGGTAAAGGCAACATTATCGTTAATGACAAACCTGTTGACGAATTCTTCTCCCGCGTGACATCTCGCATGATCGTGCGTCAGCCGCTGGAGTTGACCAACAACACTGCCAGCTTTGATATTCTGGTGAACGTGGTTGGCGGTGGTGAGTCCGGTCAAGCTGGCGCTGTGCGTCATGGTATCACCCGCGCTTTGATTGATTACGACGCGACCTTGAAATCCGCATTGTCCCACGCCGGTTATGTGACACGCGATGCACGTGAAGTTGAGCGTAAAAAAGTGGGTCTGCGCAAAGCACGTCGCCGCAAACAATTCTCCAAACGCTAATTGGCGTCTGGTACAAAAAGGTCGCTGTGGCGGCCTTTTTGCTTTTATACAAGTTGTATCTGGCGTGGTAACATGCCAAGTCTTATGTTTTTGGAACTTTTGGTTTGAACATGGCAGTACAAAAACTCAAAATAGGTATCGTAGGTGGCACAGGTTACACCGGTGTGGAGCTATTGCGCCTGCTGTCCATCCACCCCAATGCCAGCATCGTGGCAGTTACTTCGCGCGGCGAGGCCGGTATGCCGGTGGCGGAAATGTTTCCCAGCCTGCGTGGCTTGGTGGATGTGGCATTCAGCGACCCAGGGCAAACGGATTTAACCCAATGCGATGTCGTGTTCTTTGCCACGCCCCATGGCGTGGCCATGAGTCAAGCGCAGGTATTGCTGGCCGCTGGCGTTAAACTGATCGACCTGGCGGCGGATTTCCGTTTGCAGGATACTGCCGTATTCGAAAAATGGTACAAGATGCCGCATAGCTGCCCGGATGTGCTGAAGGACGCGGTATATGGCATTCCCGAGTTGTATCGCGACAAGATCAAATCCGCCCAGGTGATAGGCAATCCAGGCTGCTACCCGACTACTGTGTTGCTCGGTCTGGCACCGTTGCTGGAGCAAGGCTTGGTAGATTTCTCCGCACCTGTTATTTCCGACTCTAAATCCGGTGTTTCCGGCGCGGGCAGGAAGGCCGAGATTCCGACATTGTTTGCCGAAGCCAGCGACAACATGAAAGCCTATGGCGTGGCTGGTCACCGGCACCACCCGGAGATTCACGCGCAATTGACGCAATTGTCCGGCAGCGAATTACAGTTTATTTTTGTGCCGCACCTGATCCCAATGATACGCGGCATGCTGTCGACGATTTATATTAAGCTGTCGGCAAAAGCGCAAGGCGCAGATTTACAGGCCTTGTACGAAAACCGCTACCAGCACGAGCGTTTCGTGGATGTGCTGCCCGCAGGCAGCCTACCGGAAACCCGTTCCGTGCGAGGTTCCAACAGCTTGCGCATTGCCTTGCATCCACAGCCCAATGGCTATTTGACGGTATTGGTAACGCAGGATAATCTGGTGAAAGGTGCGGCTGGCCAGGCGGTGCAGAATATGAACATCATGTTTGGCTTAAACGAACACGCCGGTCTGGAAGTGGTGCCACTGTTGCCATAGCGCAACGTATCACATTATGAAACCGATACGTCGCAGAATCCGCCGCCATTTCGGGCATACGCTATCCGCCAAGCGGGTGACGATACGCACGCACCGCTCCAGGTACTATCAGGTGGCGCTGCTGGTCAGCTTGGTGCTGCTGGGCGCGGGTATTACCTATTGGGTCATGCACGATGGCGAGACCGACACGATCCGCCAGCAGCTGCAACTGCTCACCCAGCAGAACAAGGAGCTTGAGGTCAAGCTGGTGGGCGCACAGCGCGAGCTGCAGGTAGAGCTGGCGACCAACAACAATCTTGCCAAAGAGCTTGCAAGCGTTCATGATGAGAATTTGAAAATCAAGGAAGACTTGATGTTTTACAAAAACATGGTGGAAGGCAAAAAGCGCAAATAACAGGCGCTGCACCAGTTGAGGAGAGCTATGTTCTTTAGAAAAGCAAACAGGATAGATAACCGCATCGACACATTGATCGGCGCAAATACGCGCGTCGAAGGCAACATGCAGTATTCCAGCGGGTTGCGTGTGGACGGCACCATTAAAGGCAACGTCGCCCAGGCAAACGGTAGCCAGTGTACGTTGATCCTGAGCGAGGCCGGCAGCATCGAGGGCGAGGTGACGGCTGCCAAAATCGTCATCAACGGCAAAATCACCGGCCCCGTACACGCCAGCGAGTTTATCGAGCTGCAAACCAAGGCGCGCATCGTGGGCGACCTGTATTACAAATCGCTGGAGATGCACACCGGCGCCGTGATTGAAGGGAAGCTGGTGTATATCGGTGACAACCCTGCCGAAGACGCCTGAGAACCAAGCACAAAAAACCCAGTCCAACCGACTTAAGTTTAAGGAGTAAACAATGAACATGACAACAGATACCGCAGAAATCACAATGCCAGACCCGCTGGTTTTTACCGAAAACGCGGCCAAAAAAGTGAAGGAATTGATTGACGAAGAAGGCACGCCAGATTTGAAACTGCGCGTGTTTGTCAGCGGTGGCGGCTGTTCCGGCTTTCAGTATGGCTTTACGTTTGAAGAAGAAGTGAACGACGACGACACCCAGGTGGATAAAGACGGCGTGACTTTGCTGATCGACCCAATGAGCCTGCAATACTTGATGGGCGCGGAAATCGACTACACCGACAGCCTGCAAGGCTCACAGTTCGTCATCCGCAACCCGAACGCGACCACGACCTGCGGCTGCGGTAGCTCGTTCTCGGTTTAGTTTTAGCTGATGTTAAAAGCCCGCAGTCGCGGGCTTTTTTCATTGTGGGTAGAGATGCTTTGGAAGCCGCATCCAGATTGACTTGTAGGGCGTCAATAGCGAAGCGTATTGCGCCGAAAAAAGGTTTTAGGAAAAGTATTTAAAGCTAGTAACATCTCTCATGCGGCGCAATGCCTTTCAGTTATTGCGCCCTACGCTTGCTAGAGACCTGCTGCTTTTTCAAGCTCATCATAGATTTATTGCGTTTATCTCGAATTGAATCTAGCTCTTTTTTTAGTGCTTCATCTACGTTTCCAGTAGAGCCTGGAATACTGGAATTAGCAAGGTAGGTATCAAGCTCTGCTTGTTTCTTGTCTGATAGCTCGTGATATATGGAAAGCAATGCGGCTAACGCACTTAACCTTTCGGTTTGTGCGTACTCTTTAGCAGAGCGTTCATTTTCATTACGCTGTAACTTTGTTCGTCACGTTGAAGCATAAGCGTGATGAGAACACCAGAAAAAGCTAGGCCAGAAAATAAAGAGGTTGCAATACCGAAGCTGTCCCCGAATTGCCCCGCTTTTTCAATAGAGAGCGTGCTAATTGGTGCAGTGACGCATAAAAGGAAAAAAGAATAAAACCCAATTGACAGTATTGGTATAGCTAATATAGCAATTACAAGTAAAACTCTAAGCATGATTACACCTAACGTAAAGTAGCCATCCTAATTGACGGAAAGTTTTCCGTCAAAGGTGCTTTTTTGTTGAAAAAATGTAAACTATTTTTAATTTTTTCATATAGTTAATTATTTTTAGTGCATCCTAAAAATAATAAGAAAAACGTCATTATTATTTACTTCCGTTTCTCAATCGGCACAAACTCGCGTCTGGCCTCACCCGTGTATAGCTGGCGTGGGCGGCCAATCTTGTGTTCCGGGTCGCTGTGCATTTCGCTCCATTGCGCTATCCAGCCAGCCGTGCGGGCCAGGGCGAAGATGGCGGTGAACATGGAGTTGGGAATGCCCATCGCACGCATGACGATGCCGCTGTAGAAATCCACGTTCGGGTAGAGTTTGCGCGAAACAAAATATTCGTCTTCCAGCGCAATTTTTTCCAGTTCCATCGCGAGCTTGAACATCGGGTCGTCCTGCAGGCCAAGTACTTCCAGCACTTCGTGGCAGGTTTTGCGCATGATGGCGGCGCGCGGATCCATGTTGCGGTAGACACGGTGACCAAAGCCCATCAGGCGGAAGTTGTCGGTTTTATCCTTGGCGCGTTTGATGAACTCGCCGATGCGTGAGACATCGCCAATTTCTTCCAGCATTTTGAGTGTGGCTTCGTTGGCACCGCCGTGTGCGGGGCCCCACAGCGACGCGATGCCCGCCGCGATACAGGCGAATGGGTTAGCGCCGCTGGAGCCAACTAATCTCACCGTAGAAGTGGAGGCGTTTTGTTCGTGATCCGCATGCAGAATCAATATGCGCTCGAACGCTTTGGCCAATACTGGGTTGGCTTCGTATTTCTCGCAAGGCGTGGCGAACATCATGTGCATGAAGTTTTCCGCATAGTTCAGGTGATTTTGCGGATAGATGAAGGGTTGCCCCAGATTGTATTTGTAGCTCCAGGCTGCAATGGTGGGCACTTTTGCCAGCAGGCGATGTGCGGAGATCTCGCGGTGCTTGGCATCGCGAATGTCCATGGAATCGAAATAGAACGCGGAGAGCGAGCCGACCACCCCGACCATGACCGCCATGGGGTGCGCATCGCGCCTAAAGCCGCGGAACACGTTGGTTAACTGGTCGTGCAGCATGGTGCTGCCGGTAATCATGCTGGTGAAATGTTGTTTTTCTGTCGCGTTAGGTAGCTCGCCATGCATCAGCAGATAAGCAACCTCCAGAAAATCGCAGTTTTCGGCCAATTGCTCAATGGGGTAGCCGCGGTAATACAGTAGGCCTTTTTCGCCATCAATGAAGGTGATGCTGGACTGGCATGACCCGGTGGACATAAAGCCCGGATCATAAGTAAATACGCCGTGTTTGCCCAGGCTGCGGATGTCGATAACATCGTTGCCTATGCTGCCAGAAAGCACGGGTAGCTCAATGGCAGGTGCATTGTTATCAAACGTAATAGTCGCTTTGGTTGGTTTCATGCTGAATACTCTGATAATGGTTAGGGGTATTATATGCGATGTCTTGCGGCTGTAACACCGCCTAAGCTAAAACAGCTCGGCGGTGCGCGGCATGCCGATAGACTCTTCCAGCGCATCCAGTGGCAGCGGATGGCCAAATAGCCTGCCCTGATACAGACGACAGCCATGCGTGAGCAGGAAATCCAGCTGCTCTGTTGTCTCCACACCTTCGGCAATTACGTCCATTCCCAGCGAGGTGGCCATGCCGAGAATGACCTTGATGACGGTATTGTCATGCTGATGGCTATGGATGTCGTGAATGATGGAATGGTCTATCTTGAGTTGCGAGAAGGGTAGCTTTTTAAGGTAGATCAGCGATGAGTAGCCGGTACCAAAATCATCCAGGCAGAACCGCACGCCTTTGTTGCGCAGGATATGCATCTTGTCTATTGCATCAGTGGTATTCTCCAGCAGGATACTTTCGGTCAGCTCGAATTTGAGTTTGTTGGCTGGAGCCCCCGTTTTTTGGATAATTTCCAATACCTCCTGCACGAAATCCATCTGGCGGAACTGGCGGGCGCTGATATTGACGGCGATTTCCAGATGCGCCATCGCGGCTGTTTTCTGCCAATCCTTCAATTGCCGGCAAGCCACTTCAAGCAACCACTTCCCTAGCGGCAGAATCAATCCGGTTTCCTCTGCCAGCGGGATAAATTGTGCCGGTAGCATCAAGCCACGAACAGGATGCCGCCAGCGCAACAGCGCTTCTACGCCCAGTATTTTGTGCTGCTGATCAACGAGTGTTTGGTAATGCAGCTCGAACTGCTGCAGCTGGATAGCGTGCTGCAGGTCGTTTTCCAGTGCCATGCGCGCTTCCAACGCGTGCTGCATTTCCGGATCGAAGAAACGGATAGCGTTACGGCCTGCGCGCTTGGATTGGTACATGGCGGCATCGGCACGTTTGATCAAATCTTCCACGCCCAGCTCCTGATTCTGGAACAGAGTGACACCAATACTGGGAGAGCTGTGATGTTCCTGTCCCTGCAATTGGTAGGGCTGGTTCAGGCTCTCGCGTATTTTCTCCGCAATCAGCTCGGCATTCACGGCGGCCTTGGTCGGGTTTTCGCTCAATCCTTCCAGCAAGATGACGAACTCGTCTCCACCCAACCTGGCGACGGTGTCGTCGTTTCGCACACAGCTGGCCAGTCTTTTTGCTACTTCGATCAATAACAGGTCACCTACACCATGGCCGCGAGTGTCGTTAAGTATTTTGAAGTTGTCCAGGTCAATAAACAAGATGGCAGCAAATAAATGGTGCCTTATGACGGAAGTAAGCGCTCGCTCTATCCTGTCCTGTAATAGCCGCCGGTTTGGCAGCTTGGTGAGCGGGTCATAAAAAGCCAAGCTGTGAATGTTGGCTTCGGATTGCTTTTGCTCGGCAATGTCGCGCAAGAATGCGGTATAGATGGGCTTACCATCCTGTATGAATCTGGATAGGCTGAATTCGACCGGGAACTCTTCGCCGTTTGCACGGATGGCTGAAAGCTCTAGGCGTTTGCCTACTATAGTAGGTATGCCGGACTTGCGTAGTCGCGCCATGCCTTCACGGTGTTTTTCCCTATGCTCGGGCGGGATAATCACTTCTGCAATATTTTTCCCCAACACTGCGCTGCGGGCGTGACCAAAAGTGCTTTCTGCGGCCGGATTGAACTCGATAATATGGCCACTTTCATCAATGCTGATGATGCAATCATTGGCTGCCTCTATCACGGCACGGGTTTTGGCTTCGCTGTTGCGCAACTCCTTGGTCATTTCCAGCGCTTTGGTAGTAGCTGTGCGTTCCAGCTCGGCATGCGCTTGCTTTAATTGATCCAATGCTAGCGCGTTCTGTTGCGCGATGCGCTGGTCGAACACGGCTGCGATATTGCCTCCGCCAAACCACACCATGGAAGTCAGCCCTACCAAAAGGACCAGGACATTCTTGTCCAGAGGCGACCCACCAGCCAGGCAGATGCTGTTGGGGGCGATATCTATGCCTAGCATGGCGGTGTAGTGCATGCCGGAAATGGCTAAGCCCATCACTACGCTGCCTAGGGTAAACCGCCAGATAGGGGTTAATCGCATGTGTTGCCCCTGATACATCATCAGCAATGCCCCCCAGGAGGCAATAATGGCAATGGCAACAGATGCTAATAAGATTCCTGTAGAGTAGTGGATGGTAGGGGATAATTTGAGGGCAGCCATGCCAGTGTAATGCATGGCTGCGATACCCAGGCCCATGAAGATGCCCGACAGGAATATTTTTTGCGGTGAGACGATTTCATGGTGCAACACATAGAATCCCAGTAAGCTGGCTGCAACTGCAGGAGCTGCTGAATACAGTGTCAGCTCAAGATCGTAATGGAGCTCGATGGGTAGATGAAATGCCAACATGCCGATAAAGTGCATTGCCCAGATGGCCATGCCTAGGGTGATTGCACCCAAGGTCATCCAGATCAGTGCGGGTTTGCCTTGGCTTTCCCGCATGCGCTGGGCATGGGTAAGGGCGGTGAATGAGCCGATAATGGCTACCGCAACGGATAAAGCAACGAGAGAAACATTCCAGAAAACAGGCATGTTATGGTGCATCTCTTGATGGATGGTGTTGGTTATCTTAAAGCAATGCCATGCGGCTGAAAAGCAGTTTAGCTAGCCAGGGTAAATGGCACCGAGAATGCGCTGCCCTTTTGCACCGGTAACTGTGGGCAAGTTCGCGGGTGTTTTCTCCAAAGTTTGTTTGGCAAGCCAGGCAAAGCACATGGCCTCCACCCAGTCGGCATGCACGCCCAGCGCATCAGTTTTGGCGATAGGGGTTGTGCCGAACAAGGTGGCCAGTTCTTGAGCCAGCAAGCTGTTATGCGCGCCGCCGCCGCACAGGTAGATTTCATCCACCTGGCTGCATGTGTTCTTAATGGCGTGATAGATGGAATGTGCGGTCAAGGCAACCAGCGTGCGCGCCACATCTTGCGAGCGCAGATGCGGATACAGCAGGTGTTGTTTCAGCCAATGCTCGTTAAACAGGTCGCGTCCCGTGCTTTTAGGCGGCGGCAGTGCAAAATAAGGTTCGGCCAGCATGTCATGCAGCAAGCTATCCAGTACCACACCGGTAGCGGCCCACGCGCCGTTCTCGTCGTAGGGCTTGCCCAGGCGCAGCGTTGCCCAGTAGTCCAGCAGCATGTTGCCCGGTCCGGAATCAAATCCTAAAGTTGCGCCATCTTTTCCCAATACGGTGATATTGGCAATGCCGCCGATATTGACGATGACGCGGTGTTTATCCGGGTGGCCGAACACTGCCTGGTGGAAGGCGGGTACCAGCGGCGCGCCTTGGCCGCCCGCTGCAATGTCGCGGCTGCGGAAATCGCCCACCACGGTAATGCCGGTCAGCTCTGCCAGCAAGGCATGGTTGCCGATTTGTAGCGTGAATCTCAGCTCCGGCCGGTGGCGTATGGTTTGCCCGTGGTTGCCAATCGCCGCAATCTGGCTGGCCTGCAGGCCGGTTTGATTCAGGAGCTGAAGCACGCTATTGGCATACAGCCCTGAGAGTTCGTTGGAGATTTGCGCAGTGGTTTCCAGCTCGTTTTCTGCGGGGTACTGCAAAGCCAGCAGGCGCTTGCGCAAATCGGCCGGGTAAGGCAAAAAGTGCGTGCCGCGCAGCTGGCATTGCTGCCCGTCAAATTCGACCAGCGCCGTGTCTATGCCGTCCATGCTGGTGCCGGACATGATGCCGATATAAAGGCTTTCCATTATTTAATCTCTGCTGGCCATTTGCCGTTGGTTAAGCATGCCCAGTTGTGCCATGTAGGCATGGCTGGTTTTTTCAAATGCGGGCTTGAGTTTGGCGTTGATAGGAATATTCACCGGCAGCGATACCGTCATCGGGTCTTTGCGCGCGCCGTTTTGCAGAAACTCGTAATGCAGGTGCGGGCCGGTAGAAAGCCCCGTCATGCCGACATAGCCGATAATATCGCCTTGCGTTATTTTTTGCCCTTTGCGCAGACCACTCTCGAACTTGGACAAATGGCCATAGACAGTGCTGATACCATTATCGTGCTTGAGTACAATCACGTTGCCATAGCCGCCCTTTCGACCGGCAAAATCTACCACGCCATCACCGGAGGCTTTGACGCGCGTACCGATGGGTGCGGCGAAATCTGTGCCTTGGTGTGCCCGCATGCGGTGCAAAATGGGGTGGAAACGCGCTTTGGTAAAGTTGGAGGAAACACGTGAGAACTCCACCGGCGAGCGCAGGAATGACTTGTGCAGGCTTTTGCCATCGGGCGTGTAATAGGCATATTTGCCTTCGGCCTCGCCAAAGCGGACAGCCGTATATTTTTTGCCGTCGTTGATGAATTCCACTGCCAGCACATTACCTACTTTCATCAATTCGCCCGCGTTGTAAAAGGCCTCGTATACCACGTTCAGCACATCGCCTTCACGCAGGTCTTCCACGAAGTCAATGTCACCGGAGAAAATCTCGGCGATTTGCAAGGCGATAGCATCTGGGATACCGGCTTCGTCCGTGGCGCTAAACAGGCTGTCTACAATTCTCGCAGAACTGAGCATCTCGTGCTTTTGCAGCAGGAGTTTTTGTGTAGCAACCTGGTAGCCTTGCGGGGTCAGGTTGGCTACTAGGATATTTTCGTTATCCACCTCATATTCCAGATGCAGTAGTTTGCCTTCCAGGTTAGTCTTGATTTCGATACTGCGCCCGGGAATCAGCGCCGTATTGATGGCGCGCGCTTCCGGGCTGATCATCAGAAACTTGATGGCATCTTCATCGCGCACGGTCATGCGTTTGAACAGGTTGGCCAGCGTGTCATCACTGCGTACCTGATCCATCTGCCAGAACTCTTCGTCCTGGCTGACAGGTCGCACAGCTAGCGGCAGAGTAACATCTTGCATGACGGTTTTGATTTTTACCTTTACAGGCGAGGCGTCCGGCGCGGTACCAAAAGCCGCAAAAATGGCGAATAACGGGAGCAGAGCAATCAGCGTCCAACGCGTTTTTAATTTGCGTAGAGCTTGTAACAAGTTTTGCGATAAAATACGCAGCTTATCTATATACATAAGCTAAATCGTGCCAATTGCTAAGGTAATTGAACATACTAACAGAATTCTTAAACATTAAGCATAACCGGAACGAGCAGTGAACACGCAGACCCAACAAGCCCTGGCTATCATCAAACGCGGTGCGGATGAGCTTTTAATCGAATCCGAGCTGATAGAAAAGCTCGACCAAAGCGCCAAAACCGGCAAGCCCTTGCGCATCAAGGCAGGATTTGACCCAACCGCGCCGGATTTGCACCTTGGCCACACCGTGCTCATTAACAAGCTTCGTCAATTTCAAGACCTCGGCCATCATGTTTTGTTCCTGATTGGTGATTTCACCGGCATGATTGGCGACCCTACCGGCAAAAGTGCCACGCGTCCGCCGCTGACAGCCGAGCAAGTGCAGGAGAACGCCAAATCCTACGCCACGCAAGTGTTCAAGATTCTGGACAAAGACAAAACCGAGATCGTGTTCAACTCCCAATGGCTGACCGATATGGGCGCGGCGGGCATGCTCAAGCTGGCCGCCAGCTACACGGTAGCGCGCATGTTGGAGCGGGATGATTTCACCAAACGTTTCAAGGGCAACCAGCCGATCGCGATTCACGAATTTTTTTATCCTTTATTGCAAGGTTACGATTCTGTCGCGCTCAAGTCCGATGTTGAGCTGGGCGGCACCGACCAGAAATTCAATCTGCTGATGGGGCGTGAATTGCAAAAGCAGCATGGTCAGCCGCAGCAATGTGTGCTGATGATGCCGCTGCTGGAAGGCTTGGACGGCGTCAATAAAATGTCCAAATCGCTCAACAACTATATTGGTATCAATGAGTCGCCGGAAGTGATCTTTGCCAAACTCATGTCCGTATCGGACGAACTGATGTGGCGCTACATCGAACTGCTTTCGTTCGAAAGCCTGGAAACCATCGCCGGCTGGAAAACGCAAGTTGCTGCGGGCGAGAATCCGCGCAATATCAAAGTGCGTTTCGCGCAGGAGATCGTCGCGCGTTTCCATAGCCAGGCCGATGCCGAAAAAGCGCTGAACGATTTTCAAACGCGCGCCAAAGGCGGCATTCCCGACGAAGTGCCAGAAGTTAGCGTTACGATAGAAGGCGAGCAGGTTGGCGTGCCGAAACTGCTCAAGTTGGCAGGCTTGGTGGAAAGCACCAGTGAAGCCATCCGTGCCATCCAGCAAGGCGGCGTCAAGCTTGATAGCGCAAAAGTGGAAGATAAGAACCAGCAACTCGCCAAAGGCAGCGTCGTCATCGCCCAAGTCGGCAAACGTAAGTTTGCTAAAATCATCATCGCCTAACTGCCAGATTTTCATTATTAAAACACCTGCCCCGAAAGCCCCATCCTGCTTGCCTTTCAGGGTATTGTTTTTAGTAATGAACGCGCGGGCACATAACTATTCACATTAAATTTGTAATAAATTTGTAAAAATCGCTTTTTGGCTATTGACCAAAATTTTTGCCTCTGTAGAATGCGCGGCTCGCTTGAAACATTAAGCGGTAAGTGCAGCAAGATGCATCGGTCAAAATGAATTGGAAAATCTTTTTAATTTGTTCTTGACCAAGCTGAAAAGCTCTGTATAATGCGCGCTTCGCCCAGAAACGGGCACTGTTCTTTAACAACCTAAAACGACTGATAGGTGTGGGTATTTGTGGTTAAGGTGCTTGGTGACTTAGGTTGCCAACTCAGAAAATTAAACATAAATGCTTACACTTAAAATTTAGACAAGACTGTGAATGCCTTGGACAAATATTCCTAACTAGATATTTGTTCGACAGGTATTAAAAAACACAACCTTGAAATGAATTTGAGTACTTTGATGCTTTTAGCATCAAATAAAGCAAAGCGAATACCGCCCTCTTTAAGAGGGTAACAAGTAATAGTTAGGAATTGAACTGAAGAGTTTGATCCTGGCTCAGATTGAACGCTGGCGGAATGCTTTACACATGCAAGTCGAACGGCAGCACGGGAGCTTGCTCCTGGTGGCGAGTGGCGAACGG
>JBGAVM010000034.1:0-8694 GCA_044228125.1 Methylophilus sp.
CCTTGCAAACCTGATGGTGATTACGCCTTCCGGTAAAGGCGTACCACTATCGCAAGTCGCGACCATTCGTTCCGAGTTTGAAGAAGGCGTCATCTGGCGACGCAACCGTGTGCCCTCCCTGACAGTGCGCGCGCACCTGCGTGGCGATATCCAGGCGCCAGTAGTATCAGCCCAGATTGAGGAAAAATTGATTCAAATTAAAGAAAGCCTGCCGTTGGGCGTTACTATTGAAACAGGTGGTGCGGTAGAGGAATCCGCCAAGGGTGCAGCCTCAGTTGCTAAAGGCTTCCCACTATTTCTGTTAGTAGTGCTGACCTTGCTGATGATTCAACTGCAAAGCTTTTCGCGTATGTTTTTAGTACTATTGACGGCACCTTTAGGCCTGATTGGTGTCACAGCTGCGTTGCTGCTGTTCAACCAGCCATTCGGGTTCGTCGCCATGCTCGGCACCATTGCGTTGTCAGGCATGATTATGCGCAACTCGGTGATTCTGGTAGATCAGATCGATCAGGACAAGGCTGCAGGCATAGCACCATGGCAGGCGATTGTAGAATCCACGGTGCGACGCTTCCGTCCAATTGTGCTAACAGCCGCTGCCGCGATTCTGGCGATGATTCCGCTCACGCGTAGCGTATTCTTTGGCCCGATGGCGGTGGCGATTATGGGCGGCCTGGCGGTAGCCACCTTACTGACGGTGCTGTTTCTGCCCGCGCTTTATGCGGCCTGGTTCCGCATCAAAGTGAATGAATAAACCAGTATAATGACGAACAATTTGAACCCTAAAATGACGACTATGCAAACAACAACTGAAAAAGCGCGATTCAACATGATCGAACAACAGGTGCGTCCTTGGGATGTGCTAGATCCCGCTGTGCTGCAACTATTGAACGACGTGCCGCGCGAAGCTTTCGTGCCCAAAGGCTATGCCGGTTTGGCATTTGCTGATATCGAAATCCCGCTGGGACATGGTCAGCACATGCTCAGCCCCAGGCTGGAAGGCCGCATGCTGCAAAGCCTGAACCTGAAAAAGATCGATCGCGTGCTGCACATCGGTACTGGTAGTGGCTATTTTGATGCGCTGCTGGCTAAATCCGCCGCGCATGTCACCAGCCTAGAAAACCACACCGATTTGAGCCAGCAGGCCGCACAGAACCTGGCCGCACAGAATATTCACAACGTGACGCTGCAAGTGGCCGATGGTGTCGCCGGGCTGCCGCAAGCTGCGCCGTTTGATGTGATCGTTTACACAGGCTCCAGCCCGATTGAGCCTGCAGGCGTTCGCCAGCAGCTTGCCATTGGCGGCCGTATGCTGATCGTGCTGGGTGAAGCTCCGGTCATGCAGGCCACATTGATTCAGCGCGTAACACAAGATGCCTACCGCGAGGATGTGCTGTTCGAGACTTGTCTGCCACCACTTGCCAACGCGCCGCAAGCGCAGAAATTCGAGTTCTGACCATGCGCCTGAAACTGGCCTTGTTGCTGTTGCTAAGTCTGCCGGTATTTGCCGTAGCAGAGGACGCCTCCAAGAAACAGGATCTTCTGGCCATTTACAGCCAGGCATTGGCACATGACCCAACGCTAGCCTCGGCCAAGAGCGCCAATCTGGCCGCACAGGAAATCATCGAACAAGGCAAAGCGCTCAATGCCTTTAGAAATGAAGGTTCCCAAAACTTTCAAGGCTACCAATACGGCGTAGAAGCGCGGCAACCTATCTACCGCAAACAGAACCTGGTGCAGATGGATCAAAGCAAAACGCAGGTTAGCCAGGCGGATAAACAACTCTATTTGAGCCAGCAGGATTTGCTCATGCGCATCACGCAAGCTTATTTTGACGTGCTGAATGCACAAGACCGCATCGCGCTGATTAGCGCCCAGAAAACCGCCATCCTCAGCCAGCTGGACCAGGCCAAAGCCAACTTCGAGGTCGGTACCGCCACAATTACCGATGTGAACGAAGCGCAAGCACGCTACGACTTGATCGTGGCGCAGGAAATTGCCGCCATCAACGAACATCAGGTTGCCAAACGTGCGATTGAGGCTGTTACCGGCGAAATGCCAGGTGAGCTGGCAACAGGCAAAGCGGCCATCGAGGTTGTGCAGCCCCCGCAAAACATGCAGGAATGGCAACAAATCGCTGCAGAAAATAACTTGAACATCCAAATTCAGCAGGATGCGCTTAAGTTGGCCGAACAGGAAGTCGAACGTGCCGAAGCTGGCCACTTGCCCACACTAGATGCCGTAGGCAGCTACACCAGCAGTTATGCCAATGGTGGCACCAGCGGTGTGGGTAACGACTTGCAGAACGCCACCATCGGCGTACAGCTACAGATTCCACTGTACCAAGGTGGCGCCATCAGCTCACGCGCCCGTCAGGCTGTGCTGAACAAGCAAAAAGCCATGGATGACGTGGAAATCGCGCGACGCCAGACCGGCCTAGAGACGCAGCGCGCCTATCTGAATCTTGGCACCAGCGTCGCACAGGTAAAAGCACTGGAGCAAGCGCTCACTTCCAGCCAGAGCCAACTGGATTCTACAAAGCTTGGCTATGAAGTTGGCGTCCGTACCAGCGTGGACGTACTGAACGCACAACAGCAATTATTCAGCGCGAAACGTGATTTACTTCAGGCACGCTACAACTATTTGGTGAATGTCATTCGCCTGAAGTTTGCCTCTGGCGTACTGACTGAAGCCGACTTGCAGCAAATCAACCATCAGCTCGCTAGCGCCGATGCCAAGCCATAAACTCGACGCCGACCATAGCCAGCTGGTTATTATCGACATCCAGCCCAAGCTCTGCGCAGTGATGCCGGAAACGGCTGTCAACAGCACCTTGCGAAACACCGCCATTCTGACTCAGACGGCCAGTGCACTAGAAATCCCTATCACTGTAACCGAGCAGTATCCGCAAGGTTTGGGCGAAACCATGCCTGACATACGCGCTCATATTGGCCAGATTCCAGCGATTGCCAAAACCGCTTTTTCCGCGTGTGACGAACCAAAATTCAACCAACAACTGCACCGCGATCGCCCTCAGGTCATTATTACCGGGATGGAAGCGCATATCTGTGTACTGCAAACCGCACTGGATTTATTAGCCGCCGGCAAACAGGTATTTGTGGTAGAAGATGCGGTAGTTTCACGCAGTCCGCTTAATCAGGCAAATGCCTTGATGCGGCTGTGCCAGGCCGGCTGCGTCATCACCAATACCGAATCTGTGTTATTCGAGTGCTTGCGCAACACGCACCATTCCCAGTTCAAGACGCTTTCTAAATTGATTCGCTGATGTCTCTGCGCCGGCTCATTTTTATCGGCCTACTCCTTTACGGCGCTTATTACTATTCATCACATCGCGAAATCCGCCATAACCCCGGTGTACTGGCTTCCGAAGCTCCCATTCAAAGCGCCACGGACGCAGAACCCTTTACCTTCAAGCATTACACCATCACGCCGCTGAATGATTTCGAAATCACCGCGCGCGTCCTGTCTGTATCCAACTATTACACAGATAAAGAAGCCGAAATATCTCCGATAGATCTGACATTAGGCTGGGGACCCATGTCCAATCAATCTGTCATCGACCAGATCGACATCAGCCAGAGCGGACGCTTTTATTACTGGCGCGTCAAAACGTTTCCCATCCCACGCAAAGAGATCGAAACAAATAGCGCCAATATGCATATAGTGCCAGAAAACGACCATATCGAAGATCTGCTAAAACAAGCCCGCGTTGGCCAAGTCATTACCCTCAAAGGTTACCTTATCCAAGCCAACGGGCAAAACGGCTATATCTGGAAAAGCTCGCAAACCCGCAACGATACTGGCAGGGGCGCGTGTGAACTGATATTTGTCAGGAGCGTTCACCTGAGCTAAGCGACATCCCCTGTCAGGACAAGTTATTTCATCAGCAAGGCTACCTGCTGTACCAGCCGCTTACTGGCGCCGCCGGAAGTCTCGCTAAACTGCAGCGCAGCAGTCTGCATCTTTTCCCGCTTGGCCGGGTGATGCAGCAAGTATAATATTTGCTCGCGCAACTCATCTTTGTCTTTCACGCGTATCGCCGCGCCGGCACGCACAGCAGTCTTACTGGGTTCAGAAAAATTATAGGTAAACCTGCCGATCAATATCGGCTTGCCCATCACAGCCGCTTCAATCAGGTTCTGCCCGCCAAACTTCAGCAGACTGCCGCCGACAAACGTAAAATCACACGCTGCGTAATAGCTGAACATCTCGCCCAGACTGTCACCTAAAACCACCTGCGTGTGCGACGGCACAGTAGTAGTGAGCTTGCTGCGACGCTGGAAACTCAGGCCGCGGTCGCGTATCAGATCGGACACCTTGTCGAAGCGCTGCGGATGCCTTGGTACGATCACCGTCAGAATATCCAGCCCTTCCACTGCATCCAGAATCCGTCGCTCCTCACCCTCACGCGTGCTGGCTGCCAGAAAAATCGGCTTGCCGGTTTCAAACAAGCCGCGCAGTAAAGCGCCGCGCTCCGCACTATTCTCAGGCGGCTTAACGTCATATTTCAGGTTACCGGTCACCGCAACCTGGATATTTCCCAGCAATCCCAGACGATTAGCATCGGCTTCAGTTTGGGCACATACCGCCGCAAGGTTTTGCAGCCCTTCGCGCACCAGCCCGCCCAGTCGCGTGTAGCCTCTGGCAGATTTTTCCGACAGGCGCGCATTCGCCAACAGTAAAGGAACTCCCGCTTTCTTGCACGCCGCAATCAGGTTGAACCACAGCTCGGTTTCCATGATCAGGCCGATATCCGGCTGAAAATGCCGCAGAAAACGGCTCACAGCAAACGGCAAATCATAGGGAAGATAAGCCTGCTGCACAGTTGTGCCAAACAGCGCCTTGCCGGTGGCACGGCCAGTGGGCGTACCATGTGTCAACAAAATATGGTGCTGCGGATACTGCGCCATTAGCGCATGCACCAGCGGCTCGGCGGCGCGCGTCTCGCCCACGGATACACAGTGTAGCCAGATCAGCGGTTTCTTGGGCGAGTTGCTGAAAAACCCGAAGCGTTCACCCCAATGCCTGAGATATTCCGGCTGTCGAATGCTACGCCACAGCAATTTGATAGGCACCAGCGGCAACAGCAAATATAACAATAAGGTATATAAGAATCGATACATATGCAGGTGCATTCTCTCACAAAAAATTTCAAACGCCGAAAAATTTATACCTAAGTAAACACTTACCTGAGCGAAAATCCAAGTCTGTCGCGCTTTTACAAAAACGCAATACTTTCTACAAAAAATAAAATAAAAAATAATTCCAAAAAGAGTATTGACGCACACAAAATAAAGGCATAAATTCTCGCAAACAACACAACATATTGTGTTTGGCGGAGACTGCTTCACACTAAAAACTTGGGCTCCGTCAAAATGTCCAAACAATAGTGTAACCGGCCTGGCTGGCCAACAGATGCTACAACAACAATGGGGGAAATAATGCTAAAAGCCATAGAGACGCAAGCCAAAGATATTTTGTCCGCGCATGACGATGCCGCCGCGATTCCGGTGCAATCGGTTTCGCTCGACATCTGGGACAAAAAATATCGCCTGAAAACCAAAACCGGCGAACATGTCGATAAAGACATGGATGACTCTTATCGCCGTGTGGCACGCGCCTTGGCCGATGTAGAAACCACCGAAGAGAAAAAAGCCTAATGGCATGAGAAGTTCCTGGAAAAAAGCCGAATGGCATGAGAAGTTCCTGTGGGCCTTGCGTCACGGGGCAATTCCCGCTGGCCGCATCACCTCCAACGCCGGCGCACAGGAGCACAAACCTGCCACTTCCACCATCAATTGCACCGTCTCCGGCGTGGTGGAAGACAGCATGGACAACATCCTCGGTAAAGTGCACGAAGCTGGCCTCACCCTCAAGGCTGGCTGCGGCATCGGTTACGAGTTCTCCACCCTGCGTCCAAAAGGCGCATTCGTGGCTGGCGCTGGCGCTTATACCTCCGGCCCGCTGTCGTTTATGGATATCTACGACAAGATGTGTTTCACCGTCTCCTCTGCCGGTGGCCGCCGTGGCGCGCAGATGGCGACTTTCGACATTTCGCACCCGGACGTGACCGATTTCATCAAAGCCAAGCGTGAAGCTGGCCGCTTGCGCCAGTTCAACCTGAGCTGCCTCATCACCAAAGAGTTCATGGAAGCCGTGAAAGCCGATGCCGATTGGAAACTGGCTTTCCCCGTTACTGAGAAAGAATCCATTGTCGATGGTCTCAATGTCAATGATGAATCCCAAGTGGTATGGCGCGATTGGCCGGTGAAAGGTAAATACCTCACCAAAGCCGATGGCCCGGATGCTGGCAAGGTAGCCTGCCGCGTGTACAAAACCATCAAGGCGCGCCGCCTGTGGGATGTCATCATGAGCAGCACATATGACTTTGCCGAGCCAGGCTTTATCCTGATTGACCGTGTAAACGAGATGAACAACAACTGGTTCTGCGAGAACATCCGCGCCACCAACCCATGCGGCGAGCAACCACTGCCGCCCTACGGCGCATGCTTGCTGGGCTCCATCAACTTGACCATGTTCGTGAAAAAACCGTTCACCGATGCCGCCTATTTTGACTGGGCGGAATATCGTGAAACGGTCGCTATCTTCACCCGCATGCTGGACAACGTGGTGGAAATCAATGGCTTGCCGTTGCAACAGCAACGCGACGAAATCATGCGCAAACGCCGCCACGGCATGGGCTACCTGGGCTTGGGCTCTACGCTGGCCATGCTGAAAATGAAATACGGCGACGAAGATTCCATCAAGTTCACCGAGGAAGTCACCCGCGTAATGGCCGAAGTGGGCTGGGATGTGGGCGTACAACTGGCCGAGGAAAAAGGCGCTGCGCCGATTATGGAAGACAAGTTCGAAGTGACTGCCGACATGATGCGCATGCGCCCGGAAATGGCAGCGGACGGCATTAAAGTTGGCCAAAAGATTGCCGGCAAAGTGCTGCTAGGCAAATACAGCCGCTATATGCAGCAGTTCCCCGAAGGCTTGCGCAACCAGATTGCGATTAAAGGCTGCCGTTTTACGCACCACAGCTCCATCGCGCCAACCGGCACGATTAGCCTGAGTTTGGCTAACAACGCCAGCAACGGCATTGAACCTAGCTTTGCGCACCACTATGCCCGCAACGTGATTCGCGAAGGCAAAAAATCCAAAGAGAAAGTGGACGTGTTCAGCTTTGAGCTGCTGGCCTACCGCGAGCTTATCAACGCCAACGCCATGCCGTTCAGCGATAAGCCTGAAGAACAACTGCCGGATTACTTCATGGATTCATCCACCATCAAGGCCAAAGCCCATGTGGATATTCAAGCCGCCGCGCAGAAGTGGATCGACAGCTCCATCTCCAAAACCATCAACGTGCCGACAGATTACGACTTTGAGGATTTCAAAGACATCTACCTGTACGCATACGACAAAGGCCTGAAAGGCTGCACGACGTTTAGATTTAATCCTGAAGCATTTCAGGGCGTGCTGGTGACCGAGAAAGACTTGGAGAACACCACGTATAAATTCACGCTGGATGACGGCACCGTGATTGAAGCCAAAGGCAACGAAGAGATTGAATACGACGGTGAAAAACACACAGCAGCTAACTTATACGATGCCCTTAAAGAAGGCTATTACGGCAAGTTCTAAGCGGCTATGTTCGTTAATACTATGTTGCGTTTGAATTTTTTATCCTCATGTACTCGCATGTACACTCCGGCAAAAAATCCAAACGCGCCTTGTCTTAACGTCACACGCAACGCTTAGAACATTAAAAGATTAGAATGAGAAAAATCTCTTAGGAGAAGCAAAATGACAATCAAAATCGAGAAAAAAATCACCGGCTACAACGTAGTTACCCCGGAAGACAAAGCCAAAGAAGCCGCCGCGGCAGAGGCAGCGGCCAAACAGGTAGAGCAAACCAAGGCCGAGGTGATTCAGCTGGGCGAGCCATTGAGCCGTCCGGATATCCTGATAGGCAACACCTACAAGATCAAAACCCCGGTGACCGAGCATGCGCTGTACATCACCATCAACGATGTCATCATGAACGAAGGCACCCCGCAGGAACACCGCCGCCCGTTCGAGATATTCATCAACTCCAAAAACATGGATCACTTTCAGTGGATAGTCGCCCTCACCCGCGTGATGTCTGCCGTGTTCCGCAAAGGCGGCGATGTGACATTTTTGGTGGAAGAGCTTAAAAGCGTGTTTGAGCCATCTGGCGGCTATTACAAACGCGGCGGCAAGTTCGTGCCCAGCCTGGTGGCGGAGATTGGCGAAGTGCTGGAAAACCACCTGGTGCAAATCGGCATGCTAAAACGCCCCGGGCTGGACCAGCACCAGCAGCAACTGGTAGACCAGAAAAAGGCCGAATATCTGGAAAAACACTCCATCAGTGAAGAAGAAATCACCGCAGATGGATTCCCCAAAGGCGCCCAGCTATGCAGCAAGTGCCACACCAAAGCGATGGTGGTGATGGACAACTGCCTGACTTGCCTGAATTGTGGTGATAGTAAATGCGGATGATGAAAAAGGGGCGTAAGCCCTTTTTTTATTTATAAAAAAGAATTTTAATTAAAAATAATCAAAATCCATGAAAAGAGAAACTGATAAAGAGATTGTATTTAAGTTTAAAAGAAATTCCGATATTGGGACCGCAGATGCTGAAACTGATGA
>JBGAVM010000035.1:0-8482 GCA_044228125.1 Methylophilus sp.
CCGAAGCGGGTTAAAGCCCTTTACCACCACCTTGATGTACAAACGGTGGAACAGCTGCATCGGGCGGCGCGTGACGGCCGCATCAGAAATCTGCCTGGCTTTGGCGAAAAGACCGAGTTGAATATTCTGAAGGCGGTGGAAGCGCATGGCAGCCAAGCCCGGCGCTTTAAGCTGGCGACAGCTGCTCAATACGCCGAATCGCTTATTGCCTATCTGCAGAAGAGTCCAAACATCAATCATGTAGTAGTGGCAGGCAGTTTTCGGCGTATGCGCGAAACGGTGGGCGACCTGGACATTCTGGCAACATCCTCTGCGCCTGATGCTGTCATGCGGCATTTCACCGCTTACGATGAAGTTGCCGAAGTGTTCGCTACCGGCAGCACACGCGCCACCGTGACGCTCAGATGCGGGCTGCAAGTGGATTTGCGCGTCGTAGATGAAACAAGCTATGGTGCGGCTTTACACTATTTTACAGGCTCCAAAGCGCATAACATCGCCATCCGTCGCATCGCCCAGAAACTGGGACTTAAAGTCAGCGAGTATGGCGTATTCCGTGCCGATAAATCTATTGCTGGCGAGACGGAAGAATCAGTCTACCGCGCTGTTGGCCTGCCGTATATCCCGCCGGAGTTGCGTGAGGATCGCGGCGAGATTGAGGCTGCGCGTGCCGGACGGCTGCCAAAACTGGTGGAGATGGCAGACCTTAAAGGCGATCTCCACGCGCATACTAAAGCTACCGACGGCCATGACAGTTTGCGCGACATGGCGCTGGAGGCACAGAAAATGGGGTTTGAATACCTTGCCATTACCGAGCATTCCCGCCGCCTCACCATTGCCCATGGCCTCGATCCTGAGCGGTTGTTGCGCCAGTGCGATGAGATAGACCGGCTTAATTCTGAGCTTATCGGCATCACTTTGCTTAAAGGCATCGAGGTCGATATCCTTGAAGACGGCAGCTTAGACCTGCCGGATAAAGTGCTGGGCCGTCTTGATCTGGTAGTGGGTGCGGTCCACAGCAAGTTTAATTTATCGCGTGTCAAACAGACTGAACGCATTATTCGCGCCATGGAACACCCGCATTTCACCCTGCTGGCGCATCCCACAGGACGCTTGCTGGAAAAAAGGGCGCCTTATGATGTCGATATGCTGCACATCATCCGGCAAGCCAAAAATCGCGGTTGTTTTCTCGAACTTAATGCCCTTCCTGAACGCCTCGACCTGCTCGACACTTATTGCCGGATGGCACAGGAAGAAGGTGTTTTAATCAGCATCAATTCGGATGCGCATAGCTGCTATGAGTTTTCCAATTTGCGCTATGGGGTTGGGCAGGCGCGGCGCGGCTGGCTGGAAAAGGAAGATGTGCTCAACACGCGTCCTTTGGCCGAATTACGCACCTTGATCAAAAACACCATGTGATGGGTACAGATGATTTGTGCTGGAACTACGTGTTTGCACTAATTTTGTCATCAGCCAAAGTTCTATATATTGATACTAAATATAGTTAAGTTTGAATTGGCGGTTTTGCGGACACGGTCTTTCAGGAAGCCAATGCGAATGAGGGAAATTGGATGCGGGTAATAAAGCGGTTGATTTTTGCATTGAGCATATGCTGTGGCATGGCGTCTTTGGCGCATGCTGGAGCGCCTGATGAATCGCGGGGTGAATTGCTTTATTCAACACATTGCAATACATGCCATAGCTTGCAAATTCATTGGCGTGAGCAAAAGCTGGCGACCGACTGGAAAAGCCTTAAAGCGCAGGTAAGCCGTTGGCAGACCTATGCCAAACTAGGCTGGCGTGAAGAAGATGTCGTCGATGTTGCACTATATTTGAATACGCGCTATTACAAATTTTTGAGCACGGAACTCAAAACCTTGTCGCAGCGTAAAGAATCCAGACAGACCTTGCGCGAATATTGATGCCTGAAGCAGATGGAAAGTAAACAAAATACATAATCCTTTGTTAATCCGATTCGAATTATTAGGAGAAAAACATGCAAAGCCCGTTAAAACTGACTGTTCATGGAGTTGACCACTCGGAAGCGCTGGAAGCACGGATTCGTGCCAAGGTGGAAAAACTTGAGGAATTTTTCGACCATATTACTTCCTGCCGTGTTGCGGTAGAAATGCCGCATAAACATAGCCAGCAGGGCAAACAATTTAGTGTACGCATTGATATCGGTGTGCCTGGCAACGAGATTATCGTGACCCGAAACCACGCCGAAGATGTTTATGTGGCCTTGCGCGATGCCTTTGACGCGGCAATACGTCAGCTTAAAGATTATGCACACAAGCTGCGGGGCGAAATAAAACAGCATGAACCAAAACGTTTACCGGAAACAGAAGAGTCGGATGAAGGTGCAGATGAGAGCTCTAGCGCCTAGTATGAAACGACTTTAGTGAGTCTTGCGTCACATTCGCAAGCGATTAGAAATAAGTAAAAACTTTAATGCAAAAACTAATGATCGGGGAAATATTATGACAAAAATTACCAAGCAGCAAATTGATGTATTGCAGAAAATAATGGAACTGGAGCTTGAAAGCTTAGTCGATGAAACGCAGCAGGAAATGGATCCTCAATTAAAGACCAGCATTAATGAGATAGACGGGGGTGCCGCCGATGTTGATGATGAAGCAGTTGCTGACTCCATCGTTGATGTTGACAATGCGATTATCGGCTTGCATTTACAGAAAGCACGTGACCTGAACGCGGCTCTGGACCGCATTCAAACTGGTACTTATGGCACATGTATTGATTGCGGCGATGATATTTCCTTTGAGCGGCTCACTGCGTACCCCACGGCGAAGCGTTGCATCACATGCCAGAGTCGGCGGGAAAAAGCGCGCGCGAACAGGCCGGCATCTACACTTTGATGAATTTACAAGGCGGTTAGCAAAACTACGGTACTAGAACTGCGGCTCCGCGTATTTTTCCCTGCCTTAGCAGTTCAAGGGCTTCGTTAGCGGAGGATAATGGAAACGTTTCCACTTCGGTATGTATTCCGATTTTTGGCGCCAGTGCCAGAAATTCTTCGCCATCCTGGCGGGTAAGGTTGGCGATGGAGCGCACAGTGCGCTCACCCCAAAGTGTGGAGTAGGGGAATTGCGGAATATCGCTCATGTGAATGCCGGCACACACCACAATGCCGCTTTTGGCTGTATGGCGTAGCGCCTGCGGAATCAGCGCTCCCACCGGAGCAAAAATGATAGCGGCGTCCATTTCTTCCGGGGGCTGGATGTTCGAATCTCCCGCCCAGGTTGCACCAAGCGCAATGGCGAATTGCTGACCGGCGATATCTCCAGGTTTGGTAAAGGCAAAGATTTTACGGCCTTGATGATGCGCGACCTGGGCAATAATATGGGCAGCTGCTCCGAAGCCATAAATGCCCAGGCGCTGCGCGTCACCAGCGGCCATTAAAGCGCGGTAGCCGATCAAGCCGGCGCATAACAGCGGTGCGGCTTCTGCGTCAGAGTAGCTTTCCGGGATGGGAAAACAATAACGCTCGTCCGCCACTGTATATTCGGCATAGCCGCCATTCAGGGTATAGCCCGTAAACAGCGCGTTGTCACATAGGTTCTCGTGGTTGGTATTGCAATAACGGCACTGCTCGCAGGTATAGCCAAGCCAGGGCACCCCCAGACGCTGGCCAATCGTAAACTGCTCTACTTTTTGCCCTTTATCCACGACGACTCCCACGATTTCATGACCTAAAATAAGCGGATATTTTGGGTTTGCAAGCTCACCATCCAACACATGCAGGTCGGTACGGCAAACACCGCAGGCATGCACTTTCAGTAATACTTCATTTTCTTTCGGCACTGGCATTGGCAATTCAGCCAGCCTTAAAGGGCTGTTTGCCGAATCCAGCACCATTGCCTTCATTTATGCCTCATGGCAATGCCAATCGCCTCAATCAAAATACCAAGCGTAATCAGTATCACACCGGTCCAGGCTTCGGTCGCCAGAAAAATCAAGGCTGCCCCTAATAGCACTAGCAGTGCTACCAGAAAACGCCTTGAGCCTTGCCTGTTTAACATCAGCGGCTCCAGTGAACGCGCACCAGGTTTTCACCTGAAACATGATCTACTTTCAACTCGCCCTGGTAAGCATGGCGCACGGCTTCACCAATGCCCCGCGCAAGGTGGGTGTCTGTCGTCGTTATTAACATGGCACCGCCTCGATTTTCCATCGCCATGATGCGTTTCAGCGGGTGTTCAGCACGCTCATGTTCTGCATGATGCTGGATTAACCGCCTGATTTCTTCACAATGGCTATTAAAAAACGGCCCTTGCAAAGTGACAAATCCAGCAGGTTGGTTATCATGCACCCGACGGCAGGCAGGGCAGGACTCTTTGTCTGCATCGGCAGAGGTTTCTATCCATTGCCAGCGCCCCTCATGATACACGGCGCCACATTGCGGGCAGATCGTTGGCTCGGATAATTTGCCTTTACTTTTGTAGGCATCGATATCCTGCTCAAAAAGCGGGCGGTCGTGGCTAACTGCGTGAACGCCTGATGGTGATTTATTGATACTCATGGTGTGTTTCCTTTCGTTTCGGGTTTATTTTCATTTTCTAACGTCTTTTGCTAGCTTCATTTTTCTGTTCACGTGCCACTAGTTTACTAAGTGCGCCAAACTCTTTCGCCAGTAAAAGCAACAAATCATCCAGTGTCACAATGCCCATCAGGCTTCCGCCGTCATCAACAACGGGTAAGCGTCGCCTTTACCTTTACCGGTCATGAGTTGATACCAGCACGCCCACGCTATCCCTTTACCACGGCGAGGTTGGCTACCATGATGTCGCCGACAGTAATGACGGCAGTATCGCTCTGTCGCGACCACTTCAATAACTACATCACGGTCGGTTACAATGCCGATAGGAGCCGTGATATCTTTGCGGTTTTCAATCACAACCACATCGCCTACATGGTACTGACGCATCAGCATGGCCGCATGCAGCACAGTCGCATCTCGCTGCACAGTGATCACTTCACGATTACATATTGCTCCAATTGTCATGATGGTTCTCCTTGTTATTCAGTTGATTTTTTTGACACATAAAGATCGCGCCGGGTCAGCGGCAGATTCGGCATTCCGTCCACTTTGCGCTCGGCCAGTATCTGGTAAATACCCGTCGCGCCCTGTTCGAACTGCAGGGCGCTACCCGTCATATATAGCCGCCAGATACGGTAAGTCCGTTCGCCAACCAGACGAATGGCTTCTTCACTCTTTGCATCAAGACGCTTTACCCAGTGCCGCAATGTGAAAGCATAGTGCGGCCGCAAGCCTTCCACGTCGAAAATTTCAAATTTCGCATCCTCCATGCGGCGCTGGATATTGCTTACAATATCCAGCTCGCCATCGGGGAAAACATGACGGTTGATGAACTGGGTAGAAGTGCTGTGACCCCAGTCAGGCTCGGCCGAAGTAATGCCATGATTTAGAAACAGGCCACCAGGCTTTAATACCTGATGTACGATTGAAAAATATTCCGGCAGATTTTTCAGGCCGACATGTTCAAACATGCCAATGCTGGACACTTTGTCATAAGTGGCTTCACGGGGAAGATCGCGGTAATTGCGCATCTCGATCGTGACCTGGCCTTCCAGCCCTTGTCTTTTCACTTCTTCGCTTGCATGCTCAAATTGATTGCGACTCAGGGTGATGCCATGCGCGCGAACGCCGTAGTGCTTGGCTGCCCAACAGACTAGCGCCCCCCAGCCGCAACCGATATCAAGATAGGACTCACCTTCCTGTAAGCGCAATTTTCGGCAGATATAATCCAGCTTGTTGCGTTGCGCCGCCTCCAGATCCTGCTCGGGAGTTTCAAAATACGCGCAGGAGTACACCATCTGATCATCCAGCCAAAGCTTGTAGAATTCATTGGAAACATCGTAATGAAATGCGATCGATTCAATATCATTCTGACGCAAGGTATTGGCTGGTTTTCTTGCCTTTTTCCGTGGCCTGGACTTTTGATTGCCGAGTGAAAGCGCACGGAAAACCAGCAATAGCTTTTCCTGGAAGGGTAGCTTTAAATCCTCCAGATAATAGCGCAAGCCCATTGCGGCATTAAAGTCACCCGTGACCTCAACCGCTCCGTCAAAATAGGCTTCGGCCAGACGAATCGGGTCGTGAAACAGCACCAGATCGCGCAATACATGAGAAGCGTGAAAGGTCAGCGTGAATGCAGAAACGCCATTACCGATTTGCAGCACACTGTTGTCCCAAAGTTTAATCGTAAACGCACCTTCATATCCCTTAAATATCCTGCGCAGGATAAGGTGCGCCGTATTCGTGCTTTCTCTCTTTTGTTTATGCCTGTTATGCATCACTTGCGCTGTCATCGTTCATCTCCTCAGATTCTCGTTGTTTATGACATCACCATCTGTGTGTTGTTTACTTGTGTATTGTTTAGCATTTCCATGTCGTTTTTATTTGGGCGAATAGTCGCCATCAGGCCTGTGGCCAGCCTTGCAATCTCGGCTTCTTCGTCGGCAGGGATCACTAAAACCGGTTTGGAAGAGGGCGTATTTAATCTTGTTAAATGTGCCTGATTGGCTTCTTTATTTAGGCCGAATCCAAGAACCCCCAGCGGTTCGCAAATTAGTGCACGTACCAGTGCTGAATGCTCACCGATGCCACCAGTAAAAACCAGGCCATCGATGCCGCCGGACTTGGCGGCGTAGCTGCCAATTACGCCACGCACCTGGCGCGCGAAATATTCCACCGCAAACCGGGCGCTCTTGCTGCTGCTTTTTACCAGCACGGACATTTCGCTATCTTCGCCATCTGACAGCGCAAGCAAGCCCATCTGCTCATAAACCAGCGTGGATAGCTCAGCATCGTCATAACGTTTGGCTAGTTCCAGCATCACGCCAGGATCGAGGTCGCCGCTGCGGGTTGCCATCGGGATGCCGCCAGCTGGCGTATAGCCCATGCTGGTATCCATCGAGCGCAGGTTTTTTAACAGGCACAGGCTGGCACCATTGCCCAGATGTGCCACCACGATGCAACCTTGTGCGGTAGCGCCAAGAAGTTCGGGCAGCTGCCGTGCGACATAGGCGTAATTCAGGCCGTGGAAGCCATAGCGGCGCAGTTTAAGTGCCTGCGGAATCGGCAGGCGGTAGGCCATCTCAGGCAGCGTGGCGTGAAAGGCCGTGTCAAAGCAGGTGATCTGAGGTGCGTTAAACCGTGCGGTGCACAAATCCACGCCCAGCAGGTTAACAGGCATATGCAATGGCGCGAGATAAGCGATGCTCTCCAGCCGCGCACGCTCATCCACATCGATGAGGCGTGCGGCATCGGTAATTTCTCCGCCGTGCACGAACCGATGTCCCACTACTGTCGGTTGCGCGCCGCCTAAATCACGCATCAAAGCATCAAATGCCTCGGCATGCTGGCAGGCGTTCCGGCACGAATAGCGAAAGTCTCGCCGCTTGCCATCGGGCAAAAATAGACTCGCCTTGAGGCTGGACGAGCCGCTGTTGATAGTGAGTATATTTAGCTCGGCCATGTCCAATTATCTTCTTCAGGCAAATCCACACCGTATTCATAGGCATAGTTGCGGCATTCAATCTGCCGGTTGCGCAGCTTCTCCTGCACATGCGCACCAATCGTTTGCAAGGCGGGGATGCGGTTGATCGCTGCAATGGCCAAGCTGAAACGGTCAATTTCGTTCTGGATCGCCAGTTCCAGCGGCGTATTGATGCTGCCTTTTTCCTTGTAACCACGCACATGCAGATTGTCGTGATTGGTGCGGCGGTAAGTCAGGCGGTGAATCAGGTAGGGGTAGCCGTGAAAATTGAAAATAATCGGTTTATCTGTCGTAAACAGACTATCGAAATCGCGATCAGAAAGACCATGCGGATGCTCACTTTGTGGTGTGAGTTTGTACAAATCTACCACGTTGACGAAACGTATTTTAAGTTGTGGAAAATGTTCGCGCAGCAACAAAGTGGCTGCCAGGGCTTCCTTGGTGGGAATGTCGCCAGCGCATGCCATCACCAGATCCGGTTCGGCACCCGCATCGTTGCTGGCCCATTCCCAGATGCCGACGCCCTTGGTGCAATGCTTGATGGCCGCATCCATATCCAGATACTGCAGGTGTTTCTGCTTGTCGCAGACGATGACGTTGATGTAATCGGTGCTGTTCAGGCAATGATTGGCCACGGATAGCAGACAATTTACATCGGGCGGCAGGTAGATGCGCGTGACCTCTGGGCTTTTGTTCACGACGATGTCGAGAAAGCCCGGATCCTGATGGGTAAAGCCGTTATGATCCTGCCGCCAGACGGTAGAAGTAATCAGCAGGTTGAGCGATGAAACCGGGGCGCGCCAGGGCACTGCCTTGGACATGGCGAGCCACTTGGCATGCTGGTTGAACATAGAATCAATCACATGCACAAATGACTCATAAGTCGAAAAAAATCCATGGCGGCCAGTCAGCAGGTAACCTTCCAGCCAGCCTTCCACCGTATG
>JBGAVM010000011.1:0-61485 GCA_044228125.1 Methylophilus sp.
TCACCTCCGCAACGATATGTTTATCGGCATCCGCTTGGTTGATTTGAGGTTTGCGATAGAAATAGGCAATGTCTGCGGCTAATTGGTTCAGATTATTTGCGCGGTCGCGATACAAAGCCAGCACATCGGCCAACTTGGATGATACCCCGGGAGCCGCATCCAGCTTGGTCAGGCGGGATGCCACTTTTTCCGCCAGTTTATCCAAATCTGCAATTTTGATGTAATGCGCATTCAGCCAATTAAGTTTCTCGGTATTGAACTGCGCGGCGGATGGCGTGATATGGTCGAGATCGAACCACGCACAAAACTGTTGCATATCAAACACTTCGTCGTCGCCGTGGCTCCAGCCCAAGCGCGCCAGATAGTTCAGCACCGCCTCCGGCAAATAGCCGTCATCGTCGTACTGCGTCACGCTCACCGCGCCGTGGCGCTTGGAGAGCTTCTGGCCGTCATCGCCCAAAATCATGGAAAGATGCGCATACTGCGGAATCTGCGCGCTCAGAGCTTGTAGCAGATTGATCTGACGCGGGGTGTTGTTCACATGGTCGTCGCCGCGAATCACATGCGTGATGCCCATATCCCAATCATCCACCACCACGCAGAAGTTGTAAGTCGGCGTACCGTCGGCGCGGGCGATAATAAAATCGTCCAGCTCCTCATTGGCCACGGAGATGCGGCCTTTCACTAAGTCATCCCACGCCACGGCACCGCTTTGCGGGTTACGAAAGCGCACCACCGGGCTAACACCCGCAGGCGGCGTGGGCAAAGTCTTGCCCGGCTCCGGCCGCCAAGTGCCGTCGTACTTGGGCTTCAGGCCTGCCTCCATCTGACGGGCGCGCATGGCTTCCAGTTCTTCAGGCGAGGTATAGCAATGATAGACCGCGCCGGAAGCCAGCATCTGCTGGATCACCTGTTTGTACCTACCCATGCGCTGCATCTGGTAATACGGGCCTTCGTCGTAATCCAGCCCCAGCCAGTGCATGCCATCCAGAATCGCCTGCACGGCTTCTGGCGTGCTGCGCGCCACATCGGTATCCTCGATACGCAAAATAAACTGGCCGCCATGTTTTTTGGCATAAGCCCAGGAAAACAGCGCGGTGCGGGCGCCACCAATGTGAAGATAGCCGGTGGGGCTAGGAGCAAAACGGGTACGAACAGTCATGAACATTAAAGCGACAGATTGAATAAGGCTGATATTTTACCACGCCCGGCCTATCCAATAAATGTGGGAATATCGTAAATATCAATATCACTAACCTTGATTTTTCAATATCTTACGGTTATATTTTCTACCAGCATATTAGAATCGTGACATTTCCGATTCACCACCACACATGAAAAACCTATTTTCACGCCTGATTGGTAATAAAAAAAATAGCGCTGTACCGCCTATTTTCGACTGGCTCGACGATTTGACCGAGATGGCAGATCTGGACGTGCTGCGTGTTTCCGCGCAGAAAATCCTCACCGTGGCAGAAGATGCCGGCATTAGCTGGGAACAGAAAGTTGCTTGGCTAATCACCCTAGAAGAACTCAACCAACCGCGCCTGGACAAGCTTGCCTCGCAATACGTCACGGTAGGCAACCTGAAGCCGGACATTGAAACCAGCATCAACGAGACTTGCTATTCGTATTGTCGCCAATCCTATGTTGCCCATCTCCGCGCCATTGAGCACACCGTGCTACCCAATAGCGACACGCAGGAACAAAACTTGCCGTTATTGCTGATAATGCGCACCGTGTACGCAGCCAACCAGATGATCAAGTGGCGCATGTTCAGCCAATCCGCCTCCCCGGCCAAAGTCTGGTTACAGCTATATACCTTGCTGCAATTGGCCCAACGCCGTCACTTGCTAAACACCCCGATTTGCCTTTTTCCGGGTAGCCCGTCCACCACATTCTCTGCGCAGTTGCTGCAAGTATTGATGTTGGGACAGCTTATCCAGCAATCACTCAACCGACATCAGGTGGAAATTGCCAGCAAAGTGCTGCACCAGTGGCTGACACGCGCCTACATCAGCAATGTGTACACCCCGGAACAATATCTTTTTTACAGCGACATCAGCAAAGACGCGCCGGCCAAACGCATGCGCACGGCAGACCTTGGCGAACAGTATCGTTACTGGGAGCTGGACGAGCTGGAAAAGCAGATAACGGTTGCGATTACCGTGACAGACCGTGGCGAAATGCCGGAAAGCCTCGTACCGGCACACATTGACAGCGTACGCCGCCTGAACGAAACCCTGAAAATCCTACTGGCGGAATGGTCGAAACAACATTACGTGCGGCAGCGCCGCAGGGAAACCCGCGAAGCCGTCTCAAAATCGGTCAAGGTCAATGCTGGGATCGAAAAAGTTTGCAATCAGGTGCTGAATGCCAGCCGCATTGCCAATGGGCTCCGCATGTCGATAGATGGCAAATCGCTGGATGACCGCCTGCTGGCGCACACAACCCTGCGTGACACCAGCACGCTGGTGGTTAACAGCGGCACGCTGGACACCTGGGTAATTACAGACGAAAGCAGCAAAGGCATGGGCATGCGTGTCAACAAATACAGCAACATTTTGGCCAGGCCAGAACGCCTGATTGGGGTTGCGGACGATGAAGACCCCAGCAAAGTCGCTGTCGGCGTCATCAAATCCGTGCGTGCCACCAGCAGCAACCAGCTGAGAGTCAGCGTAGAAATCCTTTCCAGGCAACCCGCTCCGGCACAATTGCGGCTTGCACCCGGTTCCGACATATTCGGCCAAACCGGCAGATTCCAGGCTGACGACAACTATCGGCCAAGCACCGTAGACGCCGGCCTGATTCAGGGCATTTACGTTGCCCAGGAAGAAAAAGTCTGCGATCAACCTTGCCTGATTCTGCCCAAGGTGCATTTTCAACCTAACCGTGATTACCTGGTCACCACAATGGGCACCACAAAAAAAGTGCGTCTGGGAAAACCCGCACTCTCCATGGATGACTGGGTAAAGGTCGCGCTGCCTGCTACGGCCTGACACTGGCCGCTTCCGGCCGCCAATCGCCGCCCAGCGATTTGAACAGTTCCACGCAAGCCAGCAGCGTGGCCTGCCTTGCCTGAATGGCGGATTGCGCGGCTTCGTTGTAAACGCGTTGCGCGTCCAGCACCTCCAGATACGACGAGTAGCCTGATTTATAGCGGTTATCGGCCACATTCAACGCTTTTTTGGAGGATTGCTCGCTTTGCCACAAAGCTTGCTCGCGTTCCAGATTCAAACGGCGGCTGACAAGCGCGTCGTTCACTTCCTTGAACGCGTTCTGAATCGCGATCTGATATTGCGCCAGCGCTTGCTGTTCGCGTGCTTCGGCACCCGCCACCCGCGCTTTGCGCCTGCCGTAATCGAAAATCGGCAAATCCAGCCCCAAACCCAGCGTCCAGATACGCGCGCCGGATGTAAGCAAATCGCTCAGATGCAAGCTCTCGAAGCCGTATTGCCCCGTGAGCGTGATGGAAGGATACAAAGCCGTTTTGGCCGCGCCTATCTTGGCGTTCTGCGCAATCAGTTGCTGCTCGGCCTGGCGTATATCGGGGCGATGTTCCAGCAGCTCGGATGGCAGCCCGGCTGGCGGCTCCGGCGGCATGGGCAGCTGGCGAATATCCACGGCGTCCAGCTGCAAATCGAGCACGCCGGTCAAAATCGCCAACTGGTGCAGCGCCACCGCACGCAAGCGTTGTAGCTCAAACCCTTGCGCCTGCAGGTTGCTGACCGCGGTTTCCGCCTGGCTCACCTCCAGCGTACTGGCGACACCGCCCGCCAAACGACGCTGCGTCAAGGCCAGGCTTTCCTTGCGGCTAACAAGGTTCTGCGCGGTCAGGGCGATTTGCGCATCCAGCCCGCGTATCTGCAGGTAGTTGCCCGTCACCAGCCCTACCAAGCTCAAATCTGTCACTTCCTTGGCCTGACGCGCCGCGTAGACATTGGCAGATGCCGCTTCCTTGTTGCGTTTCAACTCGCCCCAGAAATCGATCTCATAGCTGGTGTTCAAGCCCAGCTGGTAGTTGTTGCGTATCGGGCTAACAAAAGTCGGGAACGCACCCTTTTCCGTCACCTTGCTGCGCGTCGCATCGGCAGACAAATACACCTCCGGCAACAGATATGAGCCGGTCTCGCGCAACGATGCATCGGCCTCGGCGATACGCGCGGTCGCCAGTTGCACGTTCGGGTTATTCTTTAAGGCCGCGTCCACCAGTTCATTCAACTTGGCATCGTTGAAATGCGTCCACCAGGCGCGCATCACCTGCGCCTCGGCTTGGATATCGTTTTTCTCGCCATACGTGGCGGGCAGTTTGGGCTGCGGGCGGAAATAATCCAGCCCCAACGCTTTGCAACCTGCCAGCGTAATCAACAGCATCATTGCCAGAAGCCGCATCATGACCGGCCTCCGAGAATCTCTGCATCATGCGCATGGCCGTGTTGACGAACCCCATTACCGCTTAACCAGCTAAAGAACAGGGGAATGAAAATTGTCGCTACGAAAGTCGCCAGAATCATGCCTCCAAACACACCCGTACCCATGCTTTGACGTGCCGCCGCTCCCGCGCCGGTAGCAAACACCAGTGGCACGATACCCAGCACAAAGGCCATGGAAGTCATCACAATAGGGCGGAAACGTAGCCGTGCGGCTTCCAGCGCAGCTGGCAACAGCGCCATACCCTGCTCCATTTTCTGGCTGGCAAATTCCACAATTAGAATCGCGTTTTTCGCGGCAAGACCAATGAGCGTAATTAGCCCAATCTGGAAGTAAATATCATTGGTCATACCACGCAAGAATACAGCGAGCAAAGCGCCTGTTAGCGCAAATGGCACCGCCATGATAACAGCAAGCGGCAATGACCATTTTTCAAATTGGGCCGCCAGAATCAGAAACACCATGATGATGGCAAAGCCAAATGCGAACACTGCTGCCGAACCCGTGCGCTTCTCCTGATAAGCCTGACCAGTCCATGCAATCTGGTAACCATCCGGCAAGTGTTCCTTGGCCAACTTCTCGACGGCTGCGATTGCATCACCCGAGCTAACACCGGCTGCACCACTGCCAAAGATTTTGGCGGACAGCAAGCCATTATAGCGCTCCAATTGCTCTGCGCCAACGATATTGTGCACCGTACTCAACGCAGAGAGTGGAATCATGTTGCCATTCGGATTATCAGCTGTGGGTTGGCTGCGCACATACACTTTTCCCAAGTCTTCCGGCTTCATGCGGTACGGCGCTTCTGCCTGCAATTGCACACGATACGTGCGACCGCTACGGTTGAAGTCATTGACGTAGTATGAACCCATCGTACTTTGCAAAGTAGCGTAAATATCGGCAATACGCACATGTTGCGAGATCACTTTCGCCTCATCTACCTCAATGCGCAATTGCGGCACCGTGGGGCGAAAGAACGTATTCATCGGCGCCAGCTTAGGTTCCGATTTAGCAGCTTCGATAAAACCGTTCATCACAGCAGCCAGCTTAATCGGGTCGGTATCACTTTTGCTTTGCACATACACCTCAAAACCACCTGCTGCGCCCAAACCACGTATCGAAGGTGGATTCACAGCGAATGCCATGCCGTCAGGCTGGCTCATGCCGATGCCAAACAGCTTGCCAACCATATCCTGCGCTGCTGTTGTGCGTTCCTTCCAGTCTTTCAACCGCACAAACATGGTAGCGGCATTGGTTTTGTTGGAGAATGTCAGCAGCTCCAGCCCGTTCACCGCAAACTCATGCGCTACCGCCGGATCAGTGGCAACCGCCTGACGCACAGCTTCTGTTGTTTTGGCAGTGCGACTCAAAGTCGCCCCATCTGGCATCACCACCAGCGTAATCACATAGCCTTGGTCCTCTGGCGGCACAAAACTGCCAGGCACAATGCGCAAAAGGCCAGCTACAGCAAGCAAAATACCGCCAAACACCAATGCGCCTATGAGCTTATGGCGCAACGTCAGATTGACCGTATTCGTGTAAAAGTGTGTAAAGCGGGCAAATTCTCGGTTAAACCATTTAAAGAAGCGATTCTCAGCATGGCCTTGCTTCAGAATCATTGCGCATAAAGTTGGCGTCAAAGTAAGTGCCACAAAACCCGAAATCACCACCGAAATCGCCACAGTCACGGCAAACTGGTGATACAACTCCCCTGCGATACCCCCCAAAAAGGCCACAGGTACGAACACCGCACACAACACCATTACAATGGCGATGACCGCTGCTTCCACCTGTTGGATAGACTTTAATGCAGCAGGGAAAGGCGCCAGCCCTTCTTCACGCATCAAGCGCTCGGTGTTTTCCAGCACGACGATTGCATCATCCACCACGATACCAATCGCCAGAATCATCGCGAACAGCGTCAGCAGATTAATAGAGAAACCGAACATGTATAAACCGGCAAACGTGCCGATGATAGAGATAGGTACCGCAATCATCGGAATCAACGTCGCGCGCCAGCTTTGCAGGAAGAGGAACACCACCAGCACCACTAGCACTAGCGCCTCACCAAAGGTATACAATACCTCGTCGATGGTCGCTTTGACAAAGTCACTGGTGTCATAAGGAATATTCCAGGTCAGGCCTTGCGGAAAATGCGTTTGCAGCTCGGCCATCTTCTCCTTGATGGCTTTCGCCGTTTCCAGAGCGTTAGCACCATTCTGCGAGAAAATCGGAATAGCCACGCCAGTTTGACCATCCAGCGCAGAAGTCACGTTGTAGTTTTGCGCGCCCAATTCGATACGTGCGACATCTTTCAGGTACAGCACGCCGCGCGGGCCATCGGCGCGCACGATAATATTGCCAAATTCCTCAGGCTCGGTCATGCGGCCTTTTGCCGTAACCGTATAAACCAGCTGCTGCCCTTGAACTGCTGGGTCTGCACCAATCTTGCCTGCCGCATACTGATTATTCTGCGCATTAATAGCCGCGGCAATATCACTGGTGCTCACGCCCAGCTGCGCCATCCGGTCCGGCTTAAGCCACACGCGCATGGAATAATCCTGTCCACCGAACACCAGCACATCCCCCACACCCTTGATGCGCTTTAGCTCATCCAGCACATTCAAGGTCGCGTAGTTGCTCAGGAACAAACGATCATGCTTGGGGTCCTTGCTGGTCAGCATCACCACCAGCAGAATATCGTTGGATTTCTTTTGTACAATCAAGCCGTTACGACGCACCTCATCCGGCAGGCGTGGTGTAGCGATATTGACACGATTGCTGACATTGAAGGTAGCCTGGTCAATATCCGTGCCCACTTCAAACGTGGCGGTAATGTTCAAGGTTCCGCTTGAATCTGAGCTGGAATTGAAATACAGCAGGTTATCCACACCACTCAACTGCTCCTCTATCGGTGCAGCTACAGTCTTAGAAAGCGTATCCGCACTAGCGCCTGGGTAAGTCGCCGTAATGGAAACCGTAGGTGGCGCGATTTGCGGATATTGCGCAATTGGCAACTTGAATGCCGCAGCCAGACCCACCAACACGATAATGATGGAGAGTACCGAAGCAAAGATCGGCCGAGTAATAAAGAATTTTGTCATCGCTAGTGTTTTTGTCCGGCAGATTGATTAGCAGCGGGTGACATTGGCGGCGGCATACCAAATGGATGTGGCGCCACTTCAGACCCTGGGCGCAGTTTGATGATATTATCCACAATCACCTGATCTCCCGCATTCAAGCCTTCCACAGCCCAGTCCTTGCCTTGCCAGCCAGCCTCCTTCACAGGGCGGATACCAACGTTAGTTTTGCCATCTTTGCTTTTCTCAGCCACATAAACAAACTTACCTTGGTCGCCAGTCAGCACTGCTGTTTGCGGCACCAGAAACACACCCTCCTTCGTGCCGGTCATTACTCTGGCCCTTACAAACTGGCCTGGCAGGAGCTTTTTGTCTTTATTGGCAAATTCAGCGCGCAATTGTTGCGTACCCAGCGCCGGGTCAATCTGGCTGGCAGCAAAATTCAGCTTGCCTGTCTCGCTATATTCGGTACCATCCGGCAACACGATTTTGACTTCTTGCACACTTTTCTCGGTGAGTGTGCCGCCCAATTGTGCCAACTCAGATTCAGACAAACTGAAACGTACCCAAATCGGCGAAATCTGCACAATGGTCGTCAGCAAAGTGGTATTGGCAGAAACCAACGCACCTTCGGAAAGCAGAAAGCGCCCGGCGATGCCGCTGGCCGGCGCTTTCACATCGGTATAGGAAAGGTTCAGCTCGGCCTCGCGCACGGCTGCTTGCGTTTGCAAAGCTCCCGCCCCGGCAATAGCATGGTCGGATGCCGCATTGTCATATTCGCGCTGGCTGATCGATTGTGTTGTCAGCAAATCCTTTAACCGCGAGGATTCACGCTGCGTTTGGGTTACACGGGCGCTCTGCTGCGCCTGCATAGCTTTGGCATTGGCCAGCGCGATCCTGAACGGCTCCGGGTCGATTTGGAACATGGTCTGCCCGGCCTTGATAGGCTCACCTTCCTCGAACATCTTTTTAAGCAAGATACCGCCAACGCGCGGACGAATCTCCACCTCTTTCGCACCTTCCAGCTGCGCCACAGCTTCCACACTAATAGGCACTGTTGCAGCTTCTGCCGTAATCACACTCACCGGCATAGCAGGCATGGCAGGCGGCCCTGCAGGGGTTACCGGTTTTTGTTCACAAGCCGTTAGCAGCAGCATAATAGCTGTCAGCCCTAATCGTTGATGCACATGCATGTGCTTACCCTTTTTGGTTAATGCAATTATTTGGCTGTATCATACGCCGCTATAATTTTTTTTAAAATAAATTTGTTGTCATTTCATTAAGTTAGCAGTAATATCTATCAAATTACTGTAACAATTTGCCTAAATTCACGAGGAAAATAATGCAAGTTCATGCAGGCGAAGTGTACGGCAAGCAAACCGCCAGCAAGTTCGTGATGTACAACGTGCTGAAAGTCAGCAAAGGTACTGTTACCCTCCAAAATATCGATAACCCGTTAAGCCTGTTTGAAACCACCGCACAAAAACTGGCCACTTCCGGTTATCTGCGCGTCAGCCAAACGCCTTATATCGATTTGAATCCTGACACTCCCAAAAAACGTAAAGCAGCTAAAAAGCCACAACGCTGTCCTTACACACTAGACTTTCTGGAAGCACGCGCCGATAGCGAGCGACCAAACGCTGCCTTGGCCGACCTGTTTACAGTTTAGCTGCCAGTTCTGCAACGCGTGCACCCAACAATCTCGCAGTTTCCAGATCACCTGCATTTACTTCATCAACACCCGCGTCACTTGGCGTTGTCATTAACGCGCCTGTAAACCCACCTACAAAATTCACATCCCCATGCTTGGCAGCCTTATTGTTGGCTGGCATCAAGCCCGTACCCACCCACACGCCGGAGTGCTGCATAGCCAAAGTCACCATGTACTGAATAGTCGAGCCCTTGTCGCCATTCATGGTGGCGGAGTTGGTGAAGCCAGCGAAAACCTTGTTCTTCCAGGCTTGTGTGAACCAGCGCTTTGAACTGGTATCGGCAAACTTCTTGAACTGCCAGCTTACTGTGCCCATGTAGGTTGGGGAACCGAAAATAATCGCTTTGGCCGCATCCAGCTTAGCCCAATCGGCCTCTGTGATATCGCCATTCGCGTCAATCGCAATCAAATCCGCACCCGCCCCTTTTGCTACTGCCTCAGCCTGCTTGGCGGTGTGACCATAACCACTGTGATAAACCACGAAGATAGATGCCATTGCCAGCTCCTTTACTATTGAATTTTTTGCCATTGTAATTACAATAGTTACTAAAAGTAAGTAGGCACCAAAACATTATATAGTCACTTAATAGATACTAATGGATAACACTTAAAATGAAACCTAACGAATTACCAGAAAAAGTCACCGCCTGCGCATATCAGGAACACTGCCCTACACGCCTTGTGTTGAATAGAATCGCCGACAAATGGACTGTGCTGGTAATGATTCTGCTGAAAGAAGAAACCAAGCGCTTTAGTGAGCTGAAGCGCGAGATTGAAGGCATCTCGCAAAAGATGCTCACACAAACCCTGCGCGGACTGGAGCGTGATGGCCTGATCACCCGCACCGTTCACCCCACCGTCCCGCCGCATGTGGAATACGCCCTCACCCCGCTAGGACACACGCTCAAAGACTTGCTTTATACGATTAAAACCTGGTCGGAAGCTAATATTGAAGCCGTGCTTACTGCACAAGAAGCTTACGATAAACGTCAATAACAACTTCATTGCAAAAACCATCTACCCTGCAAGACAATCTGAGAAGAGCTTCCAGGCTAATAGTGTTTGTAATTAAACCAAATGGTAACTCCTTTCCTTTACGTCACAATCCGTGAAAATAGGTCGAGATATCTGCCACTTCCCTATCGGACGAAATCAATACATTTCAAGCACCTAACGCACGCCCAAACACTAGCTCTCCTGACCCAAATGGGCTATTGCTGGTACCAGATGGATGTTCGAGAATTGATCCATCAAAGGTTATTAACAATGGAGGAAAATATCATGAAAAAGCTAACTGGCGTTGCAATGGCACTGCTTGCAGCGTTTTCCGTCAATTCATTTGCCGCACCGGTTACATTGGTAGGTAATTATGTTAAAGCTGGCGTAAATGATGTAGGTACACTTGGCTCAGGTGGTACCACATCTCCGGGCATTTTATACGACAAAACGGGTACACAAAACTTTGGGGTTAATGACTACCTAACACCCGGCACTCCATGGGAAGGATTTACAGTCAAGAGCGATCAAACAGGCCAAGTGTACAATAACAACTCTGGTGGATCGAGTATAGCGACTGTTTCCGGCCCGACCGATACCAGTAGCGGTAGTACAAATTCTGCCACATGGAGCGGTCAATACAGTGACTACTTCACGATTAGCCATGCATACTCTTTTGCAGACAATGCTGAAAGAATTAACATTTCAACTGTTATCACTGCTACTCAAGATTTAACTGGAGTATCGTTCTTGCGCACATTAGATCCTGATCCTGACGTAAACACATTTGGAACCTACTTCACCGAGAATAACCGGGGAAATATTATTGCCGGGTTGGCGGAGGAGGATTGGGTGCACGCCTTGGGGCTTAATACTGGCTTGCCTATTGCCCTGTATACCACATCATCATTAGATCATAACACCGGCATTTCTCGATCCTGGTTACTAGACCCCGATTTTTATCTGAATGGAAATAACGATGGTGATGGTGATTACACAATTGGCCTTGCGTTTTATTTGGGAAGCATTCTTAAAGGGGAATCCATCACACTCGATTATGCATACGTAATGGGAAATCGTTAGGCACAGTCGATGTTGGTCGCGTACCATTGCCTGGTGCAGTTTGGTTGTTCGGTTCTGCGCTAGTTGGTCTGGTTGGCCTAAGAAAAAGAGCATCGGCATAATTAATAACTTTATGTTAAAAATCCCCACTCTCATGTGGGGTTTTTTATTTGTTATCGATCACAAAATCAATCAATAAGCACTTGCGGAAAAGTTATTCTAAAGCCGGTGGACCACCCACCAAATCATGCCCATCCGCGCCTAAAATCTGCACATCCACAAAATCGCCCGGGTTCAAGCCTTCCGCATCCTGCAGATAGACCACGCCATCAATCTCCGGTGCATCGGCCTTGGTGCGGGCGATGGCGATGATATTGTCGTCATCATCCGTGGTGATCTCATCCACTAAAACTGCCTGCAGGCTGCCAACTTTGGCCTGAATCTTGGCGGCACTGATACGCTCTTGCACTTCCATAAAGCGACTCAGGCGCTCCTGCTTCACTTCTTCCGGCACGTGGTCCGGCAGCTCGTTGGCCTTGGCGCCATCCACGGCGGAGTAAGCGAATGCGCCTACCCTATCCAGTTGCGCTTCTTCCATGAAATCCAGCAGTTGTTTGAAATCATCTTCCGTCTCGCCGGGAAAACCGACGATGAAGGTACTGCGAATGGCGATTTCCGGGCAGACATCGCGCCACGCCTTGATTCTGGTCAGGTTGTTCTCGCTGCTTGCCGGGCGCTTCATCAGTTTGAGGATACGAGGGCTGGCATGCTGGAACGGCACATCCAGATACGGCAGAATCGCGCCTTCCGCCATCAGCGGAATCACATCATCCACATGCGGATACGGATAAACATAATGTAGGCGAACCCACACGCCCAGCTCACCCAGCGCCTTGCTGAGTGCCGTCATGTGCGTCTTGAGTGGGCGACCATTCCAGAAGCCAGTACGATATTTGACATCCACGCCATAGGCAGAAGTATCCTGCGAAATCACCAGAATCTCGGAAACACCAGCGTTCACCAATGCTTCCGCTTCGTTCATCACCTCACCTATCGGGCGGCTGACCAGATCACCACGCATGCTCGGGATGATGCAGAAACTGCAGCGGTGATTGCAACCTTCGGAAATCTTGAGATAGGCATAATGGTTAGGCGTGAGTCGGATACCTTGCGGTGGCACCAGATCAGTATAAGGATCGTGCGGCTTAGGCAGGTGCGCATGCACGTGCGTCATCACCTCCTCCATCGCGTGCGGGCCAGTGACCGCCAGCACGTTGGGGTGCGCTTGCGTGACCACGTCTTTCTTCGCGCCCAGGCAGCCGGTCACAATCACTTTGCCGTTCTTGTTAAGCGCTTCGCCAATCGCATCCAGGCTTTCCTGCACGGCGGAATCAATAAAGCCACAGGTGTTGACCACTACCAGGTCAGAATCCTCATAGCTGCTGGAAATCTGGTAGCCCTCGGCACGCAACTGTGTGAGGATACGTTCTGAATCTGAACCCGCTTTGGGGCAACCTAACGAAACAAAACCGACTTTTTGGAGTTTACTCATTTAAATCTACCTCTTAATGCTCAAGTACCGCACCTACCAGCACAATAGAAACTACGCCCAGGCAAATCAGCGCTAATTGCGCCACAGTAGCTTTTAACTCGGTGCGCTTGTGCAAGGTGGGAATCAGATCCGCTACCGCCACATACAACATGCTGGCTGCCGCGATGCTTAAAATATATGGCACTAACGATTGCATCTGCTGCAGGAAATAATACGCCAGCACCCCACCTAGCAAAGTAGCCAGGCTACTGCCCAAATTAAACCAAAGCGCTTTTTTTCTGCTGTATCCGGAGTGTAGCAAAATGAGGAAATCACCGACTTCCTGGGGGATTTCGTGGGCAATAATGGCAAGCGCAGTAACAATACCCAGTTTGATATCCGCCACAAAAGCACTGGCAATCAGCACACCATCCACAAAATTATGGAAAGTATCACCAATCATAATCATGGTGCCGCTGCGACCATGGTCGTGGTGATGGTGATGCGCTGTGATATTAGGGCGTGGCGTTGTCACTGCTCTAAATTTATGTGAATTATCATCTGACACATGATCCGGGCAATGTGCCTCGTCATGCGGCGCATGCACCTCGCAATGGTCGCCATGACAATGTCGCCACAGCACCAGTTTTTCCAGCGTAAAAAACAGCAGAATACCGAACAACACGCTTGCAGTCGCCGCTTGCGGTGTGGTTGCCAGCGAGACTGCGTGCGGCAGAATCTCCAAAAACACAGCGCCCAGCATGGCACCTATCGCATAGCTGATCAGCATAGGAATAGCAGCTTGTTTGACATTCATCGCCACCAGTGCTGCCCCAAGCACGCTTAAAGCACCTCCTAGCAAGCTAAACAAGGCGATTCCGGCGAGTGGGGAAAGTTCGGAAATCATCATAAGAAATCAAGCATACGAAAGGCGCTATTATACGGCTATTCAAGCCATATCAGGCTTGCCATGCGCCCTGTATCGCCATCACGACGGAAGGAAAAGAATCTCTCTTTATCAGTGTATGTACACAAACCACCACCATAGATTTGCGTGACGCCTTTACGATTCAGCCTCTGCCTCGCAATCCGATACAAATCACCCAGCCACTTGTCGCCATGCGGCTTAAAAGCGCCCTCGGCCTGCTTGTCCTGCGCGATAAATTGCTGGCGCACGTCCTCGCCCACCTCGAATGCATTGGGGCCAATGGCGGGTCCTAGCCATGCCATGAGCTGATTCTGCTTGATTTTAGATGCTCCAATCACCGCGTCAATACTGGCTTCCAGAGCACCATCACACAAACCGCGCCAGCCTGCGTGCACTGCGGAAACTACCGTGCCGTTTACATCGCACAGCAGCACTGGCAGGCAATCCGCCGTCATGGTGACGCACACCACATTCTTTTGTGTGGCAAAGCTGGCATCCGCATCCGGCACACAATTGGTATACGCCGCATCTACCACACGGACACCATGGACCTGATTCAACCACACCGGTTCGCTTGGCAGATACTGGCTTAACAACTGGCGATTCTGTGCCACATGCAGCGGGTTATCCTTGACGTGCATACCAAAATTCAAACTATCGTAAGGCGGCTGACTCACGCCGCCCACGCGTGTGGTTTGCAACGCTTTCACATTGGGTGGCGCAGGCCAATCAGGGAGGATAAAGTCGGGTTTATTCTTCATCTAAATCATCCTCAAAATCTTCATCTTCCCAATCCTCATCCGATTCGTCGTACTCATATGGCTGGTCTTCTGGCAAGAAATCAAAAGTCTCGCCCTCTTCCACATCCTCATGGCGCATGGCTTCCAGCAAAGCTTTCATGTCGTCCGGCAGTTCGATTTGCCATTCCATCGGCTGCTGCGTCACAGGGTGAATCAAGCCGAGTTTGATTGCGTGCAGCGCCTGGCGCTTGAAGCCAAGAATTGCTTCTTTAAGCGTGTCAGACATGAGCTTGTGCGGGATAATATTGCCGATGCCATACAGCGGATCGCCCACCAGCGGGGCTTTGAGATGTTGCATATGCACGCGGATCTGGTGCGTGCGGCCGGTTTCCAGATTGCAGCGCAGATATGTGTTGGTACCAAAACGCTCCAGTATCTCGTAACGCGTCACGGCAGGCTTGCCGTTGCGGACAATCGCCATTTTCAAACGGTTATGCGGATTGCGGCCAACTGGCTGATTTACCGTACCATTGCGCCATAGCTGCCCCCACACAATCGCACGGTATTCCCTTTTCACGGTTCTCGCCTGCAACTGGCGCACCAGACTGGTTTGTGCTTCCAGCGTTTTGGCTACCACCAGCAAGCCCGATGTATCCTTATCAAGCCGGTGTACGATGCCGCAGCGCGGAATCTCCGCCAACTGCTGCACATGAAATAGCAAGGCGTTCAGCAGCGTGCCTGTCCAATTGCCTGCTGCAGGATGCACTACTAGCCCTGCAGGCTTATTGATAACCAACAACGCATCGTCTTCATAAACAATGTTCAGTGGGATATTTTCCGGCTCGAAGGCGTTTTCCTGCGGGCTTTGCGGCACTTGCACACCAACCTGCTCTCCGCCCCACACCTTAGTTTTGGCTGTCACACTTGCGCCATCCAGTGTCACCAATCCCTCCTTGATCCAAGCTTGTAGGCGACTACGGGAATGGTCAGGCATTAGCGACTGCAAGGCAATGTCAAGCCGCTGTCCTCCCGATGATTGGGGAATAATAAATTGTAAGGATGCTGGATTTGTCATCTCGTTCATTAGATTGTTACTGCCTGCATCAGTTATAATGCGCATTCATTATCTGGCATCCTGTAAAGGCAAACGGCAAGTGAAGCGTATTTTACCTTTTATCCTGTTACTTCTAACAACAATTCTGTCCGGCTGTGCCATTTTTGGTGAACCTACCGAATTGGACGACACCAAAGGCTGGCCTGCTGACCGCATCTACCAGGAAGCCGAAGTTCACATGGCGTCCAAGGATTATGACAAGGCGCTACGTTACCTGCAGATTCTGGAATCGCGCTTTCCCAATGGCAGATATGCCACACAGGCGCAGCTGGAGATCGCCTATGCCTATTACAAAAAAAGCGACCCGGTATCAAGCACGGCAGCCGCTGACCGCTTCATCAAACTGCACCCGAACCATCCTAACGTGGACTACGCCTATTACCTGAAAGGCTTGGCGTCATTCAACGAGCGCGGCATTATCGAAAAAGCTACCGCACAGGAAATCAGCGACCGTGACCCAAAAACGCTGAAATTGAGCTTTGCGGCTTTTAAAGAACTGACTGAACGCTATCCGAAAAGTCGGTACTATAAAGATGCTACACAACGCATGGTATATCTGGTCAATACCTTGTCGCAGCACGAATTGCATGTTGCGCGCTATTACATGAAGCGCCAGGCTTATCTGGCGGCGCTCAACCGTGCTAAATATGTGCTGGAATACTACCCACACTCTACCGGCGTTGAAGAGGCGCTGGTGATCTCCATCAGCGCTTACGACTACATGGGTATGGATGACTTGAAAAATGACACGCTGCGCGTATTAAAAACCAACTACCCGCAAAACCCGATGATCACCGGAAAAATCGGGGAAGACGAACGCGTGTGGTGGAAATTCTGGGAAAGCCTGTACTAGGCCACATTTACCCCATTGCAGTCCGGACACCGGTTTTTTCTATCCAGATATAGAAAAACTCCCGTACCACTTGCAGAAACCGTTGCTTGAGCTCTTCCACTGCAAATAACGGCAGTGTCGCATCCACAGCCAGGCGATAAGTGATATTGTTGTGAATCGGAATATCGCGCAATCGTAGCAACACAATCTTGGCCAATCTGATTCTTTCCTGAATCGTGGTTTCGACCACTCTTTGTTCCTGCAGATTCTGCGAATATTCTCCCAGCAACGAATCTTCCTGATCGCTTAGCTTTTCATCGCCGAGTTGTTCTATCGTTTCCCATTCGAGCTTGGTAGGCAATGAGCGGAATCTGATTGTACTCAAGTCATAACCATAGCTTTCGCTCATGGCTGCGATCATTTTGATGTCATCTGTCCAGAACGGGTAGAATTCGCGCGCAATATTCAATTGCTGATGACGGTCAATATTGTCTGCAATCCTGGAAATCATCTCCAGCGCCTTACCGAAATCCGCCCTGCCGGATTTCCCTTTCAGCAAGAGACTTAAACTGCGGGCAAATTTTGCACGCACTGCCAGCGAATCGGCATCCACCTGCTTGCTTTCCAGAAATTTAATATAAGCACTAACTGCTTTTTCTTCGTTTTCTTGACTCATGCTCCCCCCTGGATATAAGTGCTACCGAACCCAACGACAGCAGTATAGTTCATACCGCCGGAAAGAACCAGACTGGCATTTGCTTTACGGTCAGCATCCCCTCTGCAATCAAGCTTCAATTTGACACAACAACAGAGTATGATAGTTTGCAGCCATATCGAGAATTCTCAATGTCACGATTTTTCAACAAACTTCCGGGCTATACCCGTGTGCCAGCCGGGCTGGAATGGCGTTTATTCAAGATGTTACCGAAAATTTTCCTGATCGGCACTCTGATACTGGGGGCAGCTGCCTATTTTACCTATCACCATATCAGCTTTGTGAGTGAAGCGGCCCGCAACAAAACGCTCTTCCTGTTCATTGCGTTCACCATCACCCACTGGATATTCGTGATTCTGGCGGCCATCGGCTGTATTGTGGTGATGATCATGAAAGGACCGGCTTATGTTGCAGATGCGTATCCGCTACCGAAAGAAGAAATTCCAGACAAAGCCAAGTTTCCTTGACCTTCTCCCGGGTTATTTGCTTTTCTGGCCAAGTTTCTCTTTTTTTGATTTTAATTCAGCACGTTGTGCATTCTTGCGGCGGCGCATGGTCACTAAACCCTCGCCTTGCTTGCGGGTTTCTTCCTTCACGAAGGGGTTGTCGCCCTGATTGAACTGGATGCGTAATGGCGTGCCTGTAAGCGTGAACGCCTTGCGGAATATACCTTCCAGATAGCGTCTGTAGCTGTCTTTGATCGCATCCACATGCGTGCCGTGGATCACCACAATAGGCGGATTGGTGCCGCCCTGATGCGCATAACGCAGCTTGGGGCGAATGCCGCGCGAAATGGGCGGCTGGTGCTGCACGATGGCCTCGCTCAACACGCGCGTCAGTTGCGGCGTGGCCAGTTTGGCGAACGCTGCCTTGTAAGCCGCATCCACGCTACTTAACAGCTCATTCAAGCCTTTCTTGCGTAAGGCGGAAACGTAATGGAATTTGGCAAAATCCAGAAACTTCAGCTTGCGGTCGATTTCGTTTTTAATCCAGTCGCGCTCATCGTCCTTCAGGCCGTCCCATTTGTTCACCGCCACCACCAAGGCGCGCCCGGCATCCAGAATATAGGCGGCCACGTGCGCATCCTGCTCGGTAATACCTTCCTGCGCGTCTACCACCAGCACAGCCACGTTGGCATCCTCAATCGCCTGCATGGTTTTTACGACAGAAAATTTCTCAATCGCCTCAAACACTTTGCCGCGTTTGCGTACACCTGCGGTATCGATCAGCGTGTAATGCTTGCCATTCTTTTCGAGTTCAATTTCGATGGAATCGCGTGTCGTGCCCGGCTGGTCGAACGCAATTACGCGCTCCTCGCCTAGCAAGGCATTGACCAGCGTGGATTTGCCGACATTAGGGCGACCCACGATAGCAATCCTGGGGTGTTTGCCTTGGCTATTGGCAGTATCTTCTGCGTTTTCTTCGATATTTGGAACTTCTTCAAGTGCCAGTTCTACCAAATCACGCACACCTTCACCGTGTGCGGAAGAAATAGATAGCGGATCGCCCAGCCCCAGCGCGTAAAAATCTGCGCTGACAATCGCTTTTTGCATGCCTTCAGTCTTGTTGACTGCTAGCAGCACAGGCCGTTGCGACTTCCTGAGCGTATCCGCAATTGCATACTCCTGCGGACTCAAACCGGCGCGGCCATCTACCAGAAAGATCACCACATCCGCTTCGTCTATGGCCAGCAAGGTCTGCTTGGCCATTTCCTGCATGATGCCATCCTCGGCTTTGGGTTCAAAGCCACCAGTGTCAATCACCAAATATGGGCGGCTTGCCCCTAAACCTCGCCCATAATGGCGATCACGCGTCAGGCCAGGCAAATCGGCCACCAGCGCATCGCGCGTCTTGGTGAGGCGGTTAAATAAGGTAGATTTACCGACATTGGGGCGGCCAACCAGTACGATGGTAGGTAACATGATTATTGCTGATCTGAACCCGGGGGGACACTGTCTGGTACTGCCAACGGGTCTTTCTTGAACATGATACTGTCAGTGTTTGTTCCGGTGTCAGCTGGGGCTTGCTGGGCAGGCTCAATTGTTTCAGTAATGGTTTTCTCAATATCCGTTTTGCTTTGCTCTTTCAACTGGATCCCCGGTTTGGATACATCATCCGTACTTGGCTGCGTTTTTGGTGCAGTCTGAGGCGCTATGCCAAGTGCAGTGGTGGAAACTGCATATAGCCCGCCGCCACGGGTCGCAACAATTACCTGGTTAACCGAATTGCCCGGAATCATGGACATCACCGCATCGCCATCCACTTTGATGCGTGCGGCAAAAGCACCGTTTTCGTGGCTTAAGAAATGTACATAGCCTTCCAGGTCGCCAACTGCGACTAGGCCATTCAACGGAATCGGCATACTAATGCGACGATTGGATAATGCGCCTTGGCGCCAAAAGGTCTTTCCGGTTTCATAATCCAGTGAGTACACTGCACCCAAGGTGTGCGCGCTGTAAATGCGCCCATCTTGCGCGTTCAGTCCGGTGTAACTGGAAAGGTCGCGCGCCCACAACACTTTGCCGCTACGTCTATCCGCTGCTACCAGCTTGCCTTGATAAGCCACCGCGTAGACTAGCGGGCCATCCACAAACGGCACGCTGGTAATATCCGCGATACGTTCTATTTCCGTGACGCCCTTAGGCTGTGCCACGGTGCTTTCCCAAATCAGCTTGCCATTATCGGCACGCAAAGCCACCATTTTCCCACCCGGAAAGCCAGCATAGACCGCTCCACCATCCACTACTACGCCCACGCTGCTTCTCAACGTCAAGGCCGGTGTCGCGCGTTCATAGACCCATTTGCGCTCACCATTGGCCGCGTCTAGCCCAAATATCTGATTGTTTCCCGCGCGTGCGATCACCATGCCATCAAAATAACGCGGCGCACTTAGCACTTCGCTAGAAACCTTAGCTTTCCACAACTCTTTGCCGGAATAATCGTAGGCCAGCACATTGCCTTTGGCGGTGCCCACCATCAAGACGCCACCACCGACACCCACGCCGCCGCTAATACGCTCGCCTACATTCACACGCCATAATTGGCGCCCGTTGGCAACATCCAGCTTGGTTAGCTCTCCCTCGGCATTCGCCATATACACAGCTCCCGCCTCCATGGCAGGCGTGTAGTCATACTTCTCGGTTTCACCGGTTTGCGCACTCCAGTCCACCTTAGCAATATAAGTAGGCTTGATATCCTCCAGTTCAGCAGGCGGATTGGGCGGCTCACGACCAAACACACGGTCGGCAAAATCCTGCCTCAGCTCAGTCAGCGTGCTGCAGGCCGACAAGAACAGTGCGGCTGCAAGCCAATAAATACGCACCTTTCGGAGCATCATACCATTCGACTTTTTCATGCACGCACTAGCCCAAAGACTCCAGCTTCAGTTTGGTAGCCTGATACATGGCACCACCCGCATCCAAATTATTCAGCGCGCTTTCAAAAGCTTTTTTGGCCTCGGCCTGCTTGCCTTGCGCCAGATAAACATTCCCTTTCATCTCATCGCGCAGCCCAATATAACCGGCGTCCATCTTGCCATCCAGCACTTTCAGCGCACTTTCGTAGTCTTTCTCTTCTAGCAGGATGCTAGCGAGTTGCAGGCTGGCGATGGCTTGCACCGCGCTTTCCTTGGCATGATCGATCGCCCATTGCAAATCAGCTTTAGCCGCCTTGCTGTCCTTGCCGACAAACTCCGCCTTGGCTAACAGTACCGCGGCACGGCCAGCATACGGCGTCCCATTGAAACCATCCATCAGTTTACTGGCTTGCGCCTTGATTTCGGCAACCTTGCTTGCATCTATCGTTACCAGGCTTTGATAGATACCGGATGCCTCGGATGCTTTCTTGTTTTGCCAATACTGGTAACCTTGCCAAGCCACATAGGCCAGCAAAGCCACGATCACCAGATTGGTAGCCTGCTTTCCGTTCTTCTTCCACCAAGCCTTGAATTCGTCTAACTGTTCCTGTTCTTCTAAATCGTATGCCATACTTTTCCTCTAAACCTTTACTTCCTCAAGCCGCCTTCCGGCCCGGAATTGCACTTAATAATTGTTTGGTGTAGTCCTGCTGCGGCGCGCTGTATATCTGCGCCACCTCGCCCGACTCCACTACTTTTCCATGCTGCATCACCAACACTTCATTAGCAATGTGGCGCACTACGCGCAAATCATGCGTGATGAACAAATAACTCAAGCCCATTTCCTGTTGCAACTCTTTGAGCAACAACAGAATTTGCGCCTGTATCGACACATCCAGCGCAGAAACCGGCTCATCACACACCACTACTTTCGGCCCCAGCACCAGTGCACGCGCAATACCGATACGCTGCCGCTGCCCGCCGGAAAACTGGTGCGGATATTTTTTCGCGTCATCCGCTGTCAAACCGACACGCTGCAACATACGCAGCATCTTTTCTTCGCGCTCTGCTGCATTGCCCAAGCCATGAATCAGCAAGCCCTCGCCCACAATCTCACCCACTTTCATGCGTGGGTTCAACGATGCGAACGGATCCTGAAACACCATTTGCATGTGGCGGCGCATGCTGCGCAACGCTTCTTTATCCAGCGTCGCCAGATTGGTGCCTTGAAACCAGACTTCGCCGCTATCAAAAGGCTGCAATTGTAACAGACAACGCGCCAGCGTGGACTTTCCGCTGCCAGATTCTCCCACAACCGCCAAGGTTGAACCGGCCTTCAGGCTGATGCTCACATCGTCCAGCGCCTTGACTTGTTTGGTGCCGAAGCCAAACCGCCCGCTGCGCTGCGTGTAGGTTTTGACCAGATTTTTACCAACCAAGACTTCTTTTGAATTTTCCTGGCTCATGCCGCGGCTCCAGCATTCAGCCAAGCGTAATCCATCGGTTTCAGCTGTTTCTTGCCTTCCGCATCCGGCACGCAAGCCAGCAAGGCCTTGGTATAAGGATGCTGAGGCTTGTTCAGCACGGTATCTTTATCACCCGCTTCCACAATCTCGCCACGGAACATCACAATCACATCATCGGCAATGTCGGAGACCACACCAAAATCATGCGTGATAAACAGCATCGCCATGTTCATGCGCGTTTTCAGCTCATCCAGCAGTTTGAGAATCTGCGCCTGCACGGTCACATCCAGCGCGGTCGTCGGCTCGTCCGCAATCAACAAAGCTGGCTCGCAGGCAATCGCCATCGCAATCATCACACGTTGGCGCTGGCCGCCTGACAATTCATCAGGATAGCTGCCATAACGGTCTACAGGAATACCCACCTGCTCCAGAAGCGCTTCCACACGGGCTTTCAGGGCAGCGTTCTTCAAACCCAGATGCGTCGTCAATGCCTCGCCGATTTGGTAGCCGACTGTCAGCACCGGATTGAGCGAAGTCATCGGCTCCTGAAAGATCATGCCGATTTTTGCGCCGCGTATCTTTTGCATCGCCTGCTCTGAAAGCCGCGTCAAATCTTGGCCCTGAAACGATATACTGCCGCTCGCCTGCAACTGCCTGGAAAGCAAACCCATCACGCTCAACGCCGTCAAACTCTTGCCGCTACCAGATTCGCCGACGATGCAGGTTGTTTTACCCGCCTCCAGCATTAGCGCGACATTGTTCACCAGCAAGCGCGAGGGCGAGCTTTTGGGTGTGACGTTAAGCGACTGAATTTTAAGAATTTCTGACATTATTCGATGTTGTACACAATCGTCACGACTACTCTAGCTGTTTTATCAATCGTAGATTTATCGTAAACCCCACCATAGCTGTCGTCCGTGTTTTCACCACCACCCACCGGCAGAATGTAAAACGCGCCTTGGCTGGCCGATTTCATCACGCCCACTTTCACGCCATCCTGCTTCACAAATTCAGTCGCACGCGTGCGGGCGTTCTTGGTGGCATCGGCAATCAGCGACATTTTCACTTCTTCCAGATTGCTTACCAGATAATTGGGTGGAGAAGCCGTAACCGGGTGATTATCGGCGCGCAATTGCAACAAGGCCTTGTTTGCATTGGTTATTTTCATCAAGTCCTTGCTTGCCACATGCACGCTTTGAAACGCGTCAAAGCCATTCTTTACCTGGCGCGGCGTATCTTTAACAAACACTTCGTCATAATGGTCATTGATGTTTTCCACGTCCACAGTCCAGCTATCATTGGACAAACCCTGCTTTTCCAGAAAGCCTTCCAGCACCTTCAATTCGGTTGCCAGTTTGTTCAATGCGCCGCGCTGTGTGGCATCGGTCACACCAATATTCAACGTCCATTCGGCGCTATCTGCCTTGATGGGCTTTTCTGCCAAGCCTTTCACTGTGATGCTCTGCTGGCCAGAAACCGCACGCTTGGCTTGCACACCTAAGATGAACGCCGCGCTCGCCATACCGATGGCGAGCAGCAAACCTAGTATCGTCATCGCGTTGAAAAAACTTTTGTTTTCCGTTTGCATCTCAGCCTCCTATTTTTTCGGCTACTTCGCTCACTTTACAACGTAACTGCTCGCCCTGCCCCTGCAAGGGTTTCAGCGAAATCTCGCCCGCATTCACTTCGTCATCGCCCAGAATCGCCGCGTAGCGTGCGCCGCTCTTGTCCGCGCGTTTCATTTGCGATTTGAAACTGCCGCCGCCTGCATTCATGACCACGCTGAGACCCGCGTCGCGCAAGGCTTCCGAGGTGCTCATTGCCTGTTTTTCTGCCAGTTCACCGGCAAACACCAGATATACATCTGGCGTCTGTTTGGCCGTCACACCGTATTCCTGCATCAGCAAAATCACGCGCTCCAAACCAATCCCAAAGCCGCAAGCCGGGGTCGGGTTGCCGCCTGAGCGTTCCACCAAACCATCGTAGCGACCGCCGCCTGCAATCGTGCCTTGCGCGCCAAGCTTGTCGGTCACCCATTCAAACACAGTGCGGTTGTAGTAATCCAAGCCGCGCACCAACCTATGGTTAATGACGTAGGAAACGCCTGCTTGGTTCAATAGCGCACAGACACCTTCAAAATGGGCTTTGGATTCAGTGCCCAGCGTATCCATCAATTTGGGTGCAGCCTCGCACATGGCTTGCATGCGCGGGTTCTTGCTATCCAGAATGCGCAGCGGATTGGTATGCAAACGTCGTTTGGCGTCCTCGTCCAGAATATCCGCGTGTTGCTCAAAATACGCAATCAGTGCTTGACGATACGCCGCGCGTTCGTCCGCATCGCCTATCGTGTTCAATTGCAATTGCACGTCGGCAATGCCCAGCGCTTTCCACAGGCGTGCCAATAGAATAATCTGCTCCGCGTCCACATCCGGCCCGGCATAGCCAAAGGCTTCTGCACCCACTTGGTGAAACTGACGCTGACGGCCTTTTTGGACGTTCTCATGGCGGAACATCGCCCCCGTGTACCACAAGCGCTGTGGCGCGTTATAGGTAAGGTTATGCTCCACCACCGCGCGCACCGTACCAGCTGTACCTTCTGGGCGTAGCGTAAGCTTGTCGGAATTGAGTGGGTCCGTCCATGCGTACATTTCTTTTTCCACGATATCCGTGTGCTCACCGACACTACGGACAAACAATTCGGTATTTTCTACCACAGGTGTACGAATCTGGTTGTAGCCATACTGCGCCAGAATTTGTCGTGCGGTATCCTCCAGCTTGAACCAGAGCGGTGTGGTTTCCGGCAAAATGTCGTAGAAACCTTTGATGGATTGTATTTTTTGTGCCATTGACTAATTAACTAATTGCTTGAATCGGAATAGATTTTTTAGCATCGGCCTGCGAGCCAGCATCCATGCGGCTTCCAGACATGTCGTTTTGATAGTGGTTTTTCACATAATCATCGACAATTTGCTGAAATTCTTCTGCAATGCGGTCGCCTTTCAGTGTCACGGTTTTTACGCCATCCACAAACACCGGCGCCACGGGCGTTTCACCCGTACCCGGCAGGCTGATACCGATATTAGCCAGTTTGGATTCGCCCGGACCATTGACCACGCAGCCCATCACGGCGACGTTCATGTTCTCCACGCCCGGATATTGGGTACGCCATACCGGCATCTGGTTGCGCAGATATGTTTGAATCTGCAGCGCCAGTTCCTGAAAATAAGTACTGGTGGTACGACCGCAACCCGGGCAGGCTGTCACTAAGGGCGTAAACGAGCGGATGCCCATGGTTTGCAGGATTTCTTGTGCGACGATAACTTCTTTGGTGCGGCTTTCATTTGGCTCCGGTGTCAGGCTGACACGGATGGTGTCACCGATCCCTTGCTGCAACAGTATCGCCAATGCCGCGGTGGAAGCCACCACCCCTTTGCTGCCCATGCCTGCCTCGGTTAAGCCCAGGTGCAGCGGATAATCGCAGCGTTTCGAAAGTTCACAATATACTTTAACTAAATCTTGTACATTACTGACTTTACATGAAATTATAATCTGGTTCTGGTTCAAGCCCCATTCCACGGCTTGTTGCGCGCTTTCCAGCGCAGATTGAATAAGCGCTTCGCGCATCAAATCGTCGGATGACAGCGGATTAGCGGATTTGCCGTTGTCGTCCATCATCTGCGCCATTTTCGCTTGGTCAAGACTGCCCCAATTGACGCCGATGCGCACGGATTTTTTGTACTGGATCGCCGCTTCTATCATCGCGGAAAACTGCTCGTCACGCTTGCTGCCTTTGCCCACATTGCCCGGGTTGATGCGATATTTCGCCAGCGCTTGCGCACACTCCGGGTAAGCTTGCAGCAGCTTGTGACCATTGAAGTGAAAATCCCCCACCAGTGGTACATTGCAACCCATCGCGTCCAAACCCGCGCGAATATTGGCAACCTGGGCAGCAGCCTCCATAGAATTGACCGTGATACGGACAACCTCGCTGCCCGCCTGCCACAGCTCATAGCATTGTTGAATCGTGGCTTGGGCATCCGCAGTGTCGGTATTGGTCATGCTTTGAACCACCACCGGATGTTGCGAACCGACCGCCACGTGGCCGATCATGACGGTACGTGTACTTCTGCGCTGCATTACTCTACCTTGATACGCGCCACGTTGACTTTGGTATGCGGTCCAAGATTGGTCCCGACACCATTGATATTGAGGCTGGTGCCGTTGGCATTACCTACTACCACATTTAGCGGTGGCGCAGCCTCCAGCGTGTCCCGGTTGCCCGCAAACAAGGTCTTGTTATAGATCTCCTTACCGCTGGCATCCGTCACACTCACCCAAGTCTCCTGCGTGGCAGAAAACTCGAGGCGAGATAGCTTGGATGCAGTTGCCGGCGCTATCGCTGGCGGCGATTGAGCAGTTTCCTGGGCGACAGGCGCGGGGGCTGGCTCCGGCACAGCAACAGAAGGCGCATCAACCGCCGCAGGAGGTGTGGCTATAGCAGCATCAGTAACCGGTGCGGTAGCGGTAGCTGGCGGAAGCGCGATTTCAGTAGTAGCATTTTGCGCATCCGACTGACGCTCTCCGGCAGGCAATGCTGCCTGTGGCAACGCTTCTGGTGCAGGCAGTTGGCTTGCGGTCGGCGCAACCGGGCTTGGTTTCTGGATATAGGATTGATATAGTAACCAAACGCCCAATGCCAGCAAACCGGCTGCCAGAAAAGGCACCCAGCGCTTCATGTCAGGTTTTTTGTACTGACGGTTATTGGCGTAAGGCGCCGGCTGCACGGTAAATGAATGAGGCGCCTTGCTGGGCACCAGTACGTTGTATGCGTCCAGCAATGGCTCGACATTGATTTCCAATAGCTTGGCATAGTTACGGATAAAGCCGCGGGCTATCGTGGCTTCGGGCAAGGCCTCAAAATTATCTGCTTCCAGCGCCTCGATCTGTTTAACGCTTAAACGCAAACGGCTGGCTACAGTTTGTATACTCAAGCCTTGTTTCTCGCGGTGCGTACGCAAAGTGCCGCCACAACGCGAGCGATATTCAGAAGCCTGCGTATCTGTTGCGGTTTCTTGAGCGGCGTGCGACTGCACTCCGTCTGTTGCGTCTTCTTGTGTTTCTGCTTTGGTTTTAGATCTTCTTGCCATCACTTCACCTTTTTAAAATCGGGGATCTCGATATTATCAATCACCCAACAATAACCGTGTCTGTGGAGAATCCGGATACTGACGGCGTAATTGCAATGCATAACTCGCCTCATCATCCTTGTTGCCTAATGCGCGTGCGATGCGGATGCCCAGCCACAGCACTTCCGGGCCGGGCGAAGCAACCAATGCATTTTGCAGTGTTTTTTGTGCTGTCTTGGCATCGCCGCGCGCATATTGAATATCTGCCAGCTGATAAGCAGCAGAGTGCGTCAATGGGTTAAGCTGCAGGGCCTTATTAAGATAGGTTTCAGCAGCGGGCATGTCCTTTTTACGGGCGGAACAGATACCTGCGTTGGCATACGCCAGGTTGGGGGTAGAATACAGCGGGTTCTTCACCGCATCCATGAACTGAAGGATAGACTCGTCATACCGCTTTTTATTGCAAAGAAAATTGCCATAATTGTTGTGTGCTTCCGAGCTATTCGGCTGTAGCTGGATCGCTTTTTTGAAATTCGCCTCGGCCTGCTCGTCCTCCCCCAAAGCCGCGCGCACCAGTCCCAAACCATTATAGGCTTGCGCGTATCCGGGGTCTGCCTGGATTGCCATCGTAAACTCATCCAGCGCCACTTCCAGCTTGTTCTGCTGAAAGTAAGCTGCGCCCAGATCCGTATGTGCCTTTGCCTTGGCAAGCGCCTTGGCATCTGCGCCGGCACTTTGCCCGACACCTCCAGCACATCCACAAAGGATGCAGACTACCATCGCCAGTGTACCGTATATTATTCTCATCAACTTGCCTTAAATATCAAAGACTTACTCTACAGAAACCAGCGGTATATGCTTCTGGCTTCGCCTGGTCTTATCCAGCACCTTGCCGGCCAACTGGCCGCAAGCTGCGTCGATATCCTCGCCGCGCGTCTTGCGGATAGTCACCACATGCCCGGCGCCCATGAGCATATCACGAAACGCGCGGATTTGATGCGGTTTGGAGCAGTCGTAACCACTGTTGGGGAATGGGTTGAACGGGATCAGGTTGAACTTGCACGGCACGTCTTTCACCAGCGCAATCAGCTGCTTGGCATGTTCTTCCGTATCATTCACGCCGTCCAGCATCACGTATTCAAAAGTCACAAAATCTCGTGGCGCTTTCACAAGATAACGCTGACAGGCCGCCATCAATTCTTTCAGCGGATATTTCTTGTTGATAGGCACAATCTCGTCGCGCAAGGCGTCATTCGGCGCATGCAGGCTCACTGCCAAGGCCACCGGGCAATCCTCTTTCAGCCTGTCCATCGCAGGCACCAGGCCGGAGGTGGAAAGCGTCACGCGGCGGCGGCTCAGGCCATATGCGCAATCATCCAGCATGATCTGCATCGCCGTCACCACATTGTCGTAGTTGGCCAGCGGCTCGCCCATGCCCATCATCACCACGTTGGAGATCATGCGCTCACCCGCCGGCAGCATGTCATAACCCTCTCGCTGCTTCAGGCGCTGGTTGGCCACCCAAAGCTGCCCGATGATCTCGGACACCTGCAGGTTGCGGTTGAACCCTTGCCTGCCCGTGCTGCAGAACGTGCATTCCAGCGCACACCCCACCTGACTGGACACACACAGCGTCCCGCGGTCCGCCTCGGGGATAAACACGGTTTCGATGCTATTAGCGGCATCTGCGCCAATCAGCCATTTGACGGTACCATCGTCGGAAATCTTTTCCGTCTGCACCGCAGGCGGCACAATCTCCGCCTCAGTTGCTAGCTTTTCGCGCAGCGCCTTGGCGATATCGGTCATTTGGGAGAAATTGGTCACGCCGAACTGATGTATCCATCGCATCAGTTGCTTGGCGCGGAAAGGCTTCTCGCCGATACTGACAAAGTAATCGGCGAGTTGTGCTTGATTGTAATTTAATAAATTAATCAATAAATTGCCTAATTTATTTAATGTAAATAATTAACATTAGCCAAAGAAGTATTTGATTTCAATCGCTGCATTTTCCAAGCTATCAGAACCATGCACAGCATTCGCATCAATGCTTTGTGCGAAATCAGCGCGAATCGTTCCCGGAGCCGCGTCTTTCGGGTTAGTTGCGCCCATCAGCTCGCGGTTCTTCGCTACTGCGTTCTCGCCTTCCAAAGCCTGAATCATCACCGGGCCGGAAATCATGAAGCTCACCAAATCTTTAAAGAATGGGCGCTCTTTATGCACAGCGTAAAAGCCTTCTGCTTCAGCTTGTGTGAGGTGCGCCATTCTGGCGGCCACGATTTTCAAGCCAGCATCTTCAAAACGTGTGTAGATCTTGCCGATCACGTTTTTAGCCACTGCATCTGGTTTGATAATGGAAAGGGTACGTTCGATTGCCATGCTAACTCCAAAAGAATATATGAAATAAAAAAGAAAATTAACGACCTAGAAAAAACGAGATTCTAACATTTTCCGGCCGAATTTTCATTGCTAAAAGCGTTGCTCGGTAAGGCGCATCCTGCTTGCCTTGCAGGGCAACGAAATTCATAATGAATACATGTACGCATGCGAGATAAAAACACCAGGCTACCAAATCCCGATAGGCGAACATGGCACCGGCTTAAGTGGTGGACAAAAGCAACGCCTGGACATTGCCAGAGCCTTACTCAGGCAACCGCAAATCCTCATCTTCGATGAAGCTGTCAGCAACCTGGACCAACACACCGCAGAACACTTGGCGCAGACCATCAACCTGCTCAAGGGCAAGGTGACTATTCTCTTCATCACCCATCAGCTCCCCAAAGGCTTGCATGTAGATGAGGCGGTGATGTTGGGGAAAGAGGCGGCTACTGGAAATCAGATAGTGACCAACAGCGATGAGAGAAAAGAGACATAACTGGAATGAAAGTATTGAACAATCATTTATACAGAAAGGCAGCATAGCATGGGTGGCTTAGCGGTTTTGTTTTTACTGGGGTTGTATTTTGTATTAACGGTATTGGCAGTGATTAAAGTCAAGCCTGTTTGGGCTAAGGGCCCTGTACTATTGGCAGTTTTGCTGATTCCCACGGCAGATGCTATGTATGGACGCTACAAGCTCAAGCAGATGTGTGCGGCAGAAGCCGGACTCAAGGTCTACAGGGTGGCACACAATGTAGAGGGGTTTGCGGATACAGATGCTAGTGGCGATTATTGGGTAAAGGAGCATGCATTTCAATTCATCGAACGGTTGCCTCAAAAATTATATACAGGTAATTCGCTTTACCATTTAGTTACAAATCGATGGTCTCGGCAAGGCGGACAAATAGTGATTGAAGAAAAAGTCTCTCCGAAAAGTCGGTATCGTGTCAATTCAAAATATATTGGCTGGGTCAATGATAGTTATTTACGAAATCAATATTTTGTTGAAGATATCGCGACTGGTGAGATATTAGCGACAGATACTCTCATAGCTTTTAATGGTGGTTGGGCAGAGCGTTTAATGGGAGCGTTTAGTGATGCTGGAGCAGGTTCGGTTGGATCGTGGTGCTCGAATACAGAATTAGACCCTGTGATACGCCATAGAAGAATAGTATTAAACACGCTTAAACATTCTGGAGAATAATCATGACACTCACAATCAAACAACTCACAGATTACTCTTGGATGTCACAAGCTTCCTATTTGGACTTTTCTGGCCTAGCAAGCGTAGGGCGGATAAGCTTACGCAATCCGCCGGATGAAAACATGACACATATTCTCAAATCTTCCCAAAAACCACCTCCGACGGATAACGCTACGCTCATCCGTCCTACTTGATAAACAACCACCCTTTTCACCCGCAATTCTCGGGCACACGCCTATTTTTTTATGGCAAAATGCGTTTATGTCCACCAACGCTAAAACGCTGAACGCCACCTGCCCTGCTTGTGGTTTGCTGTGCGATGACATTCGCATTGAAGGCGCTACAGCACACAATGCCTGCGCAAAAGGCATCGCGTTTTTTAGCCAGGCCATCGCCCACCCGCAGCCCTTGGTTAACGGCAAACCTGCCACGCTCGAAGATGCGGTAAAACGCGCGGCGGAAATCCTGAGTAAATCGCACCAGCCTGCAATTGCGGGCTTGAGCACGGATATTCACGGCATGCGCGCCTTGACGCCGCTGGCAACCAGACTCAAAGCGGATTTACAGCACATCAACCAAGCCAGCCTGCAACGCAATATGCAGGCGATGCAGAGCGTCGGATGGTTCACCACCACACTGAGCGAGGTGAAGAACCGCGCGGATGTCATTGTGTGCATTGGCACGGATATCGTGACACACAACCCGCGTTTTTTTGAACGCTTTGTCTGGGTGCAGGATGCAATGTTTACCGGCCCGAATGCCCGCAAAATCATTTATTTTGGCGGCGAAAAACTGGATACAGCACCTGGCCGGGAAGGCGCATGGAGCTTTCCTTCCAGAGCAGCGGATTTACCCGATATTCTGGCCGCATTGAACGCTTTATTGCTGAACAAGCCGCTGAAAGCCGATACCGCAGCGGGTATTGCGATGGCTGATTTGCAAAAGCTGGCCGAAACGCTGAAACAAGCCAAATATGCCGTGCTAGCCTGGGCGGCGAAGGATCTGGATTTTCCGCATGCATCGCTCGCGGTGCAGCAAATCAACAACATCGTCGGCACTTTAAACCAAACCACGCGCGCTGCTGGCCTGCCATTGGGCGGCAGCGATGGTGATTACAGCATCAACAATGTGCATGCGTGGCAAACCGGCAAAGTGTTGCCAGATTTACAAGATGCCAAGCCCGATGTGCAGGTTTGGGTCAACAGTTTTAACGCCGATGCCCCACCCAGCTTTTGCCATACACCCACCATTGTGTTGGGCAATGCCAATATACCTTGGGGCAGCCATGCCGATGTGTTCATTCCCATCGCGACGCCCGGGTTGGACTGCAACGGCACCATGATGCGCGTTGATTCCTCCATCAGCCTGCCGCTCAAGCAAGTGCGTGAGAACAGCCTGCCGACGCTGGCAGATGTGATTCGAAAATTGGAAGCGCTACTGCCATGATTACCTTACTGAAAGGTGGCCGCCTCTACGACCCTGCGCACAACAAGGATGGCGTGCAGCAGGATATCTACATTCGCAACGGCCGCATCATCGACAAGCCAAATGCGGCTGAAAAAATTGACCAAGTGTATGATTTGGCAGGGAAAGTGGTAATGGCTGGCGCGATTGATATGCACAGCCATATCGGCGGCGGCAAAGTGAACATCGCCCGCATGCTGCTGCCGGAATTCAGAACTTATACAGAGCCGGAAGCGCACATCTGTACACCGCACTGCAAGCACCATGCGACGCCGACGACGACTGAGACCGGCTTCCGCTATATCGAGATGGGCTACACCGCCGCTTTCGAACCTGCCATGCTGCCTATCAACGCGCGCCAGACGCACCTGGAAATGGGCGACACGCCGCTGATAGACAAAGGCTGCTACGCTATGCTGGGCAACGACGATTATTTCCTACGTCTGCTCCACCAGAAGGCCGACCAGAAAGCCATCAACGATTACGTTGCCTGGACGCTGCATGCCACGCAGGCGATTGGCATCAAAGTGGTCAACCCCGGCGGCATCTCGGCCTTCAAGTTCAACCAGCGTAAGCTGGATCTGGATGAAAACAACGCGCATTATCAGGTCTCGGCACGCGACATTCTCAAGGCTCTTAGCCGTGCCGTGCATGAACTGGGTATTGCCAAGCCGCTGCACGTGCATTGCAATAATCTGGGGACTGCTGGCAACTTCGAGACTACGCTCAACACCATGGGCGCAAGTGATGGCTTACCGATGCACCTGACGCACATTCAATTTCATAGTTACGGCACCGAAGGTGACAAGAAATTCTCCTCCGCTGCGGCGCAGATTGCCGAGGCATTGAACAAGCACAAACACATCACTGCCGATGTCGGGCAAATATTATTTGGTCAAACCGTGACCGCTTCTGGCGATACGATGCAGCAATATTTGAACAGCAAACTCGCCCACCCGCGCAAATCGGTGCTGATGGATATTGAATGCGAGGCAGGCTGCGGCGTGGTGCCTTTCAAATACAAAGACCAGAATTACGTTAACGCACTGCAATGGGCGATTGGGCTGGAAATCTTCCTGAGCGTTGAAGACCCGTGGCGCATCTTCCTGACCACCGACCACCCGAATGGCGCACCGTTCGTCAGTTACCCGCACTTGATACGCCTGTTGATGGACAAAACTTTCCGCAACGAGATGTTCGATAAGTTGAACCTCGACGCGCAGGCGATGAGCAACCTGAAATCACTGGAGCGCGAATATACGCTGTACGAAATCGCCACCATGACCCGCGCGGCCGCAGCCAAACTGATTGGCCTGAACGACCGCGGCCATCTGGGCGTTGGCGCAGCCGCGGACATCACCGTTTATACCGACCAGCCAGACCGCGAAGCAATGTTCAGCAAGCCAGATTTCGTGTTCAAGGATGGCGAGTTAGTGGTGAAAGACGGTAAAGTCATCAAAGTGACCTGGGGCGCCACCCACACCGCCAAACCGGCTTTTGACAATAGCGTAGAACGCAGCTTGCGCGATTATTTTGGAAAATACCAGACGATTCAATTGGATAACTTCAAAGTGAGTGAAGAAGAACTCAACAACCAAGTCGTGGTACATCAAGGAAAAGCACGTGCAGATTAATGGCGTAACGATTGACGATACCTTTGCCGAAGCCTTTAACATGCGGGCAACGCGCGTCATTATCACCGCCATCAACCCGACTTGGGCGCTGCATGCCGCACGCGCCATGACCGGCTTTGCCACTAGCGTCATTGGTTGCGGCGTGGAAGCCGGTATCGAGCGTGAACTGAGCGCAGACGAAACACCGGATGGCCGCCCTGGTATCAGCGTTTTGCTGTTCGCGATGGGCAGCAAAGTGCTGATGCAGCAACTGGAAACCCGCATGGGACAATGCATCCTGACCTGCCCGACAGCTGCGGCATTTGCCGGTATCGAAAGCGAAGACATGATCAGCCTAGGCAGGCATTTGCGCTATTTTGGCGATGGCTACCAGATTTCCAAAGTCATTAGTGGCAAACGTTACTGGCGCATCCCTATCATGGAAGGCGAATTTCTCACCGAAGAAACCACTGGCATGGTGCGCGCGATTGGTGGCGGCAACTTTCTAGTACTGGGCAAAAGCCAGGCACAAGTGCTGGCGGCCTGCGAAGCTGCCATTGAAGCCATGAAACAAGTGCCGAACGTCATCATGCCCTTCCCCGGCGGCATTGTGCGCAGCGGCTCCAAAGTGGGCAGCAAATATCCCAAGATGTTCGCCAGCACCAACGATGCGTTCTGCCCGACATTAAATGGCCTGGTGAAATCCGAACTGGATGACGAGACCCAATGCGTGATGGAAATCGTCGTGAACGGATTGACGTTCGACGACATTAAAATCGCCATGAAGGCAGGCCTGGAAGCCGCATGCAGCTTGGGTTCCAGGGCAGGCATTTCGCGCATTTCCGCAGGCAATTATGGCGGAAAACTCGGTCCGCATCACTTCAAACTGCACGAGGTGCTGAAATGAGCGCGCTTCTGTTCAAGCTGAAAAAACAACCGGAAGGCCGACTGGACTTGCGCGCGCTGACGCCCGACAAGCTCGAAGGATTAAGCCCGACAGAAATCGCAGAGTTACGACTCGGTGCCAGTCAACATTCACCTCAAGTAGCTGATTACTTTAATGTTTCCGGAGAAAATTGTAGTCAGATGATTTTTGAGGGTGATTGCAGCCACTGCGATTACCTGGGTGCCAGCATGCGTCGCGGACAGATTACCGTACGTGGCAATACGGGAGACTTTACAGGCGCCAACATGCTGGGCGGCACGCTGATTTGCCAAGGAAACGTAGGTGACAGGCTGGCCGATAGCATGCGCCGCGGCCTGATTCTGGTGGATGGCGACGCGGGTAGCTACGCCGCCAGCCGCATGATTGCTGGCACCGTGGGCATATACGGCCATGTGGGCGATCATCTCGGATACATGATGAAACGCGGCACGATTTTACTTACCCAGATGCCAAAGCTACATGCCACCATGGTAGATTGTGGCCAGCATCAACTTGGCTTCTTGCCCTTGCTGCTGCGCAGCTTTTCCACACTGGATACGCGCTTCAAAACCCTCAAAAATCAGCCTGTACACAAATATGCGGGCGACGTGGGCGTGAACGGTAAAAGTGAAATCCTGCTATTTAACCAAGCTTGAGCTAGCCTCAGTTTGACTCTAGCACTGTTCTCCCATTCAAAGATTGCACTGGGCGACTGTTAGAATGTTGTACTGCCTGCTTGAACGCTTCTATTTGTTCCTTTGATACTGTCATCGGCGTTTTCATCAATATCCAGCGCACCCCTTCGCTGCATGGCGGCGTGGTGAGAGAGCCGCTGAACCGATAATAAGTGCGTTTCTGCGGAATCAATTCGCTAGGCAGTACACGGCTTTTCAATGGCACAGGCTTGTCAACCTCCTTTGGTATCTGTTGCCATAAGCGCTCTAACGCCTCACTAGGCGTGCCTTCCTCGAACATGACACCAATCACCGTCAACTCTCCCTTAGCGTTGGCATGCACAAAATGCGCCTCCAGCGGATAAGATTTCCCCTTAATGGTGTTCTCGCTCGGCGCATGAAAATGCACCTGTTTCATTTGAAATGGTGCATTATCCAGCACTATCATGTTGCCTTCTTTGAAATTAACCTGCACTGTGTGTCCATTATTCACAATATCTTTTCCAGGAAACTTTTGCAGCGTTTTCAGTTCTTTCAAAGCAGCATGAATGGTCTGATCGACATTCACTGGTGACTGGTTGCGCCCCGCATCACAGGTCGCATAATCCGGGCTTAGCTTGCCCCAGCTCGCAGGCCCTTCCTTGCCTTGATATGCCCATGGCGTTTGAGCATTGCCTTTTTTATCCTGCTTCACAGGGGCTTTCGCATTCGCTGCAGGCGCAGCCTGTGGCATTGTTGGCTCGGCTTTCTCTGCAGCAGGTTGAGCCTCTGGTTTAGGCGTCTCTGCGGATTTATCTACCGCGTCCTCCGGTTTTTTTGCGGTATCCGGGTTTGCTTTGGCCGCAGAATTATCCGCAACTGCCGCCGCAGGTTTGCCGATTTCGCACACATAGCGCATGGCGGCATCAATATCGGTTTCCGGTACCGGCTCAATAAACCTGGCTGCCTTGTAATCCACCGCTGCCGAATAGGTTAGTTCGTCATTCAGATATTGGAAAACCTGGGCAGTCGCTGCCGTTTGTACCGAACAATCGAAGAACCACAGCAACTTGGATTGGTTATAGCTCTTATCCGCCACCTCCAGATTGACTTGTGGCGTTTTGTACGTCACTTTCACCCAGGCACGCTTGTATTTTTCCTTTTCCAGTATTGATTGCTTATCCACCATCAACCTGGCGTTACCGTTGTCCTGCAGCTTCACCCAGACGGCCGCCTCGCAATGGATTGCAAAAAATAAAAATATCGACAAAAAAATCTTATGCATACGAATCCCGGAACTCAATGACAGTATTCCACCGTGGGATTATCGACATAAACTAGCGCGTTCGATTGATGAAGCAGCACAAGGATTACCTTGCTATTTGACAGTTTAAAAGAAACAAAAACGCCACCCGAAGGTGGCGTTATGTTGTTTGGTGGAGCAGGCGGGAATCGAACCCGCGTCCGCAAGCCCTCCACAGACAGTTCTACATACTTAGCTGTGTTGTTTGATTTAGCCGGATAACCGCCAACGAGCAAGCGTTTATCAAGCGAGTTACCTTAGATTTAATGCCATATCAAGTAACCCGATACGACACGATCCTCTCTAAATGACGCTGCTGCCAGTTACCTAGCCCGACCGAGAGGCTCTTCGGTGCAGCGTCCGGCTGGATTAAGCAGCCAGAGCGTAAGTTTCGTCGTTTGCGACTATACTTTTTCAGATGGATTTACGAGGGAACCTGAATCCTCGGTATGCCCTGCACTGCTTTGCAACCCACGTCGAAACCTGGTCAGCCCCAATGCATGTCTTTTTGATGAACCAATTGCTAACAAGTTCATTCAAAATTGGATTATACGGCTTTTTCACACCATCGCCCATTGGAAAAAAACTGGCGACGATTACAATATGGGAATGATTACACCAAAAATCAATAGCCCCGAACTGTGGCAACACCTGCTGCCACAGCCGGATGCTACCAGCAACAAATACACCCGTGGCAGCGCGTTGATTGTAGGTGGATACCCAATCACAGGCGCCGCGCGGCTAGCAGCCTTAGCCTGCGCACGTTCAGGCTCGGGCATCACGACGATTGCATGCCCACAGATAGCCCTGCCTATTTATGCCAGCAGCATGCTAAGTGTGATGACAAAACCTTTTGATTCAGACAAGGCATTCAACAATCTCATAAACGATGCACGCATCAGTGCATACCTCATAGGCCCGGGCGTGGGCTTATCACAAGAAACGAGAGCACAAGCACAAGCTGTTTTATCCAAAGGCACCCCATGCGTGCTTGATGCAGACGCAATCAAGGCATTCACCGGTCATCAGGCCATATTAAGAAGCACCATCCAGGGACCATGTGTCATTACCCCCCACGAAGGCGAGTTCACGCATCTATTTGACCTGGATAACGATAGAGAAGCCTCAGTCATACGTGCAGCCAGACAAACCGGCGCAATCGTACTCTTGAAAGGCAGCGATACGCTTATTGCTGACCCGGAAGGACGCCTGTTTGTCAACGAGAATGCCCCGCCTACGCTCGCCACCGCCGGCTCAGGCGATGTACTTGCAGGCATCCTCACGGGTTTGCTAGCACAGGGCATACCAGCCTTTGAGGCTGCAGCAGCAGCCACCTGGATACACGGCGAATGCGCACGATTGTTTGGCGTGGGACTGATCGCCGAAGACTTAATTGAGATGCTACCAACAATATTAGCGAAATTATTGGATTAAGCACGTCTGTTCTTGCTTTTCATAATCGCGCTTTGCTCGCGCTTCCAGTCTTTTTCTTTCTCAGCTTCGCGCTTATCGTGCTGTTTTTTGCCCTTCGCCAAACCAATCTGCAACTTAACCCGCCCTTTGCTGAAATGCATATCCAGTGGCACTAGGGTATAGCCAGCCCGTTCCACCTTGCCGATAAGTTTGACAATTTCTTCCTTATGCAACAATAGCTTGCGCGTACGCGTTGCATCCGGACGGATATGTGTAGAGGCTGCGCCCAGCGGTGTGATGTGGCAACCCAGTAGATACAACTCGCCGCGCTGAATAATCACGTAGGATTCCTTAAGGTTGGTGCGGCCATCACGGATTGCCTTGACTTCCCAACCTTCCAGCACGATACCGGCTTCGTATTTTTCTTCGATAAAATAGTCGAAAAAGGCTTTTTTGTTCTGTGCGATGCTCATGCAATAGGGTAATTGGCTTAAAATTGTTATTTTACGCTAGTTTGTATTGAGGCATGTATAAGGTCGAAAAGTCCGTGTTGGTGATGCATTCCGCCGAAAGCATGTTTCATCTAGTGGATATGGTCGAGGATTACCCGAAATTTCTGCCTTGGTGTGGCGGCACAGAAGTGCACTTGAAAGATGATGCAACGACAAAAGCCACAATCCATATCAATTACCATGGACTCAAACAGCATTTCACCACACAAAACACAAAGACATTCCCGACGCACATGCAGATAGTTTTTGTAGACGGCCCATTTAAAATGCTGGAAGGTGAGTGGCAGTTTGCCAAACTACAGGAAAATGCTTGTAAAATCACATTCAGGTTGCAATATGCATTTAACCACCCGTTACTGGAAAAAGCCATTGCACCGATTTTCGGCCATATCGCCAATACTTTTGTGGATCATTTCATCAAGCAAGCGGACCAGACCCAATTACCATGAGCCAGAATACCATTATGGTTGAAGTTGCCTATGCCCTGCCGCAACAGCAGCTAATTATCCCTGTACAACTTCCTGAAAACACCACCGCAGAACAAGCTATCATCGCTTCTGGTATCCAGAAGAAATTTCCCGAGATAGATTTGAAAGTGAACCAAATTGGCGTTTTCGGCAAACTGGCCCGCTTGGACAGCTTATTGCGCCACATGGATCGCGTGGAGATTTATCGTCCGCTGATTGCTGACCCGAAAGCGGTACGCAAACAGCGTGCGGAAGAAGGTAAAGTGATGAAAAAAGGCGGTGGAGATGCTCCGCCTTCTGACACTAACTAGCCAAGGCTAATTGCAGTATTCGTTAATTTCATCCTGCGCTTTGGCCATACCGCTCTGCAGGTCACCCTCACCCAGATACTCGCGCTCGCCCTGCTCGTTGGTCTTGTAAACGCGCCCACCTTGCCTGTAAGTTTCCATATTGGCGCGCGCAGCCTTACAGTTCTCAGCCTTTAACTTGGCCTGGGCTTCTTTTTCTTGTTTGTTTTTCTTCTCTGCTTCAGCATTGCGACGACGTTGTTCAGCAGCTGCTTCAGCAGATTCTGCTTCGGCCTCAGCCTTGCCGTCTGACACTATCGCAGGTTGTCCAGCTTCAGCAGGTTTCCCGGGAGTGGCTGTTGTAGCAGAGGTAGGTGCAGCGGGTGCTGTAGTAGCAGAAGAAAGTGGTGCTTTCCCCGTAGGTTTAACAATTGGCTTTCCACCCATGGATTCTTGTTTTGCATAAGGCGGTGGCGGCGTATCGGTATAACGGATACGGCCATCTTTATCGCGCCATTTATATATTTCGGCCGTTACTGGCAACGCCAAAAGTAGCGCGCAGGCCATTATCAAAAATTTAAAACTCGCCTTTTTCATCGTGACCCTTCTTCGCCAGAGTATCTGGCTCATTCTATATCATGCAGGCTATATTTGTACAAACTGTCTTAAACAAAGGCTTTAAGTCATTGTAATTGTGGTTAAAACGCGACAGAATAAATCACGTTGACAGCCTACGCAAAGGATTCATGTATTGAAAACATGCTTGCAAAATCGCCTTAAAAACACAAATTCTGTATAATCGCGTTTTGGAATTTAAGGACCGCACATGCGTTTGCTGCAACAAGCCCTCACATTTGACGACGTTTTACTAGTTCCTGCGCACTCGGTCGTCATGCCACGCGAAGTCAACCTGGCAACCCAGCTCACCCGCAACATCAAACTAAACATCCCGCTGGTCTCTGCCGCGATGGATACCGTGACTGAAGCGCGTCTGGCCATTGCACTGGCTCAGGAAGGTGGTATCGGCATCATCCACAAAAACATGAGCATCGAGCAACAGGCTTCTCGCGTATCCCGCGTCAAGCGTTTCGAATCCGGCGTGGTGATCGACCCAGTGACGATAGACCCCAACATGACCGTGCACGATGTGCTGGCACTCACGAAACTGCATAAGATTTCCGGCCTGCCTGTCGTTAGAGACGGCAAAGTCGTTGGCATCGTGACTAACCGTGACTTGCGCTTCGAGACCAATCTGGACCAAGCCATCAGCAACATCATGACACCGCAAGAGCGCCTGGTGACCGTGAAAGAAGGGGCAAGCCGCGAACAAGTCATGGGCTTGCTGCATAAGCACCGTCTGGAGCGCTTGCTGGTCATTGACGATGCTTTCCATCTCAAAGGCCTGATTACCGTCAAGGATATTCAGAAGTCATCCGATTACCCTAACGCTTGCAAAGACCAACATGGCCGCCTGCGCGCCGGTGCAGCCGTGGGCGTGGGCGAAGGTACGGATGAACGCGTTGCCGCCTTGGCAGAAGCCGGTGTTGACGTGATTGTGGTGGATACCGCGCACGGTCACTCGCAAGGCGTACTGGATCGCGTGACCTGGGTGAAGAAACATTTTCCACATATCGATGTGATTGGCGGCAACATTGCTACAGCAAGCGCGGCAAAAGCGCTGGTAGATGCGGGCGCAGACGGCGTGAAAGTCGGTATCGGCCCAGGCTCTATCTGCACTACGCGTATTGTGGCCGGTGTTGGCGTGCCGCAAATCACCGCCATTGCCAACGTCGCCAAGGCTTTAGAAGGCACAGGTGTACCGTTTATCGCAGACGGCGGTATTCGCTACTCTGGCGACATCTCCAAAGCCATCGCGGCCGGTGCGCATTCTGTGATGCTGGGCGGCATGTTCGCAGGCACAGAAGAAGCGCCGGGCGAGATTGAACTGTATCAAGGCCGTTCCTACAAATCCTATCGTGGCATGGGTTCTGTCGGCGCCATGCAAAAGGGTTCCAGCGACCGCTACTTCCAGGATAACAACGGCAATGTAGATAAACTGGTACCGGAAGGCATCGAAGGCCGCGTGCCATATAAGGGCAGCGTATTGGCCGTGATTCATCAACTCATGGGCGGCTTGCGTGCTTCGATGGGCTATGTCGGTTGCGCCACTATCCATGAAATGCGCAACAAAGCCGAGTTTGTACAAATCACTAGCGCAGGCATGCGTGAATCGCACGTGCATGATGTACAAATCACCAAAGAAGCGCCCAACTACCGCGTAGATTAATTTTATTGCTCTGCAAGCCGCATGGATACTGGCTTCCAGGGCATATGTTTTGAATAACTAGAGTCTTCATGAATCATTCCAAAATCCTCATTCTCGATTTCGGCTCCCAGGTCACGCAGCTCATCGCCCGCCGTGTGCGTGAAGCGCATGTCTATTGCGAGATCCATCCTTGCGATGTGTCTGATGACTTTGTGAAGAACTTTGGCGCCAACGGCATCATCCTCTCCGGCAGCCATGCCAGCGCTTACGAAGAAGATACCGACAAAGCCCCGCAAGCCGTATTTGAATTGGGCGTACCTGTGCTGGGCATCTGCTATGGCATGCAAACCATGGCTCAACAATTGGGCGGCAAGGTGGAAGCCGGACACAAACGCGAATTCGGCTATACTCAAGTGCGTGCACGTGGTCATTCTGCCTTTCTCCGCGACATTCAGGATGCGACGAATTCTGAGGGTCATGGCTTGCTAGACGTGTGGATGAGCCATGGTGACAAAGTGACTGAACTGCCACCTAACTTCAAAGTCATCGCCAGCAACGAAACCACGCCGATCGCCGCATTTGCCGATGAAGCGCGCAAATTCTACGGTGTACAGTTTCACCCCGAGGTGACGCATACCAGACAAGGCCAAGCCATGCTGGAGCGCTTTGTGCTGGAAATTTGCCAAGCCAAGCCCGACTGGATCATGAAAGATCATATCGCCGAAGCGGTTGAAAGGATTCGCGCGCAGGTCGGCGATGAAGAAGTCATTCTCGGCCTCTCCGGCGGCGTGGATTCAAGCGTGGCTGCCGCGCTGATTCACCGCGCGATTGGCGATCAACTCACCTGCGTATTCGTTGACCACGGCCTGTTACGCTTGAATGAAGGCAAAATGGTGATGGAAATGTTTGCCGGTAAACTACATGCGCGCGTGATTCATGTAGACGCCACAAAACAATTCATGGATCAACTGTCCGGCGTAAGCGACCCTGAAGCCAAACGCAAGATCATCGGTCGCGAATTCGTGGAAGTATTCAAGGCCGAAGCGGCAAAACTCAAAGCGGGTGACGGCGGGCATAAAGGCGCGACTTTCCTTGCACAAGGTACCATCTACCCGGATGTAATTGAATCTGGCGGTGCAAAATCCAAAAAAGCCGTCACTATCAAGAGCCACCATAACGTTGGCGGCTTGCCGGAACAACTGGGCTTAAAACTGCTCGAGCCGCTGCGCGACCTGTTCAAGGACGAAGTGCGAGAGCTTGGCGTAGCGCTTGGCTTGCCGCATGACATGGTATACCGCCACCCATTCCCCGGCCCCGGCTTGGGCGTGCGCATTCTGGGCGAAATCAAACAGGAATACGCTGATTTGTTGCGCCGTGCAGATGCGATCTTTATCGAAGAACTGCGCAATACCATCGACGAAAAAACCGGGAAGAGCTGGTATGACCTGACCAGTCAGGCGTTTACCGTATTTCTGCCAGTGAAATCAGTTGGAGTGATGGGCGATGGTCGCACGTATGACTATGTGGTGGCTTTGCGCGCCGTACAGACCAGCGACTTTATGACCGCGCACTGGGCAGAACTACCATACAGTCTGCTAGGCAAAGTTTCCAACCGCATCATCAACGAAGTACGCGGCATTAACCGCGTGGTATACGATATTTCCGGCAAGCCGCCGGCAACGATTGAATGGGAATAATGGAGGCAATATGAGCCGCGCATTTGTGAACGAAGAGCGTTTTGAGCAACCCGGAGATGTGTTTCCGGATCGCCCGATCAGCGAGCACCCCAACTATGTCACGCCGGAAGGCGCAGCTCATTTGGCCAAGCAGGTGGAAATTCTGCAAGCGCTGAAAGAAAAATACGCTGCAGACAGCAAAGATGGCAACTTGACCGCGACTGAGCGCCTGGCCGAAACAGAGCGTGATTTACGCTATTTCGAGGCGCGACTGGAGTCTTCCATCCTCGTCGACCCGAAAACACAGCCCAAGGACATCGTGCTGTTTGGCGCATCTGTCACGGTAGAAGATGAAGACGGCCAAACGCATACTTATTGCATCGTGGGCGAAGATGAAGCCGATGCCCATCAAAACAAAGTGAGCTATATCTCACCGATTGCCCACGCACTGATTGGCAAAAAAGTGGGCGATACGGTTACCTGGCGCAGACCGGCAGGTGATTTGGTCTTGGAAATCAAACAGATAGATTACTAAAATCATGAACGTTACCGAAGCCATCATCGAACGCCGTTCCGTCAAGGTGTATGACCCACAGCACAAAATAAGCGATGCGGAAATCGCCAAACTGCTGTCGCTGGCGATGCTCTCGCCCACCGCGTTCAACATACAGAACTGGCGCTTTGTGACTGTGACCGACCCGGAGCTGCGCAGGCAAGTGCGCGCTGCCAGTTGGGATCAGGCACAAGTCACCGATGCAAGCTTGCTAATCGTACTGGTTGCCGATTTGAAAGCTTGGGAAAAACAGCCGGAGCGCTATTGGGTGAACGCACCTCAGCAGGTGCAAAATGTGCTGGTGCCCATGATAGGAAACTATTATCGCGGTAGAGAGCAAGTGCAGCGCGACGAAGCGATGCGCTCCTGCGGCATGGCAGCGCAAACTATCATGCTCGCGGCCAAAGAAATGGGCTACGACACCTGCCCGATGGATGGCTTTGATTTTGATGCGGTTGCCAAACTGCTCAACCTGCCTGCCGACCATATCCCCACCATGTTTGTCGTGGTGGGCAAAGCGCTGGAACCCGCAAGGGCGCGCGGCGGGCAACTCGACTTCAACGAAGTCGTTATCCCAAATAAATTCGAATAACCCCGGACAATAAAACCCTATGCTTATTGCAAGTAACATCACCATGCAGTTTGGCGCGAAGCCACTGTTTGAAAACGTTTCCGTCAAATTTGGCGATGGCAACCGTTATGGCCTGATTGGTTATATGGCTGCGGCAAATCCACTTTCATGAAGATTCAGCAGGCACTGGAGCCGGTAGCGGCAATGTCACGATTGATAACAACGGTACGCCAGCTTTCCTGAAGCAAGACAGTTCACCCTGCGAGATCAACATGCTGGATGTGATGGGTGTTTGTTTCGTCATGGAAAGCCAATGCTGAAAAAAGTAATCTACATGAACGGAAACGCAGAAGATTACATGCGCGCGCGAACTGGAAAACATGTATGCCGAATATGGCAACCACATAATCGAATCGCGTGCCGGTGAGCTGCTGCTGGGCGTGGGCATTTTACCGAACAGCATAACGGCCCCATGAGCGCAGTTGCGCCCGGCTGGAAGCTGCGCGTGCTGCTGGCGCAAGCCCTGTTTGCCAATCCGGATATTCTGCTGCTGGACGAACCGACCAACAACCTGGACATCAACACCATCCGCTGGCTGGAAGACGTGCTGAATAACCGCAACAGCACCATGATTATCATCTCGCACGATCGCCACTTTTTGAACCAGGTGTGTACGCATACTTGCGATATGGACTACGGCACGCTGAAAGTGTACCCGGGCAACTATGACGACTACATGGAGGCCGCGCAAGCCGCCCGTGCACAAGCCGCAAAAGACAATCAGCGCGCAAAAGACAAAGTGGCCGAGCTACAAGAGTTTGTGCGCCGCTTCTCCGCCAACAAATCCAAAGCCAAGCAGGCCACCAGCCGCTTGAAGATGATCGACAAGATCGAGATTGCGGAATTCAAGCCGTCATCTCGTCAATATCCGTTCATTCGCTTTGATTACGACGACAAAGAGAAACTGCACCGCAATGCGCTGGAAGTGGAAAAACTTTCGCACGGCTATGACAAGCCGCTGTTCAATGACTTCGACATCATCATCGAGGCGGGCGAAAAAGTGGCCATTATCGGCGAAAACGGCATCGGCAAAACCACGCTGCTACGCTGCCTGGCAGGCGCCTTGCAACCCAAGCACGGCAACATCAAATGGGCGGAAAAGGCCAAACCAGGCTATTTCGCGCAAGACCACGAGTATGAGTTTGAAAAAGGCGAAACCCTGTTTGAATGGATGACGCAGTACACGCAGGAGGGGGACGACGATCAGGCCGTGCGTAGCATGCTGGGGCGCTTGTTATTTTCCGGCGAAGAGACCAAAAAATCCGTCAAAGTACTTTCCGGCGGCGAGAAAGGCCGCATGTTGTACGGCAAAATGATGCTGGGTCGTCACAACGTATTGCTGATGGATGAACCCACCAACCACATGGACATGGAATCGATCGAAGCGCTGAACACCGCGCTGGATAGATACAAAGGCACCCTGCTCTTTGTCAGCCATGACCGCGAATTCGTCAGCTCCATCGCCACCCGCATTCTGGAAATCAAACCAGACCGTATTGTTGATTACACTGGTAATTACGAAGATTACCTGGCAAGTCAGGGCATCGAGTAATCCGGCAGTTGAATGTAAAAAATGGTGACCATTCTGGTCGTCATTTTCATTTGGGGAATTGGGATTAGAGACTTCTCAAAGCGCGCGGCACTTCTGCTCCAGTGCCGCAAACTGCGCCTGCCAGTCAGCATGCAATTTGGCGATGCGCTTCTGATGGCCAAAAGCCAGATCCAACTCTGTCGCTTTAGTCATTTCCATCCACTCCAGCCCGTCCACCTCGTTCGGGTCGGCAAACGCATCACTCAACGTAGGCAATGCGCCGTTCCAGCCCACCAGCACGGCGTAGTGCATACTGATATTCTGATTGGCATTGTCCATCCTGTCGGTAATGCTCCAGGGAGTCTCATTAAAAGGTTCCGGGGAAACCAGGCTACTATCCGAGTGCAAAAAGTTGGGATGCGATGACAAACCCGGCAGGAACAGGCCGCATTCTTCCCATACCTCGCGAATCACGGCCTCACACAGGCTCTCGTCCCAATCGAGATAACCGCAAGGCAAGCCCCAGAAGCCTTGAAAATCGGGTGTGCCGGAACCGCGCTTGCCAAGCAGCACATACCAAGTTGCGTCTGTCACGTTGAACAGGCAAATCTGCGCCACCACCGCGCATGAACGAGAATGCCAGATCGTCTCACCGCTAGGCAACTCTATTGGCAGGTTCTTGCGATTTTTGAATACGGGCTTCATCTCATTCACTCAATTGGCGGAGAAGGAGGGATTCGAACCCTCGATACCCGTAAAGGTATGCCTGATTTCGAGTCAGGTACATTCAACCAGCTCTGCCACTTCTCCGTTTATGCTACATACAAACCGAATTTTATCAGCCTACGCACGCACGCGCATTCATTTGTTAATTGCCCGCTCTGTAAGCCATACTGGATGCGGCTTTCAGACATGCACTTTTACAATGAAAAATTAGCTTTCTTTAGCAGCACGCTTTCTATCATGCTCTTGCAGGTGACGCTTGCGGATACGAATGGACTTGGGCGTGATTTCTACCAGTTCGTCATCATCGATAAACTCAACTGCGGATTCTAGCGTCAGCTTGATGGGGGGGGTCAGGCGCACCGCTTCATCGGTGCCGCTGGCACGCACGTTGGTAAGTTTCTTGCCCTTGATCGGGTTGACCACCAAATCGTTATCGCGACTATGGATGCCGATGATCATGCCTTCGTACAATCTATCGCCAGGGTTGACGAACATGCGGCCACGATCCTCCAGATTCCACAAAGCATATGCCACGGCCTCGCCATGCTCTTGTGAGATCAGCACACCGTTGCGTCGCCCCGGCATATCTGGCTTCACTGGCGCGTATTCGTCAAAAATATGCGCCATCAAGCCAGTGCCGCGTGTCATGGTCAAAAATTCGGATTGGAAACCAATCAAACCGCGCGCCGGGATACGGTATTCCAGGCGGGTGCGGCCATTGCCGTCCGATTCCATGTTGGTCAGTTCGCCACGGCGGCGACCCAGTTCCTCCATCACCGCACCCTGGTTTTCATCTTCCAAGTCCACGGTCAGAATTTCGTATGGCTCGCACTTTTCCCCGTTGATTTCGCGATACACAACACGCGGTTTGCCCACGGCGATTTCGAAACCTTCGCGGCGCATATTTTCAAGCAAAATCGTCAAATGCAGCTCGCCACGGCCAGACACGCGAAACACGTCAGTATCAGTCGTGTCCTCCACGCGCAAAGCCACATTGGTCAGCAGCTCTTTGGTCAAACGGTCGCGAATCTGGCGGCTGGTGACAAATTTACCTTCCGTACCCGCCAATGGTGAAGAGTTCACCATAAAGTCCATCGTCAATGTCGGCTCATCCACACCCAAGTGTGGCAAGCCTTTAGGGCTGTCTTTATCGGCAATCGTAAAGCCGATGCCAATTTCCTCGATACCGGAAACAATCACGATGTCACCCGCCTCTGCCTCATCTACCGGCACGCGTTCCAGACCTTTGAAGCCCAACACCTGGTTGATACGGCCTTGCGCAACTTGTTCGTCTTCACGCATCACCGCGACCACTTGGCCTGGCTTGATGCGACCATGCAAAACGCGACCCACACCCAAACGGCCTGTGTAACTGGAGTAATCCAGCGCGGAAATCTGCATTTGCAACGGCGCGTCCGGGTTGCCTTCCGGCGGTTTCACATGGCTCAGAATCGTTTCAAATAACGGGCGCATCGTTTCAGAAGGTTTGTTCAAATCCAGTGTCGCAAAACCGTTGAGCGCAGAAGCATACACCACCGGAAAATCCAGCTGGTCATCATTTGCACCCAAATTGGCAAACAAATCAAAGGTTTGGTTAATCACCCAGTCGGTGCGCGCACCGGGGCGATCCACCTTGTTGATGACCACGATCGGGCGTAACCCCAAAGCCAGCGCTTTTTTAGTCACAAAACGTGTTTGCGGCATTGGTCCCTCTACGGCATCCACCAGCAGCAACACGCCATCCACCATGCCCAGTACACGCTCCACCTCACCGCCGAAATCGGCGTGGCCGGGGGTGTCCACGATGTTGATGTGCGTACCTTCAAAGTTAACCGCAGTGTTTTTGGCCAGAATGGTAATACCACGCTCTTTCTCGAGGTCGTTGCTGTCCATCACCCGCTCGGAAACCTGCTGGTGGGATGCGAACGTACCTGACTGCTGCAAGAGCTTGTCCACCATGGTGGTTTTACCATGGTCAACGTGGGCGATAATAGCGATATTACGAAGATTGCGAGACATGAATGAAACCGATTTATTAGAAAAGGCGCGATTTTATCACAGATACCCAAATAAGCCTTTGACAATATTTCATTTTTCACTATAATGCCGTCACTTGCAGAAACAAATATTCTGCATTCATTGCCCTGACCCTTCTTTTGCGCGCGCTGTATAGTCGCAAGTCCTTTTAAGTCCAAATTCTATGTCGGCTTAAAAATTACTGGTTAGTGGCCGTGTGCATGCGCTAGTAAACATTTTTAAGCCGTTTGGTAATTAAAAAATCAATGACCTAAAAAGTCGTTCTTTGTGTTTTTGGCGCCCTTTTTTAATTTGTCGAAAGGGACGATTTTGTCTTTGGAAAACCTGGATTTACCGCAAAACCCTGTTGAAACCCAGCAGGATGTCACATTTGAAGCATTGGGCTTGCATCCCACGATCTTGCGCGCCTTGCATGAGGTTGGTTATACGCACCCTACCCCGATTCAGGCCAAAGCCATCCCGGATGGGCTGGCCGGGCGGGACATCATGGCCTCCGCACAAACCGGCACCGGAAAAACTGCCGCATTCACCCTGCCCGCACTTAACCTGCTGGCCGAACCCCATCCGGTAAAAAGTCGCGGCCCCCGCATTCTGGTGCTAACCCCGACGCGCGAACTGGCCGCACAGGTCAACGAAGCCGCACGCAAATACGGCAAATTCATCCGTGCGCGCTGTGTCAGCATCGTCGGTGGCATGCCCTACCCCTTGCAAAACAAGCTCTTGTCACAGCCGCTGGATATTCTGGTCGCAACGCCCGGACGTTTTATTGACCATATGGAGCGCGGCCGCATTGACCTGAGCCGTTTGCAAATGCTGGTGTTGGATGAAGCCGATAGAATGCTAGATATGGGCTTTATGCCGGATGTCGAAAAAATCTGCACTGCATTGCCAACAGAACGCCAAACCCTGCTGTTTTCCGCCACGCTGGACGGTGTTACCCATATTGGTCAGCAATTCCTGAAAGACCCGGTAACGATTCAGGTCGCCAGCCAGAAGGAAAAGCACGCCAACATTGAGCAGCGCCTACATTTTGTAGACGATATGCATCACAAGAACAAATTGCTGGAACATCTGCTGATCTCGCCGGAAGTAAACCAGGCCATTATTTTTACCAGTACCAAGAAGCATGCTGACGTGCTAGCAGATGACTTATATGCTGCCGGACATCGTACTGCGGCGCTGCATGGGGACATGACGCAGGCAGCGCGCAATCGTACATTGACTAAACTACGCCATGGTGACATTAAAGTGCTGATCGCAACCGATGTAGCTGCGCGTGGCATCGACGTAAAAGGCATCAGTCATGTGATTAACTATGACTTGCCAAAATTCGCCGAAGATTACGTACACCGCATCGGCCGCACCGGACGCGCCAACAACACAGGCATAGCCATTTCGTTTGCATCCCGCGCCGAGCGTTTCCAGCTAAAAAAAATCGAGCAGTTTACAGGTCAGCGCATCGAGGTAAGCGTTATTCCGGGACTGGAACCAAAACAAAAGTTCCAGGACAATGAGGCTTCCAAAGGCAAACGCAACAAACAGCATAACGGCAAACCGCGATCAGATGCAGAGAAAGGTGGAACCAGAGCCGCCCACAAGGCACCGAACGGCAACCGCGAACAGAAACCGCGTGAAGTCAACGGCAACAGTGTGCATTACACCAAAGACACCGATTTCCAGTTTGCGCGAGAGCTAGCGAAAGAGTTTGCAAAAAATACTGGGAATGGGCGCAACGGCAATCGTCAGGCTCACCGTGAAGGCACTGGCAAGCAAAAAAACCATGCCACGAACAAAAACCGCAATACGGGCGAGTTCTTTGGCAAACCCCGCTCCAGAAATACGCCACGTTCTCACGATTTCAGCTAAGGCATTGCCATTAACATCATGACTCTAGAGAATCCTGTATTATTCACTGACCTTGTCCTAGCCGAACCACTGCTAAAAGCAGTGCAGGAGACAGGTTACACTATGCCGACGCCGATCCAAGCTAAAGCGATCCCACTGGCAATGCAAGGGCTGGACTTGATGGCAGGTGCCCAGACCGGCACAGGTAAAACCGCCGCTTTTTCGTTGCCGATTCTGCAACGATTGCTGCCATTAGCTAGCACCAGCACCTCACCAGCCAAACATCCCGTAAGAGCACTGGTCCTGGCGCCAACCCGCGAGTTGGCGATCCAGGTAGCAGACAATGTCAAACTATACGCCAAGCACACGGCGTTGCGCAGCCATGTCGTATTTGGTGGTATAGATATCAAGACACAACTACCTGCGCTAAAGCAAGGGGTGGAAGTTCTGGTAGCCACCCCAGGCCGCCTGCTCGATCATGTCGAACAAAAATCCGTACAGCTCAACCAGGTGCAGATCCTGGTGCTGGATGAGGCAGACCGTATGCTGGATATGGGGTTTATGCCCGACCTGAAGCGCATCCTCGCTCTGCTGCCAAAACAGCGGCAAACCCTGATGTTCTCCGCAACATTCTCCAATGAAATCAAAAAACTGGCGGATGATTTCCTGAAGAACCCGACACTGATCGAAGTAGCGCGTAGCAATGCCACTAACGACAATGTGGAGCAAATGCTCTATGCTGTTGATAGCCATGACAAACAGAAGCTACTGGTACAATTACTGCAGGAAGACAGCGCCAAGCAAGTAATCGTGTTCACCAAAACCAAATTGTCGGCCAGCCGTTTAAGCCGGGCGCTACAAAAGCAAGATATCAATGCCGACGCGATTCATGGCGACAAAAGCCAGAAAGAGCGCCTGGAGGCGCTGGAAGCGTTCAAGGCAGGGAAAACGCAGGCGCTGGTAGCTACCGATGTGGCCGCGCGTGGGCTGGACATCAGCGAATTGCCGATGGTGATCAACTACGAGATTCCCACCTCGCCGGAAGACTATGTGCACCGCATCGGCCGCACCGGACGTGCCGGCGCCAAAGGTATTGCCATTTCGCTGATGAGTCCGGAAGAGGAAAAATACTGGGTTGAGATTGAAAAGCTGATTAAGATTTCCGTATCAAAACAGATAAAAACACCTATCCTAGAAGACAAGCGGGATGCGGCTCCCAAGGCACCATCCACTAAAGCCACCACACATCGCAAGGCGCCAAAACATGACCCTTGGTTCGACAAGCCTTATGAACCGATGCTGAACAACACACCCAACAAGCCTGTTATCAATACCAACGCAAAGAAAAGACCCGTCGCAGCCCTGCTGGGCGGCCTGGCATTTAAACGCAGTCCGGGAGCCAAGCGCTAGATAGCTCAAACATTGAGTTGCTGTCCCATTTCCTGCGCTGGCATGGGGTGTGCAAAATAGTAGCCCTGCAACACCGTGCAACCACAGGTTGCCAGTACATCTACCTGTTCCTGGTTTTCCACGCCCTCGCCTACGAGGTTAAGATCCAATGCTTGCGCCAGCGCCACTATGGCGCGCACAATCGCCCGATCATCCTCGTTGTTGACGAGGCCATCCACGAAACTCCGGTCGATCTTAACTTCATCCACAGCCCAACGCTTCAGATACAGCAACGAAGAGTGCCCCATCCCAAAATCATCCAGCGAAATCGCCAATCCAATATCCTTGATTAATCGCATATTCTTCTTGACGATCTCTACCTCTTCCAGCAAGGCATTCTCCGTAATCTCCAGACACAGCATATCTGCCGTAATGGCATAATTCTTCATCGTGTCGCTAAGAAAGCCACCTAGCTTGTCAGAACGAAGATGGCGAGCTGAAATATTAATAGACACTCTGGGCACATGCAGACCTTGATCCAACCAGTCTCTGATTTGCCTGCAGGAAGCTTCTACCACAAATTCTCCAACATCATTAATCAGGGAGGACTGCTCGGCAATTTTGATAAATTCCAATGGCGGAATCATGCCACGTTCTGGATGGCGCCAACGTAATAGCGCCTCCATCCCCACGATACGGCCAGTTAGATTCTCATATTGTGGCTGATATACCAAAAAGAACTGATCGTCAGTCAAAGCCTGGCGGATACCATGTTCCATTTCCAGCCACTGGTGCGCAATAAAATTCAAATTGCTGGTATAGAACTGAAAGTCATTCCGACCGTTCTGCTTGGCACGATACATCGCCAAATCCGCATAAACAACCAAAGATTCCGGATCCTGCGCATCATCAGGGTACACGCTCACCCCGATGCTTACCGTACAATAAATGCGCTGTTTCTCAATTTCGAACGGCTTGGCAAAAGCGCGGATGATTTCACGCACGCAACGATGACCATCTTGCGGTGAAGCGCCCTCCATAATCATCACAAACTCATCCCCACCGAGCCGACACAATATATCGGTCGCGCGTACCCTTTCGGTGATGCGCTTGGCCGCTTGTATCAGCAGTTGGTCTCCCGCATCATGTCCTAGCGTATCATTGACCATTTTGAAACGATCCAGGTCGAAGAACAGTAGCAACACCTGCTGTCCAGAACGCTCCGCCTTAACCAGCGCATGTTCCAGACGCTGCCTAAACTGGCTGCGGTTGGGCAGTCCGGTAAGCTCGTCATGCGTTGCCAGGAACTCAACACGACGATTCAGGCTGATCATTTCAGTGACATCGCGCGCAACTCCACGGTAACCCTTAAACACTCCCTGCTCCAATATGGGTTTTCCGGAAACTCTTAGGTACTGCAGTCTGCCATGCTGATTGGTGGTATGGATAATAAAGTCAGCAAACTGGTGATGCTCCTCTAAGGTCTTCAACATCTCATTGGATGTATGGCTATGACATGCTGCGGCCATATCGGCCAGATGCGAAAAATGAATATCCCGTGGCGCGTTGAATACCGCGCTGATCTTTAATTGCGCGTCCGACTCCCAGAACCAGTCTGCCGATGCTTCTGCAAAATCCCGGAAACGTGTTTCACTTTCGGCCAGCCTCTTTCCCTGCTCCTCCAGCTCTACCACTTTTTTGTCAAGCTTGGAACGAACACGCTCAGCGTATTGTTTATCGACTTTGTTGTGACTGGTACGATTCAATCCACTCCGTTTGATGGATCGCACGACTTGCCCCGGTCTAAGCGCATCGGCCACTTCCCCTAGAAAGTCACTCATTATCATAGGCTTTACCAGGAATTTGGTCGCCCCTAATGATTTAGCGAATTGCTCGTCTTTGTCCGAGGTGTACGTGGCGGTATAAAAGATAAACGGGATTTTTTGCAGCGCGTGATGCTGTTTAACCGCCTTACAAAGGCCAAAACCATCCATTTCTGGCATCAGGATATCGGAAACAATCAAATCGAATTGCTCATCCTGAAGGTACTGTAGTGCCTCCAGCCCATTCTGCGCGCTGCATACGTGATAGCCATGGTTTGCAAGTACCGTTTCCAGCAGCTTTCTGGAGTTTTCATCATCTTCGGCAACAAGTATTTTCACGGTCTTGTCTTTCTTTTTAAAGATACTGCTGTATTTGTGTTATTACCATTCCGGGATCAATCGGTTTCTCGATATAACCAGTACACCCGGCTGCCAGCAGTTTCTCCCTGTCACCTGACATCGCATAAGATGTCATTGCAATAATTGGAATATCTTTGCCTACAGGGTGTGCGCGAATACGTTTCAATACTTCCAGCCCATTAATATCAGGCAGCTGGATGTCCAGAATAATAAAATCCGGCGGGATTGTCGTCGCTTGTAAAACCCCTGCTTGCCCGGTTATTTCATATCTTGTGTGATAACCGGACCTTTCTAAAATAAAACGTATAAGTGCTAGATTATCTTCATTATCTTCAATAATCAATGCTGTTTTTGGTTTCATCTTGCATTATCTTCCAAAATAGAACCGTCCGCTACTTCAGTTGGTTGAGCAGCAACTTCAAGAGGCATAGTCACTGTAAAAATACTCCCAACTCCAGGCTGGCTTTGTACCGAGATACTTCCTTGCAGCAGCTGCGTCAGGATCTTGTGTGTCAAATACAGGCCCAATCCCGTCCCTAATACTTTAATTTTCAGGTGCGAATCCAAACGCTCAAACGGTTTGAATAATTTTTCCAAACCGGCCTCATCAATGCCTATTCCTGTATCCTGCACAGTTACAGTCAACACATCACCAGCTACTTTTGCGGCTATTTTGATCCAGCCTTTTTCGGTATATTTCACAGCATTGCTGACTAAATTCAACATTACCTGATACAAGCGCTTGCGATCCGTTTTCATCTGAATGTTTTTTTCGCATTCAATTGTCAAAACCAAATGTTTCTCCTGCACTAGGTGCTGCACATTGGATTCAACTTCCAGCAGTAGTGGCCTTAACTCAAAAGTCTCTGCATGCACTTGCAAGAAACCTGCTTCAATTTTGGAAATATCAATCACATCCGAAATTAATGACAGTAAATGCTTCGCCGATTGATAGGCGCGCCCAAGCTGGTCTTTTTGCACTTCGTTGATCGGGCCGGACATCCCTTGTAATACCACCCCCAGAAAACCAATGATAGAGTTTAGCGGCGTACGCAATTCGTGCGACATAGAGGCCACAAACATGGATTTGATACGGTCAGCCGACTCGGCAGCCTCGCGCGCGCGGATTAATGAATCTTCCAATGCTTTCTGCTGGCTTACGTCCTGGGCGATTGAAATGATGACTGGATTACCGTCACTGTCCAGCTCCATGCTGCGTGAGATCGACAATTCTATTACCCTACCATCAGCCGTCTTGTAACTTGCGCGCTGACCATAAATTTTCTCGCCATTAAGCACCCGCTTAAAAATCGCCCTTTGCTCTTCCCGCTCTTCCGACCTGGCCATTTCCAGAAAATTCCTGCCTAACACATCCTCACGCTTTCTGCCTGCCATCCTTTCTGCTTCCGGGTTCACCTCAATTACATCCAATGCTGCATTGAGATACACAATACTCACGGGTGCCCTGTCAACTAGAAAACGTGAAAGCTTGGCATTGCTTTCAATTGCCGCAGTACGTGTGCGCACTATTGTCTCGAGGTGTTTCTGCTGATAAGCCAGATCACTCTCCAGCATCCGGCGGCGGCTGTTCTCCAGCAATCCTTGTACTAGATCCGCAATCGCCCCGGCGAAACTGATTTCGTCCAGATGCCACCTTCTGGTGCCGTCAATATGTTCAAAGCACAGCACGCCGCTAACCCGGCCTTCAAACCAAACGATTGTGTCCAACATCGCCCCAATGCGGTTTTCTGGCAAATAGTTTTTCGCAAACTCTTGCGTCATTGCGTCATGCATTGCATCTTCTACCGCCAGTGTGCGATACCCTTTCATGGCACTGAAATACTGGGGATACTGTTTGGCATTCAGCTGCTGACCGAACGTGTGGCGATGTAAATGCTGCTGGTACAAGTCCATACCCTGCAATGTGCTACCATCTTCGGCCATCAGCCATAAACTCACCCTATCCACTTCAATCGCATAAGCGCATAGCTCGGTCAGCCAACGGTATTTCTCATCATCCCCCATTGTCTCGTCCCTGAACATAGTCGAAAGACGCGTCATGGCTTTATTCTGCCTTTCCAGGCGCAACACAGTTTCCTCTACCACACGCTCGCTGGCTTGCCTTACCTTCATTTGTGCTTTCAGCCGCCACATCAGGCGTTCCACCAGGCTGCTTCTTGCTACCGAACCGAATTTGTACCCAGCATATAAGGTGATGGCACCCAAGATAGTGGATAACAGCACCAGCACCCAACGGTCGCTCTCGCTATACCAATCTTTATGCGTCACAATCAAAACGTAAAACGCCAACAAAAGAACTAAAAAAGTGGCAGTTACCATTACAAAGCTTTTGCGAAAGCGTTTGGTTGGTAGCGAATTTTCCGGCAAGTCACTTGCTGCTGACAACCCGGTTTTGTAATACCCTAGGATACGTTGTTGCGCGCGACTATCCCATGCATATAAATTGACCAGAATGAATATCAGTAAGGTTAATGTGAAAATGCCTAAAAAGAGCTCGTTCCTCTCCAGCCAGCTCTGCCTGAAAACGCTATCGCTCATCCAGCGATCGTAAATTCTTTCGTGTTCTTGCTTGCTGATTTGTGCCAGCCCTTTTTGTATAATGCTATACAGGACAGGCTCTTCCTTAGTTACACTAATCCCCAGCAAATAATTGAACTCGGATTTGCTTGCCAGCTTGAGGTTCATTAAACCCAGATCCCGCATGCACCAACTGGCCACCGGCAAATCAGTCAGCATCCCTGCACTCTGCCCGAACGCTACATGCTGCAAGCCATCGCATGTGCTTTCTACACTGTCAATGATGATTTTGGGGTAATGCGCTTCAAGATAACGTCTTGATGCCCAGTGCCCAACCACACTGACGCGCTTGCCCGACAAGTCTTTTAATGACAAGCCGTTGGGATTGTGATTGCGGGTGATAAGATATAACGGAAATTTTAAAAACGGTTCAGTAAACTGCCAGTAAGCCCGGCGTTCCTCTGTGTCAGCCAAGAAGGCAACCACATCGGCACTCTTTACATTGGGATCATTACTGGCCTGTTGTGCAATGCTGGGTACAAAATAAAAATACTTCAAACCAGTCTTTTGTTGGATAAGCGCTAGATAGTCTTTCACCATTCCCTGCAATTGACCCTGCTTATCCAAGTAACTAACCGGAGGGTAATCAGGATAAATGGCGATTCTTACCTCTGCATGGCTTCGAATCCAGGACTGCTCTTGCGGACTAAGTGTTTCTCCCGCGCAAGAAAGGCCTGCCACGATTGTGGAAAATAGCAACACGCATAGCTGCAGGATGATGGTAGCCCATCGATTACGCATATTGTCCTATCGGGATTATTATTGTTATATGATGGAAACAAACTTGGTTATCAGGCATCACAGCCCAAACTCAACAAGTACGCGATTAACTATCGCGCTCAGCAATAAACTCTACCGTATAAACTATAAAAACTCAACACTTTCAATTAGTTAACTCAAAATACCCAGGCTATTCTGGGCGATTCCGCATGAAATCTGCCACGCCGTAAAGCTGGCTGGCCAGCTTGGTCATTAGGCCTTCCTCGAAGCCCTGCTGATGCATGGCACGTATCATGCAATACATCCACTGGTCGCGCTCGGATTCCCCAACAGGAAAAGGCAAATGGCGTGCGCGCAAGCGGGGATGCCCGTAACGCTCGATATACAACTGCGGGCCGCCTGTCCAGCCGGCGAGGAACATGAACAGCTTTTCGCGCGCTTCAGTCAGGTCCGGCTTATGCATAGCACGTATCCCTGCCGCTTTCGGATCGCTATCCATGATGTCGTAAAAAGTTTCGACTAATCGCCGTATATTGGCGATGCCGTTTTCCTCGCCTCCCAACAACTCAAAAAAAGTCTGTTTGCCGCTTCCTGGCTCGCCAATTTCATTCATTGCCATAGATGTTGAAACACTAAACTGCCTTGGGTTTGACCCGGCTGGCAGCTTGTTTGGCACGGGTTCTGGCTTCATCGGTATCTTTGCCTGTCGCCAGCGCCACGCCCATGCGGCGTTTCACGAACGATTCCGGTTTTCCGAACAAACGCACATCGCTACAAGGCACGTCCAGCGCGGCTTCCAGGCCATCGTATCGCAAGGTTTTGGTGTCTGCGTCGCCATAAATCACCGCACTGGCTCCCGCTTGGGTGCGGCTCACATCTACTGGTAGACCCAAAATGGCACGCGCATGCAGTTCAAACTCGCTCAGGCGCTGGCTGCACATGGTCACCATGCCTGTATCGTGCGGCCGCGGGCTGACTTCCGAGAACCAGACTTGATCGTCTTTCACAAACAACTCCACGCCAAACAAACCTAGCCCGCCCAAAGCATCGGTAATGCGCTTGGCTACGTCCTGCGCGGCTTTCAGGGCTGCTGGCGACATCACCTGCGGCTGCCAGCTTTCTACGTAATCGCCGTTTTTTTGCACGTGGCCAATCGGCTCGCAGAAATAAGTTTGAATCTCGCCTTTGGCATTTTTGGCGCGCACGGTCAGCAAGGTAATCTCGTAGTCGAAATCGATCTGCCCTTCCACAATCACCACGCCCTGATTTACTCGACCGGCGCTAGCGGCGTAATCCCATGCGGATTTCACCTGTGATTGTTCTGTGATGCGCGATTGCCCCTTGCCTGAGGATGACATGGTGGGCTTGATAAAGCACGGATATCCAATCCTCGCATCAATACTGGCTTGCAGCTCGGTTTCGCTTCTGGCAAATGCGTAAGAAGAAGTTGGCAGCTTCAATTCTTCCGCCGCCAACCTGCGTATCCCTTCGCGGTTCATGGTAAGTTGTACGGCTTTTACTGTGGGGACTACGGTCACACCGCTCGCTTCTATATCTGCTAAGGCTTGCGTGTTCAAGGCTTCGATCTCAGGCACGATCAAATGCGGTTTTTCCTTATCCACCAAGGCCTTCAGCGTGTCCGCATTGGTCATGTCAATCGCGTAGGCACGATGCGCCACCTGATGCCCCGGCGCGTTCTCGTAGCGATCCACCGCGATGGTTTCCACGCCCAAGCGTTGCAAAGCGATGATGACTTCCTTGCCAAGCTCACCGCTGCCAAGCAGCATGACACGTGTTGCGGAAGAAGAAAGAGGGGTACCTATAGACATGAAAAACTCCGGTCAGACAATGACTGGAATAATAACACGCGCCAAGCGGTAAATTAAACCGAAATGCCGTGCTTATCCATGCGATATCGCATCGTCATGCGGGTGATACCCAGTGTACGTGCCGCTTTGGAAACATTGTGATTGGAAGCCTCCAGTGCAGTCAATAACATGGTCTTTTCTGCTTCATCCAGTGTGGTCAGCGCATCGTTGGCTGGCTGCTTGCTGACAGACGTCGGCATGATGGTGCTTACTGCGATGTCTTTTGCCATGATCTGCGGCTGACCGCTTAACAAAACTGCACGACTGATTTGATGCCGCAATTCGCGCACATTGCCAGGCCAGTTATACTGCCGGATGGTCTCGACAGCATTGGCACTCAGCACATGTCGCATTAGGCCATAACGCTTCTCCGTCAACTCCATGAAGTGCTGAGCCAATTTTACGATATCATCGCCCCTATCCCGCAACGGCGGCATCACAACAGTCATCACATTCAATCGATAATACAAATCCGAGCGGAAACGGCCATGATTGGCCATCTCGTGCAAATCCCGATTGGTGGCGGCAATAATCCTAGCCGGGACGCTGCGCTCTTTGGTTGAACCTATACGACGCACTTTGCGTCTTTCCAGCACGTTGAGCAACTTGGCCTGCAAACTGAGCGGCAGTTCCCCAATTTCATCCAGGAAAAGGGTGCCGTCTTCCGCGGCCTCGATCAATCCCGGGCGGGCGCCTACTGCATTGGTAAACGCACCTTTCTCATGTCCAAACAATTCACTTTCAATCAGCTCTGCCGGCAAGGATGCGCAGTCCACATGTACAAAAGGTCTGTCGCGGTTTGCACAGGACAAATGTAGCAAACGAGCAGCGACATCTTTACCAGTCCCTGTTTCGCCGGTAATCAGTACCGTCGGGGGAGTGACATCCTGTATACCACCCAACTGTGCGATACGCTCAATCTGCATGCGCACGCTCTGCATCGCCGGGCTATCGCCAATCAGTTCCACACCATCGGCAGCATGCATATTGCGCTGGCGCGAATAATCCAGACTCGCCTGCATCTCCACGGTTTTGCAATTTTTCTGCACGACGACCAGCAGTTCTTCCAAATCCAATGGCTTCTTAAGAAAATCGGCAGCCCCTAGCTTCATGGCTGCCACTGCATCTCCTACATCGCCGTGTGCCGTCATCACGATGGTTACGACACCTTTGCCCACCAGTTCCGGCAGAATATCCATGCCATTCCCATCCGGCAAACGCATATCCAGCAGCACAATATCCGGATTAAATTGCTTAATGATGGCACGTGCCCGCTCCAGACTCTCGACCTGTTCGCACTCAAACCCGGCCTTGGCAAGCTGCTTGGAAACTGCCCGCGCAAACAGCACTTCGTCTTCAACAATTAACACGCGCGCGCTGTCTGCACGCCCTAACTGTGTTTGACTGAATTTTGATTGCGCGAGCAAGTTATTACCTTCTAGTCGTTATCTATTGACGGAGCAGATTTTTTGGCACCACCGAAATCATAGCGGACACCAAACCAGCCGGCGCGTGGCGCACCTGGCATCAATAGCTTGGATGGCTCTTCGTTACCGGAAAATACGCCGTCTTCAATCCAGTTCTCACCCAGCAGGCCACCGGTATAGTATTCTTTATCGAAGATGTTGATGGCTTTGGCAAATACGGTCCAGCCACTGTTGCCAAATTTATAGCGTGTATCCAGGTTGACAATGGTATAGCCGCCAACTTTGCCACTATCCTGCACATGCTCATCATTCCCGTCATTGGCGCGGTGTCTGTTGTTTTCGTTGCCACGCACATAGACATCCGAGAATGTGGTGATATTGGTACCAACTGTCCAGTTAGGTGTTGCCTGATATTGCAAGCGCAATTTCAAGGCATGATCTGGCAAATTGGCCAGACGATCGCCTTTCTTCACTTGAATGACATCGCCATCCGATGTGGAGTTGACTTCATTTGCAAGCTCAAGTTCATTACGGTATGTCGCACGTACATAGCTATAGCCGGCATTCCAGCTAAATTTACCTACGTTACCGGACAAGCCTGCATCCAAGCCCAAACGGCGAGTCTTGCCGACGTTATCGAAAAAGCCCATACCATTGGTAGCATTGGTAGCAATAAAATGAATATCGTCATGGTTCTCAGTACGATAAACAGCTGCAGACCATTTGATATC
>JBGAVM010000012.1:0-57063 GCA_044228125.1 Methylophilus sp.
CCTTAACTTATAATCAACGTTGCCTGTGTAGTTTGAATTGGAACACCATGAGCCACTGTACGCCATTGATAGCGTAACTATTTAATGGTTTAATCAAAGGAAAGTAGGTGTTGTAATATGACTCTTTCTCGTTTAGCTTTGTCTTTTGTTTTTCTACTCAGCACAGCTTTGGCAAATGCAAATTGGTTTCCAGAAATAGGCAAGTCGATTAATACTCACATTTCACCGCCTTATTCCCCAAGCAACGATAGTGACTGTGATGAATACGAAGTCGAAACCAGTAAAGCTTCTAAAGAATTGAATGAAGCACATGAAGAGTGTTTAAACGGCGCACCGCCAGATCAGCACTACTACTCCCAAGACGGAAAGAAAACTACAGACAGATGTTCCAAGTTAGCCTGCCAAGAACTCCATACAGCTCGAGATGAATTCAATAAAAGTAAAGCAGAAAATCTTAAAGAATGTCGTTCAACTGTCGCAGAGTTAAAAAAAAGAAAGCAAATATCCGCTTACATTTCCCCAGAGTCGGATGAAAATAATTTTAACTCCGATAGTGGGGTCTTGCTTGCTAGGAAGTTATTAGCTCGATACAGAACGCCGAATAGTGCGGTTGCATTAACGGCACTTAATATTTCTCAATTAGAAAAAAAATGTAACGCCACAAAATCAATAAAAGCTCAAAAGGCGTGCCTGAGTGAAATACATGCATATGCGAGTGATACACGGAAAATATCTCAACCAAATTTGCTAATCCGCAAAATTCAAGATGTCTCAGCTAAAGAACTAGAAAATAAACAATTACAAACACTAGAGACGTTAGATAACATCAGTAAAGAAGAAGACTCCGCTACTGATTCTCAGTTGGAATCAAATTGGGGGGGAAGCAGTTGGTAAAGCTAGATGCATGTTTTTATTTAAATTTAATAAATTAAGGAGTCATCATGAAAAAAATAGTTTATTTGATTTCACTCTCAGTTACATTACTTCTTCCATTTTCAACTTTTGCTGAATGCTCTGCTAAAGTGACAAGCAAGCAAGGAAAAATTGCGGGGACAGGTGACACCTTTTCCACCTTCAATGTACAAGGAAAACCATGTTCCAAAGGTTGTAATGGTCATATTGATTACAGAATTCATTACATAAGTAAAAATGGCAATAAACACTTTTACAGTGGAATTGCTGATTGGGATTCTGATGCTGGCGAGCCTGTTGAAGCGTCTGATGATGGTTATGAATCTCACTGTAGTTCAAGAAATTTAGGCCCATGCGAAGTTCTTGGAGTAGAAATCACTGATACAAGCTGTTATAACTAAGTTGACTGTAAATAATCGTATCTATTATGCGTAGCACGCGTAGGGCGGATTAACAAAGTGTAATCCGCCGAATGACTAGGCGACAAACCATCTTTTCCCTAATCACAACATCTTCATTATCTAAACCACCGGCCTGGAAGCCGCGTCCTGCTTGCCTCACAAGGCAATATATTTCACAATGAACACGCGTACTTAAGCAAAAAAAAGCCCCGATCAAGGGGAAAGATCGGGGCAAGTGCCTAGCGGGCTCTGACCCAACTTTTTGCGAACAATGTTGCTGTTTAGTTTGAGATGGGCACTAGGCACATCGCGAAGGTCGTAGTTGTTCTACGAAGCCGAGCGATGTAACAACGTGAACGCTCAAACTAAACGCAACCCTTCGGGCATTCATTTTATGGTCGGTCTGCAGTGTTAGCCTTTTTGTGAAGGGAATCACCATTCACTGCAAAGTCTGCCTTGCATCCCACCCCATAAAATGTAATGCATTGCCGTAAAAAGTTGGGTCAGAGCCCGCATAACGGCTTCCGCTCAGGGAGGAAAGAAGCGGAAAGATAACGGAAGTTCAGAACTCCGTTACCATGACTCTTAGAACACACTAGTTTCAAGTTGGTTCACTGTATTTTTGTAACGTTTTGTAAATTTTTGTATCTATTTTCATTCCGTAGTTTCACCTGTCGCATGCGATAATATAGACATGCAATCGCAAGAAAATATCCTCGCCGGCCTTAACGAAAAACAGCTGGAAGCTGTCACCCTACCCAACCAATCTGCCCTGATTCTAGCAGGTGCGGGTAGCGGCAAAACCCGGGTGCTCACCACGCGCATCGCCTGGTTGATTCAGACCGGGCAAATCTCGCCCATGGGTTTGCTGGCTGTAACCTTCACCAACAAGGCCGCCAAGGAGATGCTGACGCGCCTAACTTCGATGCTGCCCATCAACACGCGCGGTATGTGGGTGGGCACCTTTCACGGCTTGTGTAACCGTTTGCTGCGCGCGCATTACCGCGAAGCTGGCTTGCCCAGCACGTTCCAGATTCTGGATACCGCCGACCAGCTTTCTGCCATCAAGCGCGTGATGAAAGCCATGAATGTGGACGACGAGAAATATCCGCCCAAGCAGGTGATGGGTTACATCAACAGCTGCAAGGAGGAAGGTTTGCGCGCGCATCAGGTGGAGGCTTATGACGCGCACTCGCAAAAGCTGCGTGAGATTTACGAGGCCTATGACGCACAATGCAACCGCGATGGCGTGGCCGATTTTGCCGAACTGTTATTGCGCTGTTATGAACTGCTGGAACGCGACGCGCGCATCCGCGGCCATTACCAAAGCCGCTTCCGCTACATTCTGGTGGATGAGTTCCAGGACACCAACCGCCTGCAATACTTATGGCTGAAACTGCTGGCAGGGCAAGAGAACAGCCTGTTTGCCGTGGGCGACGACGACCAGAGCATCTACGCCTTCCGCGGTGCGCGTGTAAGCAACATGGCGGATTTCCAGTCCGATTTCGCGGTACAGAACATCGTGAAGCTGGAGGAGAACTACCGCTCGCATAGCAATATCCTGGATGCGGCCAACGCCATCATCGCCCACAACAAGGACAGGCTGGGCAAGAACCTGTGGACATCCGCCGGCAAAGGCGAGCCGGTACGCGTGTATGAGGCTTATAACGACACCGAAGAGGCTCAGTATATCGTCGATGAGATCAGCATGCTGCATCGCGAAGGCATCGAGCTGGGCGACATTGCCCTGCTGTACCGCAGCAATGCGCAATCACGCATTTTGGAGCATGCACTCTTCACCGCCAATCTTCCGTATCGCGTCTATGGTGGCTTGCGATTTTTCGAGCGTGCGGAAATTAAGCATGCGCTGGCCTATATGCGCCTGATCGCCAATGCTAACGATGACACCGCGTTGCTGCGGGTCATCAACTTCCCCGCGCGAGGCATTGGCGCACGCAGTCTGGAACAATTACAGGAAGCCGCGCTGCAACAGAATTGCAGCCTGTGGCAGGCGGCCGTGAACAAGGTAGGCGAAGGCGCTCTATATCCTCATGGCGGCGGCCATGGGGGGCGCAAAGGCATTGAAGGATTCGTCGCCCTGATACGCCACATGGTGAACCAGGCTTATGGCGTTTCGCTAGCAGAGACTGTCGAGTTGGCAACGACGTTATCAGGCCTGAAAGCGCATTATCAAAACGAGAAGGAAGGCGAAGACCGCATCGAGAACCTTGAGGAGCTAGTGACTGCAGCTGTTGCCTTCACGAATCAGGATTTTGGTAATCACCACAATGTAGATGAGGAACTGGATTTAATGACACAGTTCCTGAACCATGCCAGTCTGGAAGCTGGGGAACATCAGGCGGAAGCCGGCCGTGAAGCCTTGCAACTGATGACCGTGCATGCCGCCAAAGGGCTGGAGTTCCATACCGTGTTCATCAGCGGGCTGGAAGAAGGCCTGTTCCCGCATGAGCAAGCGGCTTATGAACATGGCGGGCTGGAAGAAGAGCGACGCCTCATGTACGTTGCTGTCACGCGCGCCAGACAGCGCCTTTACTTGAGCTATGCCCAGAGCCGCATGCTGCATGGTCAGGTGCGCTACGGCATCGCCTCGCGCTTTCTGGACGAAATTCCAGATAGCTTATTGAAACGCCTGAACAGCCGCGCGGCACCTAAACCATATACGAGCGTCAGCGTTGCGTCGGCCAGCAGTGGCTATCCTTTCAAAATTGGCCAAGGCGTACGTCACGCCAAATTTGGCGAAGGTGTGGTAGTGAGCTACGAGGGCAATGCAGACAATCTGGTAATCAAGGTAAATTTTGGCCGTGAAGGCATGAAGAGCCTGGCAATGGAATACGCCAAGCTCGAAAAGATTTAAGCGCCTTTAAGCCTGTGGTGCAGCGCGGAATACGTCGCGATAGCTGACATATTGATACGCTAGCATTAGCGCAGTGGCCACCAGCAGACTCACGAACAACAGTACGGGCGTAAAAATCTGCGCAATTGCCGGAACAAATGCACCCACGATGCCCAGCACGATACCCAGCCCCAGCATCACACTGACAATACCCACCGTCAGCAGCAGCCACGCCACCGTCATGGCCACCACATACTGCAAGCAGCCGGCAACGCTGGATTTGACCGCTTTCAACACGGGATAATTGTTAAACGCCACCAGCATGGGCGAAAACCAGGTAGCAACCAGTAGTGGCAGCAGGAACAAGCTGAGTTTGAGCATGACCGGCAACATTTTCTGCATCACAAGCGCAGCCCGCGTTTCTGTCATCGCCGTCTTTTGCTCGGCGATTTTAATGAGCCCCGTACTGTAGGCTTGAAGCCCGTCCACACCTCGGCCAATGTGCGCCGTTGGCCTTTGTCTGCATCCCGATACAGCACCATGGCGAACACGATGAATACCGGCCACAGCAGGATGGTCACAAACGCCATGACCTGCAGGCCCGGCAGGGAGGGCATCATGATGAAAAAACCGATGTAGGCTAGTGCCAGAAGCAGCCATTTGCGCGGAGATTGCCTGAACAAGACCAGACTTTCTTTGACCCAGCTAACGCCTGTTTGTGTGCGAGATTCCAGAATCGCCATTTTCCCCTTAACTCCCTTTATTCGCCCAAATCGTCCGCCATATCCAGATACTGCTGCAGCAGGTTCTTGAAATGGTTTGGGTCTTTGGTGTGCGTCAATTCGCCATCTTGCGGAAAATAAAAATCATACAGGCGCGATAGCCAGAAGCGCAACGCCGCGCGACGCAGCATGGCCAGCCACAACTTCCACTCTACTTTTGTGAACGGGCGCAATGTCTGATAAGCATCCAGAAACACCTGCATTTTATCTTCGTCGATCAGGCCCAAATCCGGCCCATTATGATGCAGACACCACTCGTTCACGGCTATCGCAACGTCGTACAGCAGAATATCGTGGCATGCGTAATAGAAATCAATGAAACCACCCAGCTTGTCGCCATCAAACAGCACATTGTCGCGGAACAGATCACCATGAATCACACCGGTGGGCAAAGCACTCACGTCCAGGCTGTGCTGATAGGCCAACTCGGCCTGCAACATTGCCCTGTCCGACGCCTTAAGCTTGGGCAAAACCTGCGCTGCGGTCGCAGTTCGCCAAGATTCATCCCGCTGATTTAACCCTGCCTGCGTGAAACTTGCCCCGGCAATGTGTAGCTGCGCCAGCGTGGTAGCGACTTGTTGGATATGCGTCACATCCGGGATTGCAATATCCTTGCCCTGCAGGCAGGTGACCATCAGGGCTGGCTTGCCATGCAACATATGCAGACATGTGCCTTGCCTGTCTGCCACCGGCGCCGGGCATAGCACGCCATGGTTCACCAAATGAGACATCAGATGCACAAAATAAGGCAGCTCTTCCAGCGTGTGCTTTTCAAAGATAGTCAGCACATAGCGATCTTTATCCGTGATGACAAAATAATTGGTATTGGTGATGCCCGCGGCGATGCCTTTCAGCGCTTGCAGATGGCCAACATCGAACAGCTGCAGCCAGATGGAGACTTCTTCTTCGCTAAGTGTGGTAAAAACGGACATGGGAACCTATGAAATACTTAAGAGGGCTTGGCCCTCTTAAGTTTAAAACCTGAAAATAATCCACTTCGGAATACTGAGCGGCGGATTTGGCCCGACGTTGACCCAGCCACCATCCTGATCTTCTTTATGCAGATAATAGGGTACGCCATGCTCCGGCGTAACCTTCATCATGTACAGCTCGCCATTGATGCGATACTCCTCGATGGTTTCTTTGCCCTTTTTGCGGATGGTAATCTGCGGCTCGTCTAGCGGCTCACCATCCATCACCTTGGGCGGCGGCTGAACCTCCTCAAACGGCACGGCATCCTTAGGCTCTCCGGCAGCCTGTGCGTTGAATGTTACCATTGGCAGCCATGCAGCCATGGCCAGGAAAAGCTGAAAAACTCTGTTTTTTTGCATATCGCGCTCGTGGTTTTAGTGTGCCCTCATTCTAGCAAAACGCCACAAAAAAAGTATGCACCCTACAAATAAAGTTGTACGTTGCGCTCGGCCGGACTGAGCTCGAAGCCGCGCGATTCGTAATGCTTGAATATGGCATCCACAATCGCTTTTGGTTCGTCTATCAGTTGCATCAGGTTCAGGTCTGCGGTATCGGCCATACCCTCACCCACCAGCTTATCCTGTAGCCAATCCATCAAACCGCGCCAGAAATCGCTGCACACCAGAATGATGGGGATCTTGCGGGATTTGCCGGTTTGCACCAGCGTCACGACCTCCATCAGCTCATCCAGCGTACCAAATCCGCCCGGCAGCACCACATAAGCGGAAGCATATTTCACGAACATGACCTTGCGCATGAAGAAGTGCTGGAAGTTGATGCCGATGTCCTGGTAATCGTTGCTCGTCTGCTCGTGTGGCAGCATGATATTGAGGCCGATGCTGGGCGATTTTCCAGCATATGCGCCTTTGTTGGCGGCTTCCATGATGCCCGGCCCGCCGCCGGAAATGACACTGAACCCGGCATCAGACAGCAGGCAGGCAATCTCTTCGGCCAGCTTGTAATATGGGCTATCCGGCTTGGTGCGCGCACTGCCGAATATGGAGACCGCCGGCGTAATTTGCTTCAGGCTCTCGGTCGCGCCCACAAATTCTGCCATAATCTCGAAAGCATGCCAGGATTCATGCCCACCCGCATTCTGGTTCAGCAGTTCCGAGCTGGTGATTTTAGGTAGTTTTTTTACAGCTGACATAAGGTATCCAAATATAAAATGAAACGGCTTTTATTAGTTGACGGCTCATCATACCTCTATCGCGCGTTTCATGCACTACCAGATTTGCGCACCAGCAAAGGCGAGCCGACCGGTGCGATCCGCGGTGTGCTTTCCATGCTGCAGCGCTTGCTGAAAGACTATCCTTCTGACTATATCGCCTGCGTGTTCGATGCCAAAGGCAAAACTTTCCGCGACGATATTTTCCCCGAATACAAAGCCAACCGCGCTGCCATGCCGGATGATTTGCGCCCGCAAATCGAACCGCTATTCGAGGCAATCAAAGCCATGGGCTGGCCACTGATTGTGGAAGAAGGCGTGGAGGCCGATGACGTGATTGGCGCACTGGCCAAGCAGGCCGAACGCGAAGATATCAGCACCGTCATCTCCACTGGCGACAAGGACATCTCCCAGCTAGTGAACACTCACATCACCGTCGTCAACACCATGCGCGATGCCTTCCGCAAGACCGACGAAGTACTCGACCCTGCAGGCGTGGAAAACAAATTCGGCATTCCGCCCGCGCTGATGATTGATTATTTGATGCTGATTGGCGACAGCTCCGACAACGTGCCAGGCGTGGAAAAAGTGGGTCCGAAAACCGCCGTGAAATGGCTCAAAGAATACGGCAGCCTCGACAACATCATCGCCAACGCAGACAACATCACCGGCGTGGTGGGCGAGAACCTGCGCAAAGCCCTGCCCTGGTTCTCCACTTCGCGTGAGTTGATTACCATCCGCTGCGACATCGGCATCCGCGAAAATCTGCATGACCTCTCGCCGCAAGCGCCGGATAAAGCCAAACTGGCTGAACTTTATGCACGCTTTGAGTTTAAAACATGGCTCAAGGAACTAAGCGGTGCTGAAACACCCGCCCTGGGATCCAAGCAGGATGCGGCTTCCAGAGCATCTATTTCAACCTCTACCGCTGTATCTATTGAATCGAATATTGAATACACACCTGTCATCACGCGCGATTACGAGACAATATTAACCGACGCGCAACTCGAAAACTGGCTGGAAAAACTGCGCAACGCAGAGCTGGTTTGCGTGGACACCGAAACCACTTCACTCGACCCGATGATGGCACAAATCGTCGGCATATCGTTTTCGGTCGAGCCCGGCAAAGCTGCTTACATACCGTTGCGGCACGATTACTTTGGCGCACCGGATCAGCTTAATTTCACAGAAACACTCGCCAAACTCAAGCCGATTCTAGAAGACGAATCCATCAAAAAAGTCGGCCAGAACCTGAAATACGACATGCACGTGTTTGCTAATCATCACGTTCAATTACGCGGCGTGGCGCATGACACACTGCTGCAATCCTACGTGTTTGAATCGCACATGAACCACGGCATGGATAACCTGAGCGCACGGCATTTAGGCATCACGCCGATTGCGTTTGAGGATGTCGCGGGCAAGGGCGCCAAGCAGGTCGGCTTCAACCAGGTGGCGATTGAGCAGGCCGCCGAATACGCGGCAGAGGACGCGGACATCACGCTGCAACTGCACAAGGCCATGTCACCGATTGTGCAGAACGACGACAAACTGCGCTATATCTACGCGCAAATCGAGATGCCGGTTTCGCAGATTCTGTTCACTATGGAGCGCAACGGCGTGCTGATTGACGCGCACATGCTCAACCGCCAGAGCAACGAAATTGCCATGAAGCTGATGGAGCTGGAAAAGCAGGCTTACGCCATCGCCGAGCAGCCTTTTAATTTAAGCTCGCCCAAGCAATTGCAGGAGATTTTGTTCGGCAAACTCGGCATCAAGCCGACCAAGAAAACGCCATCCGGCGCGCCCAGCACCGATGAAGACGTGCTGCAGGAACTCGCGCTGGATTACCCGCTGCCCAAGGTGATTCTGGAACATCGCGGCCTTGCCAAGCTCAAATCCACCTACACCGACAAACTGCCGAAGATGATTAACCCGCACACCGGCCGCGTGCACACCAGCTACAACCAAGCGGTGGCGATTACCGGCCGGCTTGCGAGTAGCGACCCAAACTTGCAGAACATTCCAGTGCGCACGCAAGAAGGCCGCCGCATCCGCGAGGCGTTTATTGCACCAGCGGGCTCGCATATTGTATCTGCGGATTACTCGCAAATCGAGCTGCGCATCATGGCGCATCTATCGCAAGACAAAGGCATGCTCAACGCCTTTGCCAATAACGAGGACATTCACCGCGCCACCGCGGCGGAAGTGTTTGGCGTGGGAAAAGACCAGGTGGATAGCGAACAGCGCCGCTACGCGAAAGTCATCAATTTCGGCCTCATCTACGGCATGAGCGCGTTTGGATTGGCGCAAAACCTGAATATCGAACGCAGTGCCGCCGCCAGCTATATCGAGCGCTACTTTGCGCGCTACCCCGGCGTGCGCGCCTACATGGACGACACGCGTGCACTCGCCAAACAACAAGGCTATGTGGAAACCTACTTTGGCCGCCGCCTGTGGGTGCCCAGCATCAACAGCGCCAACGCCATGCAACGCGCCGGTGCGGAACGCGCCGCCATCAACGCCCCTATGCAAGGCACCGCAGCGGACCTCATCAAACTCGCCATGATTGCCGTAGACAAATGGCTACATGATGAAAAGTTACAGACCAAACTCATTATGCAAGTGCACGATGAACTGGTGCTAGAAGTGCCAGATGGCGAACTGGAACTGGTGAAAACCAAACTGCCGGAACTGATGCAAAACGTCGCGAAGCTGGATGTTCCATTGCTGGCAGAAGTTGGCGTGGGCGCCAATTGGGAAAGCGCCCACTAAAGAAAGGACTCAAATTGATACTCAAAGAAAAACAACTCAAAAATTTAACTGACCCAAAAGCAAAAGCCGGTGAAGACGCTGAAAAACAAATGGCTTTTTACTTAAGTCGTGCATTTTCCAACCAAGAAGACTTATATGTTATCAATGATTTACGTGTTATCCATAAAAACGATGCCGCCCAAATAGATCATTTAGTCATTACGCAATATGGTCTATTTATCATTGAGTCGAAAAGTGTATACGGCAAAATTACAGTGAATGCCAATAAAGAATGGTCTCGTACATTTAATAAATTCCCTAGCGGCATGGCCTCTCCAGTTTTACAAGCAGATGCTCAAGGAAAAATCATTAAGAACATTTTAAAAGAAAATGCTGACCAATTACTAGGTAAGCTTTTAGGCCTACAAAAAGGGTTTGGTTCATGCCCTGTTTTTGTTTATGTGGCAATCTCGGATGCTGGCATCATAGAAAGAAAAGCTGATATACCTGAGCTCAAGAAAGCAGACCAAATCACCCAAGAGATTGAATTAAAAATAAAAGAACTTAAAAAAAGTAGCGGTATATTAAATGCAATCAAAGACCCAAATCCAGCTTGGTCAATGAGTGCGCAAGAAACTGTAAAAGTCGCTGATTTCCTACTTAATCAACATAAACCATTGATTAAAGAAATTGCTATTACGCAAACAAAAACTCCCTTTATACAAACAAAAGAAGTTCCAAAATATAAAGAAAATGACGAGTGTCCAAGGTGTAAAACTGGAAGGCTTGTAAAAAGAAAAGCAAAAACTGAATTTCTTGGCTGCTCGTTATATCCGAAATGCAAATTTACTGACTATAAGTAGTCAATTTTATGAATTTCGAAATCAACAGCATTAGCAATGAAGTTTTTTTCGGCAAAACCTTAAGCTACTTACGGCCTCACCACCAAGCCGTTTTTGACATCTTTCACGCCCTTGGTAGCGCGTGCAATCTGCTCAGCGCGCGTTTTGGTAGATGCGTTATCTACAAAGCCACTTAGCACCACGATGCCGTCTTTGGTTTCCACGCTTACTTTGTAGCTTTTGAAGTTCTTTTCGACCAGATATTTGCTTTTGATTTTGGTGGTGATTGCGCTGTCGCTCGCCGCCTGCTTGGTTTCTGCCTGTTGGACTTTGGATTTATATTCGGCAAATTCGTCCTGACTCAAGCTACCATTATGGTTTTTATCCGCCTTACCAAAGCCGCCGCCGTCAAACAACCCGTCTTTCTTGATTTCCGCAGCGCTCAGCTTGCCATTACTATCCGCATCCAGCATTTTGAATTCGCGCTCATAGCCAGTCTGGCCGCGCATCTCATCCATCGTTACCGCAAGCACTGGTGCGGCTTGCAGGCCGATTATCGCAATTAGAATCCGAACTGTTTTCATAGCGTATCCTCCATTTTCCACGTTAGCGTTTGCCCGGCGCGTAACGGAATAAGTTCATCCGTGCCAAATGGCAGCTTTTCCGGAACTTGCCAGCCAGTTTTGCTGAGAGTGATTTTGTCGGTATTGCGTGGCAACCCATAAAAATCCGCTCCATAGAAGCTGGCAAAGGCTTCCAGCTTATCCAGTGCGTTGGCGGCTTCAAATGCTTCGGCATACAGCTCGATGGCGGTGTGTGCGGTATACATGCCCGCGCAGCCACAGGCGGCCTCCTTAGCGTGGCGTGCGTGCGGTGCGCTATCTGTGCCCAGAAAGAACTTGGGGCTGCCAGAAATAGCTGCTTTCACCAGCGCCTGGCGATGCGTCTCGCGCTTGAGCACGGGCAGGCAGTAATGATGCGGGCGAATGCCGCCGGTGAACATATCGTTGCGGTTCATCAGCAGGTGGTGCGCTGTGAGCGTGGCCGCCACATTGGCTGGTGCACTTTGTACAAAATCGGCCGCATCCGCGGTAGTGATATGCTCCAGCACCACGTTAAGGCCGGGAAAGTCTTTCAACAGGCGCGTCAAATGCCGCTCGATAAACACTTTCTCGCGGTCGAACACATCGACATTCGCATCCGTCACCTCGCCATGAATCAGCAGCGGCATGCCCTGCTTTTCCATCTCCGCCAACGTTTTGGCGCATTTATCCAAATCGGTCACGCCGGAATCGCTATTGGTCGTCGCCCCCGCAGGGTAAAGCTTGACGCCATGCACGAAACCGCTGGCTTTGGCTTGCGCGATTTCACTCGCAAGCGTGTTGTCGGTTAAATACAAAGTCATGAGCGGCTCAAACTGCATGCCTTTTGGCAGCACCCCCAGAACCCGCGACCTATAAGCCTCTGCGAGCAGGGTTGTGGTTACCGGCGGGCGCAGGTTGGGCATGACAATGGCACGGGCAAACTGGCGCGCAGTATCGGGCAGCACACTTTTTAACGCATCGCCATCGCGCAGGTGCAGGTGCCAGTCATCGGGGCGGGTGATTGTGAGTTTAGTCGTCATTTTTCAGGGTCAAAGCAAGTTGATACAAATCGTTCTTTTTGGCGCCGGTGATTTCCGTCGCCAGTTTCACCGCCTGTTTCAGCGGCAGTTCGTTCAGCAGCAAGCGTAACACATCCTGCGCCTGCGCTGGCAGGCTTTCGTCCTGTGCGGGCGCGGCCTCCACCAGCAGCACAAACTCGCCGCGCTGCTGATTGGTATCGGCCTGCAACCAAGCACTGGCGCGGCTTGCAGGGCATGTGTAAATCGTCTCGAATGTCTTGGTAAGCTCGCGACAGAAAGTAATGTTGCGCTCACCCAACGTGTCAAAAATATCTTCCACGCACGCCACAATGCGATGCGGGGCTTCGTAAAAAACCAGCGTCGCAGGCAGGGATTTCAGGCTTTCCAGCGCTTTGCGGCGCTGCCCGGCAGAGGCTGGCAGAAAGCCATAAAAATAAAAGCCACCATCTGCAATGCCGCTAGCGGAAAGCGCCGTAATCACCGCACTTGCGCCAGGAACAGGCACCACCTTGATGCCGGCTTCACGCACGGCTTTGACAACCAATGCGCCCGGATCGCTAATCGCGGGCGTGCCTGCATCGGTAACCAGCGCGACATTCTGCCCAGCTTGCAAAAGGGGAAGCAGTTTTGCGGCGGATTGCTGTTCGTTATGCTGATGTACCGCGATGAGTTTTTTGCTGATGCCAAAATGCGCCAGCAGGCCGGAGGTGTGGCGCGTATCTTCCGCGGCGATTGCATCCACGGTTTTGAGCGTTTCCAGCGTGCGCAGGGTGATGTCACCCAGATTCCCAATCGGTGTTGCCACCACGTATAATATCCCCTGCGCTTGCATTGCATGGCGCTATTTTACGCTATCCCATGAAGCTGAACAAAAATAATGCCGGTCTTGATGCAGAACACGCTGCTGCAACTTTTTTGCAATCCAAAGGCCTTAAACTCATTGCGCAAAACTATCATTGCCGCTTTGGCGAGATAGATTTGGTGATGCAAGATGGCAAAACGCTAGTGTTCGTAGAGGTGCGTATGCGCTCCAACGCCAAATTTGGCGGGGCTGCCAGCAGTATCACGCCGCAAAAACAGCAAAAGCTGATTTTGACTGCGCAGCATTATTTACAGCAGCATGGCAACGCCGCTTGCCGCTTTGATGTGGTGCTGATATCCGGCAATCAAACCGGACAAATTGAATGGATAACTAATGCATTTAGTGCTTAATAGGCGTATCATACACAACATTTAGTGGTTTTCTGCAGGACTTGAATTGAAGGAGTTCCCTCTTATGAATTTATTTTTCAAACTTTTCAGCGCTTTTGCCCTCGTTTCGCAATTAGTGGCTTGTGCCCCGGCTGTGGTAGGCGGTGCAGCCGCAGGCGGTGCGATGGCAGTGGACAGGCGAACCAGCGGAATTTTTCTGGAGGATGAAAATATCGAACTGAAAGCCGTCAAACAGATGGAAACCAACCTAGGCAGTGAAGCGCACGTCAATGTGACCAGTTTTAACCGCAACGTGCTGCTGACGGGTGAAGTGCCCAACGATGAGGCTAAAGCGAAAGCCGAGTCATTTGTGCGCGCAATTGAAAATGTGCGCAATATTACCAACGAATTGGTTATCAGCCCCAAAACCTCATTGAGCAGCCGCAGCAATGACACCTATCTAACCTCCAAAGTCAAAACCAAATTCGTGACCGAGAACCGTTTCCAAGCTAACTACGTCAAAATCGTGACTGAGAACAGTGTGGTTTACCTGCTGGGTATCGTCTCCAAGGGTGAGGCTGATGCGGCGACCGACATTGCCCGCAATACGGACGGCGTAAGCAAAGTCGTTAAAGTTTTTGAGTATATGAATTAAAGAAGAAAGAATTATGGCCGAAAAAGAGTATATGATTATTCAAGGTGTTACAAAATCAGGAAAACAATTCCGCCCCAGTGACTGGGTAGACCGGATGTGCAGTTCCTATGCCACATTTGGCGATGACAAAAAGCTGCGCTATTCCCCTTACCTGAAGCCAAAAGTCATGAATGGTGTGCGCTGTCTGGAAGTGGATTTGCAATTGAAAATCGTCAATCCGGAAGGGTTTGAGCAATTACTGCAGTTTGCGGATGAAAACCAACTGGGCATCGTTGACGCCGAGGGTAATACGTTGGCAGTCAGCCTTGCATAGGCTAAACGGGGCTATTTTCCGGCCCCAGCCATGACCTCTTCAAGATATGCCCTGGAAACCTTGCCGCGCTTGGTTTTCACCAGCTCGCCTTTGGGATTGTAAATATAGGTGGTGGGCAGCACGTCTGCTGCCCCAATCTGTTTCACCACCGCGTCATCCCCCAGCACAATAGGATAAGACATCAGCATGTCGTCCACGTACTCGGCGACTTCTTTAGTGTTTTCATAATCAAACACCACACCGAACATCTGCACATCCTTCCCCTTGCGGCTGTCGTACAGCGCGACAAGATCGGGTACTTCTTCCAGACAAGGCGGACACCAGGTAGCCCAGTAATTCACAATCACCCATTTGCCGTTGTACTGCGACAACGTATGGCGCTTGCCGGTGGTATCTGTCAGGGAGAACCCGCCACCGGCAGATGCAATTCCGTAACAGCACAGCAACATGGCTATGAGAAGGCTCTGTAATATACGTATACTGAAAACAGATTGTTTAATCATCATGAATGGATAAAGTGACAAAAGAATCTTTAAGTCTTAATATAACGTAAGTATAGTACGTATCAAAATAAACAAACATGCCACTCAACCTCAAATTACCTCAAATCGATAACAATCCGATCCTATTGGCGGAAACGCGGCCTGCTAAAATCGAGAGTTTTATCAGCGGCCTGCCGTTTGGGGACCCTATCCGGGCTGCAACAGACCTGATAGAGGAGTTGCAAGCACTTAACAGCCAGAAAGTAGCATATACCAATCGGCTGAACGCACTCGAACTTTATCGCCCGGCTGGTCTGCAGATTTTCCTGGACCTGATTCCGCATTTCACCCATGCCAGTCTCCCTATATCAAAGAACGAACAAGCGTTTGCCGATACCGCGACACAATTATGGCAAGAGTTTGCGCTTGGCTATAAAGCGGCCCTGATGGAGCTGCAAAACAAGATACTTAACATCAACAGCGCAAAATCCTCGGCAATGGTCATCCAGCGTGCTATTCACGCCATCAAGGAGCAAATGCTGGTGGGTTATCTCACCTACAAAACCCCGGATAGCGACTTGTGGGGCGAACTGCACCAGCTCTATTTCTCTGCCGCACACCAGAACGTCGAACGCTTAACACTTCCTGACAGCACCCAGCTTGGTAACGAAAGCAGTGTTAGTCTGGTTTACATCCAGGCCTGTTTGATGGCGCTGGCAAATCCAAGCCATCTTTCTGGGGCGGATATTATCAAGACCAACGCCTACATCACTAGAACCGCCCACCTTGCAAATTTAAGAGCGTTAGGGTTGATTGAAAATCCTGCCGGCGTATTCCTAATCAAGCTGGACGGGAAGCTTCCCCCCGTACCCTTTAGCAAGAACCAATCCGTCCCTGATTCCGAAACGGACATCCTGTTATTGACCGTGGATCTCGCTAGAACCATTCATAATCATATCAAGTCTTTACAAAATGGTATTGCACTGGAGAACCATATTTTTCCGGATGCGGCCAATGAGCATCACCTTGACCTGCTAAAACAACTCATCAAGCATTTTGGCAAGCCGCCGGTACGAGTATTCCACAGAAGCAAAAAAACCGATGGTGTAGAAATGAATATTGGCATTCGCGCCGTCCACTACGGGCTATCCAAGGAGCCAAAATTTACGCATCCGCTAAGCACCATTGCATCACCGCGCGCATCGCGCTGGCAAATCCTAAACGCCAGCGCTGGTGGATATTCACTGCGCAAGTTTAACTCCTCTCAAGCATCTGTGCATGTTGGCGACATTGTCGCCATTAAAAACATCAAAGCTATGCAATGGGAAATCGCCATCGTCCGCTGGGCCAATATCAACCCGCTGAATCAACTGGATGTTGGCTTGCAATTAATCTCCCCCAGAGTAGATGCCGCTTCAGTGAGCAATGGCAAAGGCGGGGCATCCAGCGAAGCACTATTATTACCGGAATTACCAGCGATAAAACAAGCCGCAACGATTCTTCTTCCGCAAGGAAACGCTACCGTTGGCGAAACGATCCATATGGCGGCTGACGGTAAAGAAGCGAGTATCAAATTGACACAAGTCATTGAGCGCACACCGATGTTTACACGTTATCAATACGACTTGATATAAATAAACAGATGTTGTTATACTAACCGCAATTAATAAACCGATACCTGATTAATTCATTTAATTTTCTATCGCACAACCTTTTTTGTTGTCGCAATCCTTAGCAATCCATATACTTAACCATTGGAACCATTATGAGTGAACACATTATCCACCTGAGTGATGCCTCTTTTGAACAAGACGTATTACAATCAACCGTACCAGTGCTGGTTGACTACTGGGCAGAGTGGTGCGGCCCCTGCAAGATGATTGCCCCCATTCTGGATGACATTTCGAAAGAATACGCTGGTCGCCTTAAAATCGGCAAACTGAATATTGATGACAACCAGATGACCCCACCGAAATACGGTATTCGCGGTATCCCCACATTAATGCTGTTTAAAAATGGCAATGTAGAGGCCACCAAAGTGGGTGCATTATCCAAATCACAACTGACAGCATTTATTGACAGCAATTTATAAACTGTAATCCCGTCTGGCTTCCCATCTACAGGAAGCCAGACACATTCTTTCCCTACCCCCTTCTAGCGAGCCTCTCATGCACTTATCCGACCTGAAGCACCTTCCTGTGACAGAATTGGTGGAAATGGCCATCAATGAAGAAATCGAAAATGCTAGCCGCATGCGCAAGCAAGACCTGATTTTTGCCATCCTGAAACAAAAGGCAAAAAAAGGGGACAGCATTTTTGGAGATGGCACGCTGGAGGTGTTGCAAGACGGATTTGGATTCTTGCGCTCCCCCGATACTTCATATCTGGCCGGGCCGGATGATATCTATGTTTCGCCATCACAGATTCGCCGTTTCAACTTGCATACCGGCGACACGATTCAAGGCGAGATTCGTACGCCCAAGGATGGCGAACGCTACTTTGCCTTGGTAAAGGTAGACAGTGTAAATGGTGAAGCACCAGAGAATATCAAGCACAAAATCCTATTTGAGAACTTGACCCCGCTGTTTCCGACCGTACCACTTACATTGGAGCGTGATATCAAGGGTGAAGAAAACATCACCAGCCGCGTCATCGACATGATTGCACCGATTGGTAAAGGGCAGCGCGGTCTGCTGGTTGCCAGCCCCAAAAGCGGCAAAACCGTGATGATGCAAAACATCGCGCACGCTATCACTGCCAATCACCCCGATGTCGTGCTGATTGTGCTACTAATTGACGAGCGCCCGGAAGAAGTAACCGAGATGACCCGCTCCGTGCGTGGTGAAGTTGTTGCTTCCACGTTTGATGAGCCCGCCACACGCCACGTACAAGTAGCTGAAATGGTGCTGGAAAAAGCCAAGCGCCTGGTTGAACACAAAAAAGATGTGGTCATCCTACTCGACTCCATCACACGTCTGGCACGCGCTTATAACACCGTCATTCCTTCCTCCGGCAAAGTGCTCACTGGCGGTGTGGATGCCAACGCGCTACAAAAACCCAAACGCTTCTTCGGCGCCGCGCGCAATATCGAAGAAGGCGGCTCTCTCACCATCATCGCCACCGCCCTCGTGGATACTGGCTCGCGCATGGATGACGTGATTTACGAAGAGTTCAAAGGTACCGGCAACATGGAAATCCATCTGGATCGCCGCATGGCCGAAAAACGCATCTACCCGGCCATCAACGTCAACAAATCCGGCACACGCCGCGAAGAATTGCTCATCGAAAAAGATGTACTGCAGAAAATCTGGGTATTGCGCAAACTGTTGTACCCGATGGACGACCTTGAAGCAATGGAATTCCTGCTCGATAAGATCAAACAGACCAAAAACAACGCCGATTTCTTCGACAGCATGCGCCGCGGATAATTATCTGATTCTTCTTGATTAAACATTTTGTTTCGTGCATAATTGCGCGTTTTCCGAATTGACTTTTGAAAGCACAGCAACATGAAAGCTGATATTCATCCAAGCTACACCGAAATTAACGTGACTTGCAGCTGCGGTAACAAGTTCAAAACACGTTCTACTACCGGCAAAGACCTGCACATCGAGGTATGCTCCCTGTGCCATCCATTCTATACGGGTAAACAGAAAATCGTGGACACTGCTGGCCGCGTTGAAAAATTCCGTCAAAAATACGGCATGTAATTGCCTTGTTTTTGCATCTAAAAAGGCAGCTAAGCTGCCTTTTTTATTTTGCCTTTAACAAAGTTGACCCTTTCAATCCTATAATTCGCTATGCGCTTTGATTTAGACCATGACTGGCAAGGTAATATGGCTACCCCCCAAGCAAAAATGGGGGAGCGCGCGAAAACACATTTATTGATCACTTTGTGCGCCATCTGGCTGATTGTAGGCCTCATTGGCCATCACCCATGGAAACCGCTTGAATCCAATACAATCAGTGTTATCCAGTCCATCCTGCTAGATCATCATTGGTTAGCTCCTCAATCAGTAAGTCAACATCTCACACACCCTCCCCTGTATTACTGGAGCGCTGCTTCTATCGGTAAAGCGTTAAGCTGGGCATTACCTATACACGACGCGGCACGTTTAGTAAGTGGTTTATGGATGGTCATTACCTTGCTAATGATAGGTATGATGGGGCGTGAGCTTTGGGGGAAAGGAATTGGCCGCCAGACAACCTTCATTTTTATCGGCTCTCTGGGACTGGTATTGAGCGCCCATACACTCACCCCGTTCGTATCTGCCCTTGCAGGATTGACGACCGGCTTCTATGCGCTTGCACTATCCAAAAGAAGACCTTACCGGGCAGGCATGTTGCTCGGCTTAGGGACAGGAGTCAGCTTCCTGTCTACAGGAATACTCCCGGCAGCCATGTTAGTCTGTACAGCGGTGCTATTGCCTTTATTGTTCCAGCACTGGCGTAACCAAAGCTATTTCACGGTACTAGGGTTATCGCTACTCGCCGCATCCCCGCTTTTGTTCATCTGGCCGACGCTACTGTATATCCAGGAGCCCGTGCTCTTCTCCATCTGGTGGCAAAATAGCTGGGGGCAGTTCGGACAGCATCTGCATGGATATTTCTTAGACATCTTGCTCTGGTATGCTTGGCCATCCCTACCTTTAGCCATTTGGGGCTTGTGGCGTTATCGTAGCCAGCTTCACCTCAAGTCCAGATTCCAACTCAGCCTTGTCTTCTTTGTCGTTACGTGCAGAACGTAAGGAAATTTATGCATTGCCTTTGCTAATACCACTCACTGCGCTAGCGGGCGGTAGTATCGAAACCATCAAACGCGGAGCAGCAGGGGCGTTGAACTGGTTCGGGCTCATGCTGTTCGGATTGATGTCTATCGTCATTTGGCTAGGCTGGATCGCCATGATGACCGGCAATCCGTCAAAGCTCAAGGAAAGGATATTCTTCCTGACCGGCATGGACAAATTACCTTTCAATACCATTCATGTGCTGCTGGCAGCATTCATTACATTAGTCTGGCTATTGGCCGTATTACGTGTTCGGCACACTAATCGCGCCGCAGCCACCAATTGGGCGATCGGCGTAACTTGCGTATGGACGTTGCTGATGACGTTATGGCTTCCGCTGATTGATGCCGCACGAAGCTATGGCGATGTTTTTACACAACTAAAGGCACGTCTGCCAGAACGCTCTTCCTGTGTAACCAGCCAAAACCTGGGCAGTGCGCAACGTGATTTGTTGCATTACTATGCCGACATCAAAGCCTTCCGGTTTGAAGATGAAAACAGCCGCCAGTGCGATTTATATTTGATTCAAGACGAAAAAGGCCGCGAAAAAATCGAGCCAGGGCCTGAGTGGAAATTATTATGGTCCGGAAAACGCCAGAGCGAAAGGCGCGAAAGTTTCAGACTATATCAGCATCGTTAGTCCATCAAAAGGCTAACACCTTCCCACAGCATTTTACTGCCGGCAAAAACCAGCACCAAAGCCAATAGTTTTCTGATGGCTGAATTAGGTAGACGCTTACTGCCAAACTCCGCACCCGCCAGACCACCTAACACAACTGCGGCCGCCCAATAGCCAAGATGTGCTGGTAACGCAGGCTGCTTAGTTAAAACGCCCATGAGTCCCGAAACCGAGTTCGCCAGAATAAATGCAGCGGCTACACCCGATATAACCTTGGTTTTCGCCCAATTCAACAACAATAGGATCGGGCTCAGAAATATACCGCCGCCAATTCCTGTCAACCCTGAAAGCAAACCAAGACCTGCCCCCAGGCCAAAAAGCACCGGTCCGGAAGGCGCATGGATATTGGCTTGCACGGTATGTGTGTTTGCCTTGCGAAATATCTGTACTGCGGCAAACAATAACGCAGCACCCACTAAAGGCTTGTAATATTGCGGGGGTAATTGAATCAGCCCGCCCACAAAAGCCAGTGGCACAGACATGACGGCCAGCGGCCAGAACAGCTGCCAGTCAAACGCTTTGGCACGATGAAATTTATAAACGCCAATGCTGGCCACCAGCACATTCAGCAACAATGCGGCTGGCCGCATGGACTCCGGAGTCAGCCCCAATAAGGCCATCACCGCCAGATAAGCGGATGCGCCGCCATGACCTACCGAAGAAAACAACAACGCCGCTAAAAAGAATAGCGGCGCAATGAAAAGAGCCTGATTAATATCCATCAAACTTCAAGATGTCGTTGTATCGCCGCAATCACGCGCGGATGCAAGCCTTGTCCCTGATGTTCGTTCACATGCGCCATGATGCTTTTGCGCATCACAGAATTCCAGAACTTGTTCAAGTGCCCGGCAATTTCCTGCTCTACCACCATTTGGTCAGGATATGCTTCATAAAAGTCGCCAATCTGGTTGGCCATTTTAATCAGTTTTTCTGTGTTCATATACGTTCTATGATTCGTTTATTCGTTCCGGATGCGCGTAAATCACATGGCGATTATCTCTTACAAAACCCACCAGTGTCACGCCATTTTCTGCTGCAAACCTGACTGCCAAGCCCGTCGGCGCCGAAATCGCTGCGAGCAGATTGATACCAACACTTGTCACTTTCTGCACCATTTCATAGCTGGCACGACTAGTCGTGAGCACAAACCCCGTCGTTTGCGGCGGTCTTTGTGCCAAAGCACCAATCAACTTATCCAATGCGTTATGCCTACCCACATCTTCGCGCACCAGCAGCACATCGCCATTTGTATCTGCCCATGCACAGGCATGCGTAGCGCCCGTTGCTTGCTGCAGCACCTGCCCACCTTGTATGCTTTTAAAGGCATGCTGGATCGCCGCATGGGGCAAGGCTTCCAGGGCAGGCACCAAAACTCGCACTTCCGGCTCTCGCATCGCTTGCCCGATACTTTCGGCACCACATAAACCGCACCCTGTTCTGCCCAGCAAGTTGCGCCGCCGTTCCTTCAAGTTGGCAAACTGCGCACTGGCAATCTCGCAATGCAGCTCGATGCCTTGCGCCTGTTCAACGATTTCGACACCATACAACTCGCTTTTGTCTCGCAAAATACCTTCTGTCAGCGAAAATCCCAGCGCAAACTCTTCCAAATCCTGCGGCGTCGCCAGCATCACCACATGCGAAACCCCGTTATAAACCAATGCAACCGGAATCTCTTCTGCCAACACATCATTCTTGTGTGCAAGAGATGATTGGCCAGCCTGCCATGTCTGCACCGGATAGGACTGGGAAGGCAAGAATGCCTGAGATGGCAATTTAGGATTCATCTCAGGCACCCTTTTACTGCGCGGTCACCGTCTGTTTTTTAGGCTTGCGCGTAAAATCAATCTGTTCTTCGCTGAATTTTTTATAGCTCTGCTGCCATTTGGATGGCTGCGTCACTTTAGTGGCTTGTACCGCTGTTACCTTATATTCAGGGCAGTTGGTCGCCCAGTCAGAGTTATCCGTAGTGATCACATTTGCGCCAGAACCTGGGTGGTGGAATGTGGTGTAAACCACACCCGGCTGGACACGCTCGCTGATTTTAGCGCGCAGCACTGTCTCTCCGGCACGGCTGGTGATACCCACCCAATCGCCCTCATTGATGCCGCGCTCTTCTGCATCATGCGGATGAATCTCGATGCGATCCTCGTCATGCCACACCACATTCTGCGTACGGCGGGTCTGCGCACCCACGTTGTATTGGCTCAGGATACGACCCGTGGTCAGTATCAGCGGGTATTTCGCATTCACTTTTTCGGTGGTCGGTACATATTGGGTGATGAAAAACTTGCCTTTGCCACGGACAAACTCATCGATGTGCATGGTTGGCGTACCGGCTGGATGTTCATCATCACATGGCCACTGGATACTGCCCAGCTCGTCCAGTTTCTGGAAGCTGATCCCTTTAAAAGTCGGCGTCAATGCAGCAATCTCGTCCATGATCTCGCTGGCATGAGCATAATTCATCTCATAACCCAGTGCTTTAGACAACTTGGCGGTAATCTCCCAGTCTTCCATGCCGTTTTTCGGCGACATGACACGGCGGACAGGCGAGACGCGGCGTTCCGCATTGGTAAATGTACCATTTTTCTCCAGGAAGGATGCGCCCGGGAAGAACACATGCGCATACATTGCCGTTTCGTTGAGGAACAAATCCTGCACGATCACGCACTCCATGCTTTCCAGCGCATGCGTCACGTGCTGTGTATCCGGGTCGGATTGCGCAATATCTTCACCCACGCAATAGACCGCTTTGAAACTACCCTCACCTGCCAAGTCCAACATGTTGGGGATGCGCAGACCAGGATCAGCGCTCAATGGCCGGCCCCAAGCGGTTTCGAACAGTGCGCGTGTCGCGTCATCGGACACATGGCGATATCCAGGGAATTCGTGCGGCATGCTGCCCATGTCGCATGAACCTTGTACATTGTTTTGGCCGCGCAATGGGTTCACGCCCACACCTTCACGGCCTACGTTGCCAGTCGCCATTGCGAGATTGGCAATTCCCATCACAGTAGTGGAGCCTTGGCTATGCTCGGTCACGCCCAAGCCATAGTAGATCGCAGCATTACCAGCGGTAGCATACAACCTTGCGGCTGCACGGATCGTCTCAGCCGGGATACCTAATTGCTCACTTAACGCTTCCGGCGAGTTCTCAGGCTTCGCCGCAAAATCACGCCAAGTCACATAAGAATCCCACTCGCAACGTGCTTTGACATAATCCTCTTTCACCAAACCTTCGGTAACAATGACATGTGACAACGCTGAAATCAACGCCACATTGGTGCCCGGACGCAATTTCAAGTGATAATCGGCACGGATATGCGGCGAATTGGCCACCAGGTCGATTTCGCGCGGATCCGCTACAATCAGCTTGGCGCCTTCACGCAAGCGGCGTTTCATCTGGCTGGCAAATACCGGGTGACCATCGGTTGGATTGGCCCCCATCACAAAAATTACATCCGCTTCCATCACCGAATCGAACGTTTGTGTGCCTGCGGATTCGCCCAGCGTCTGTTTCAAACCATAGCCAGTCGGGCTATGGCAAACACGGGCGCAAGTATCCACGTTATTATTGCCAAAAACTGCTCGTATCAGTTTTTGCGTGACATAGACTTCTTCGTTAGTACAGCGACTGGATGTGATGCCACCCACGCTATCCTTGCCATATTTGGCCTGAATACGCTTGATTTCGCTGGCAGCGTAGTCAATGGCCTCATCCCAGCTCACTTCCTGCCATGGCTCGTGTATGGTCTTGCGTACCATCGGTTTGGTAATACGGTCTTTATGGGTTGCATAGCCCCAGGCAAAACGGCCTTTCACACAGGAATGTCCATGGTTGGCGCCGCCATCTTTGGTGGGGGTCATGCGCACAACTTCTTCGCCCTTCATTTCGGCGTCAAAGCTGCAACCCACGCCACAATAAGCACAAGTCGTGGTGATAGTATGCTCTGGTGTGCCGCGCGCAATCACGGTCTTTTCCATCAACGTCGCAGTCGGGCACGCTTGTACGCAAGCGCCGCAGGATACACATTCGGATTCCAGAAAATCTTTATTGCCAGCGGACACTTTGCTATCAAACCCGCGGCCCTGTATGGTCAGCGCAAAAGTGCCTTGCGTTTCCTCGCAAGCCCGTACGCAACGTGAGCAGACGATGCATTTGGAAGGATCGAAAGTGAAATATGGGTTGGATTCGTCTTTGGCCTGGTTCAGATGATTTTCACCATCATAGCCGTAACGCACCTCGCGTAGACCGACAGCCCCTGCCATGTCCTGCAGTTCACAATCGCCATTGGCTGCACATGTCAGGCAGTCCAGCGGGTGATCGGAGATATATAGTTCCATCACGCCGCGACGGATATCCGCCAATTTGTCGGTTTGCGTATGCACCTTGATGCCCTCCGCCACCGGCGTAGTACAACTGGCCGGGTAACCGCGACGCCCCTCGATTTCTACCAGACACAAACGACAGGAACCAAATGGTTCCAAGCTGTCGGTCGCACACAGCTTAGGCACCATCACACCAGCTTCCACTGCGGCTGCCATGATAGAAGTGCCTTCTGGCACAGTCACATCCCGGTCATCGATATTCAGCGTGACTTGTTTGCTGGATGTGCGTTTAGGGGTACCGAAATCCACATCCGGTACATGCTTGGGTGGAGTATATTTAATGTCGTCCATCGTTCACCTCCACAGCACTAGGCTGCAGTCTTATCCTTGGTTAAGCCAAAGTCCTCTGGAAAATGGTTTAGCGCACTCAATACGGGATAAGGCGTCATACCCCCCAGCGCGCACAGAGAGCCATTCAGCATGGTATCGGACAAATCTCGTAATACTTGTATGTTTTTTGCGTGATGGTTGCCTGCAGTGATTTTATCCACTACCTCGACCCCGCGCGTACTGCCGATGCGGCATGGGGTACATTTGCCGCAGGATTCTATCGCACAAAATTCAAACGCATAACGTGCCATTTTGGCCATATCCACGGTATCGTCGAACGCAACAATACCCCCATGCCCTAAGACAGCCCAAATCTTGGTAAATTCCTCATAATCCAGCGGCGTATCGAATTGGCTTTCCGGCAGATAGGCTCCCAATGGGCCGCCCACTTGCACGGCACGGATAGGTTTGCCAGAGGCCGAGCCGCCGCCAAAGTCATACAGCAATTCGCGCAAAGTCGCGCCAAAGGCCAGCTCCACCAAACCTGTCTGCTTCAAATTGCCTGCCAGCTGGATAGGCAAGGTACCGCGGGAACGACCCATGCCGTAATCTGCATAATATTGTGCGCCTTTGTCCAGAATAATCGGCACAGTCGCCAATGAAATCACATTATTCACCACAGTCGGCTTGCCAAACAAACCCTCAATCGCAGGGAGTGGCGGCTTGAAACGCACCAGACCACGTTTGCCTTCCAGCGACTCCAGCAGCGAGGTTTCCTCACCGCACACATATGCCCCGGCGGCGCGGCGCACCTCCAAATAAAAAGCCTTGCCTGAACCACAGACATTTGCACCTAAGTAACCTGCGTTTTTGGCCTTGGCAATCGCCTCATTCAGCACTTTCAAAGCATGCGGATATTCGCTGCGCAGATAGATATAGCCTTGTGTCGCGCCAACGGCCAAACCGGCAATCGTCATACCCTCAATCAGCACAAATGGGTCATCTTCCATGATCATGCGGTCTGAGTAAGTTCCAGAATCACCTTCGTCAGCATTGCAAACGATATATTTCTGATCGGCAGGCGCATTCAGCACCGTGTTCCATTTGATGCCCGTCGGGAAAGCTGCACCACCACGCCCGCGCAAGCCGGAATCCGTCACTGCTTTCACAATGTCGACGCCGCTCATTTTTAGCGCATTCGCCAAGCCCTTATAGCCATCATGCGCAATGTAATCGTCCAGCGAGACCGGATCGGTAATGCCGACGCGCGCAAATGTGAGACGTTGCTGTTTTTTCAGCCAGGCAATTTCCTCGGTCAAACCCAAGCTCAAGGCATGTATGCCGCCATTCAGAAAATCTGCATCGAACAAGCCTGAGACATCTTTTGGCTGCACCGGGCCATATGCCACCCGGCCTTTCTCAGTAGCAACCTCCACCATCGGCTCCAGCCAGAACAAGCCACGTGAGCCATTGCGAATCAATTCGATTTTGATGCCGCGTTTATCAGCTTCTGTCTGAATTGCTTTTGCGGTTTTATCCGCGCCTAATGACAGTGCAGTAGAATCGCGAGGCACATACACCTTAACCATTTTTCACCTCACGAACCAACTCATCAATCTTTTCCGCATTTACACGGCCATACACCTCATCATCTAGCATCACTGCGGGAGAGCATGCACAATTGCCTAGGCAATATACTGGTTCCAACGTGATTGCACCATCCGATGTAGTCTGGTGGTAATCTACACCCAATGTGGATTTGATATGCGCTTCCAGTTTTTCTGAACCCATCGCCTGGCAGGATTCCGCGCGACAAACTTGCAATACGTGCTTACCCGCCGGATGCGTACGGAAATGATGATAGAAAGTCACTACGCCGTGTACCTCTGCCACTGACAGTGCCAATGCTTTGCTAATCAATGGATAAGCGTCTTCCGGCACATAGCCAATGTCATCTTGAATTGCATGCAGCAAAGGCATTAATGCGCCCGGACGCGTCTTATGCGCTGCAATATGTGTCTCGATTCTAGCGAGCTCGTATTGGGATAAAATGCTCACGCCTGTGGTCTCACAAACAGTTAAACAATAGACTGCGTATCATACCCTCATTTGCCCCTACATTAAAGCCGGAAAAGCGCATAGAATACCTGTTATATGACCATTATATCTCCCCAAGATTCCCCGCACATTCTGGTAGACCAGTTTGGCCGCATCGTTGATTACATCCGGCTTTCTATAACCGACCGTTGCGATTTCCGCTGCCAATATTGCATGGGCGAGGATGTAACCTTCTTGCCGCGCGACGAAGTCCTTAGCCTCGAGGAATGTGCGCGCCTGGTCAAGATTTTCGTTGGCTTGGGAGTGAAAAAGGTGCGCATCACCGGCGGCGAGCCTCTGGTACGCAAGAACGCAATGTGGCTTTTCGAAGAAATCGGGCATCTGCAAGGGCTGGATGAGTTAGTACTTACTACTAACGGCAGCCAGCTTGAAAAGCTGGCAAAGCCATTAAATGCCGCAGGCGTCAAACGCATTAACATTTCCATCGACAGCCTGAAACCAGAACGTTTCAAGCAAATCACCCGCACCGGCAGGCTCGAGCAAGTTTTAGCCGGCCTGGAAGCCAGTATCCATGCGGGGTTTGAAGGCACCAAAATAAATACCGTGCTGATGCGCGGCACCAATGACGACGAAGCGGTAGATCTGGTGCGATTCGCTATTGATAAACGTATCGACATCAGCTTTATCGAAGAAATGCCGCTGGGCGATGTCAGCCACGACCGCGAAAGCTCCTATGTCAGTAATGTCGAAACCCTGAAATTGCTGCAACAGCATTACCCGCTTGTTTCAAGTGCGGAAACAACCGGCGGGCCGGCCAAATATTGGCGCGTGGCCGACACGCAGACCAAAATCGGCTTCATCTCACCGCATTCGCACAATTTCTGCGAAAGCTGCAACCGCGTGCGCATCTCATGCAAAGGCGAACTTTACCTATGCTTGGGGCAGGAAGACAAAGTCGACCTGCTGCCGTTACTGCGCAACCACCCGAATGATGATGCGCCCATCATCCAAGCCATTCAAGCCAGCATGCGCATCAAACCGAAAGGGCATGATTTCGACCTAAGCCGCGCAAAGCCAGCGGTGGTGCGATTTATGTCGCATACGGGGGGATGATTTCTGAAATGGCATTTGCCAGAGACGAAAACTCACTTCTTGTTCCCTTACTCGGGGAACTTGATGCTATAGGCTTTGGTGAACATAAAAATCCTTTCCATTTCAACACTGGAACGCTTTTCTGGTCACTAACTCGACTATTTGGCTACTATGAGCGAATCATGTCTGCGCTTGAATTGCCTCGCGATGAACGTCCCTTTTTAGATTCAGATATTGAGGGCTTCATTATTCGGTTTAGCATTGTTCTAAATGACATTGCTTACGTAATTTGGCAGTTATTACCGGCAGACTCAAGGGACTTGAAAGGCCCAAAAGGCGGTACTGCTCCTAAAAACAAAGAAATGCGCATTCTTGCCTTAAATAAATTTCTCCAAAAACATAAGGCGACTTATCCTGAATTAGCATCTGTGTTCTCAAACGCCTTAGCTTGGATGGAAGAACTTAAAAACGATAGAGACAATGTTATTCACTATAAATCTATGGTGATTATTTTAGAAGATAAGGAATTGTGCTTCGCACTAATAAATGCCGCCCGAACTGAGCGCGTTGAACAAATGCCAGATGGTAGCCAGCGACTACTTATGAAACCAATAGCAGAATTTATTAATATGCAATTGCTTGCTCTTCACAAGTTTATGCATACCGAACTTGCTTCTGCGGTATGTACACAAGCTAATAGGCTTAAAATCAAATCAGTACAGTTAGGGAGCAATCATCAATGACTTGCGTTGGCATTAAAAGATTCAGAAAGATTAATTCTATTTAAAATCTATGAGAATTTCAGCAATCATTCTCTCCGGCGGTCGCGCAACGCGTATGAATGGCGTGGATAAAGGCTTGGTGGTTTTGCAGGATAAACCGCTGATTGCGCATGTACTTGCGCGCCTGAAGCCGCAAGTACATGAAATTCTCATCAACGCAAATCGCGAGCTGACCACTTATAAAGCGCTTGGCTATCGCGTCTTGCAAGATGAGTCTGACGATTTTCCCGGTCCGCTCGCTGGCTTTCTGCTGGGCTTGAAGCATGCGCAGCACGACTTGGTGCTGACCGTGCCGTGTGATTCGCCCATGCTGCCGCCGGATTTGGCACAACGGCTTTACAATGGCATGGCTGAGAGCCGCGCGGATATTGCCGTTGCGAAGACTGCCGAAGATACGCATCAGGTGTTCTGCCTGATGAAAAAAAGCGTGCTGCCCAGCCTGGAAGCGTATCTGGCGGGCGGCGGGCGCAAGGTCAAGACTTGGCAACAAAGCCAGAAATGTATCGAAGTGGATTTTAGCGGTTGCAACGAGGCTTTCACCAATCTGAATACGTTCGAAGATTTAAAAGCGCTAGAATTAAAATTAGGTAGTTAGAAACAACCATGAGCATTACACCAAAACTTTCCGAACTCGCCGCCAACCCAAGCTGTATGGACGACTATGACCCGAATGCAATGTCGGTGGCGCAGGCCAGAACCTTTATCCAACAATTTTTGAACCCGGTTACCGGAACTGAAACACTATCTTTGCGGGAAAGCCTGGGGCGCGTGCTAGCAACAGATATCATTTCGCCTTGCAATGTGCCCGGACACGACAACAGCGCGATGGATGGTTATGCATTCAAATTTTCCGAAGGCATGAAAGTTGCCAAGGTGATTGGTACCGCATTTGCAGGCAAGCCTTTTAACGGCGCAGTGAAAGCAGGCGAGTGCGTCCGCATCATGACTGGTGCGGTGATTCCGCAGGGTGCGGATACCGTGGTAATGCAGGAACACATTGCGATTAAAAGTGACTCCATCACGCTGCTGGATTTGCCCAAACAGGGCGCAAATGTGCGCTTGGCGGGCGAAGACTTGCAACTGGGGCAAACAGTGCTGGCAAAAGGCCAAACGATGAAGCCTGCCGATTTGGGCTTGGTTGCTTCGCTTGGCATTGGCGAAGTGCAAGTTCTCCGTAAGTTAAAAGTCGCTTTTTTTAGCACGGGTGATGAGTTGGTTGGTGTTGGAAATGCGCTACAAGAAGGCCAGATTTACGACAGCAACCGCTACACGCTGTATGGCATGCTCGCTAGAATTGGCGCGGAGATGAGCGACCTGGGCAATGTGCCGGACGACCCGAAATTGCTCGAACACACTTTGCTGGAAGCCGCAAAAACGCACGATGTCGTTATCACCAGCGGCGGCGTTTCCGTGGGCGAGGCGGACTACATGAAAGCGTTGCTGGCCAAACACGGCCAAGTGCTGTTCTGGAAGATCAACATGAAACCCGGCCGCCCGCTGGCTTATGGCAAGGTTGGCGGCGCGCATTATTTTGGCCTGCCGGGCAACCCGGTTTCGGCCATGGTGACGTTTTACCAGTTTGTACAACCTGCCCTGCAAGCCTTATCTGGTGCGGCGTTTCAGGCACCTGTTTTATTGCAGGCAAAATGCACAAGCCCTATCAAAAAAGCGCCCGGCCGCATGGAGTTCCAGCGCGGCATTCTGTTTCAGGCGGAGGATGGCAGCTATCAGGTCAAAACCACGGGCAACCAAGGCTCCGGCATCCTCAGCAGCATGAGCGCGGCCAACTGCTTTGTCGTATTGGATGAAGCCACCGGCAACTGTGCAGCAGGCGAAACTGTAAACGTACAATTGCTGCAAGGAATAATTTAACATAACACATAATTGTTGGCTTATTTCAGCCAACAATGGCAGATGTCTATCCGTTAAAAATACTGTAAAATCATAGTCTTTTCCCATTTGGACTGTGGATTTTGAACTTGGCTGTTAAACCTTCTTTCACGCATGAGCGTACACTGCTTTGGGCGATCATCGTATCCATGTCGCTGCATATCCTGCTCGCTGTCGTAGTTCCCAATTTCAAGTTCGAGTTGCGAAAAGATATCCCAACAGAACTGAGTATTGAACTGCAAAAACCAGAGCCCCCGGCGCCTGCGGTACAAGAAATCCCCGAGCCACCCAAACCGATTGAGGAACCAAAACCGATTAAGAAATTGGAGCCAAAGCCGATCCCAAAACCTATAAAGCCCATTGAGCAACCCAGTCCCATCGTAGAGAACACTGCACCGTCCGAACCTGTCAGCGAAACACCACCACCTCCTGCAGTCATTACTGCAGCACCTAAGGCGGAAAGCAAGGCCGAGCTTGTAGCGCCGCCACCTCCACCCGAGCCAAAAGAACCAGAACCCAGCCCGGTAGAAGTAGACAACGCCTTGGGCGAGTATGGCAGCCTGCTGGGCCGTGCGATTGCCAAACACAAGCAATACCCGCGTATAGCCCAGATGCGCGGCTGGCAAGGGGATGTAATTCTGGATTTGAAAATCGACGGTAACGGCAAGGTGATCTCGGCCAACGTGCAACAAAGCAGTGGTTACGAAGCATTGGATAAGCAGGCGCTGGAAATGGCGCGCAAGGCAGCTCCCTTCCCCGCACCGCCCCAAGCGCTACGTAGCCGCACCTTCAACATCACCGTACCTGTATCTTTCAAACTCGAAGAGGGCTAATGCGCAAACCAAAATCCTTGCGTGAGCTATTACTCACGCATGAATTGACTTTTATCGCGCTGATATTATTGGCGGTTGCCGGCGGCAGCTACGGCATTTACCTATGGGACAAATCTGCCAAAGAGTCGCAACGCATCCACTCGCTAGTGCAAGAGATCCAGCAAACCCGCGGCAATCTTTACCGCCAGATGAAAGAGCTGTTCGACGCTTTCTTCCTGGAGGACATGGAAGCACGCGATGAATACAAAGCCTATACCCAATCTATCCTCAGCAATTTCAGTCGGCTGCATACATTGGCTCAAGGTGAAGAGGAAAAACAAGCCATTGCCGATCTGGAGCATAAATATCGCGCCTTTGCCGAAGATGCGCCGGACCTGTTCTACCGCTATCAAGCCGCCCCTAGCGACATTTCGAGAAGAAGCTTGTACAAAGACATGGAAACCGGCATTTTTGCGCGCTATGAAACTGTCTCCCAACGCGCGGAAGACTTGCTGAAGCTTAAACAGGACGAGCTAAAAAACCGGCTGGATGATGCAAAACAAACGTCCATCTTGCTACTTGGCATCCCAATATTGTTGGCGGGATTATTGCTGATTTTGTCACGCCGCTTTCTCAAGCGGGAAATTGTCAATCCGATCAATGCGATCATGCATGCCACAGCGGAAATCAGTGCCGGCAACTTGACCCATAAAGCACCTGAAGCCGGTGCTGCCGAACTGGCCACCCTCTCGCAAGAAATCAACAAAATGGCCGAAGACCTTGCAGAAAGCAGGGACGCACTGGTGCGCAGTGAGAAACAAGCTGCATTAGGATTGCTGGTGCCTATGCTAGCGCACAACATCCGCAACCCGCTCGCCAGCATCCGTGCCACCGCCCAGGTGATTGACATCCCGGTGGATGACAAAGACAACCAGGAGTCCTTGAAAGGCATCATCAACTCCGTAGACCGGCTGGAGCGCTGGACAGGCAGTTTGCTCGCTTATCTGCACCCCATCAAACCACAACTGTCCAAAGTAAACCTGCAGAGTGTGATTGACGGTGCACTCACACCACTGGCCGGAAAAATCAGCGAAAGAAACCTCCATCTCGTGCAAAAAAATCCGCCTAACCGCGAGATACTGACCTCGATGAGCATCTGCTGGAGCAAGCATTGTATAACCTGATATTGAACGCTATTGAAGCCTCTCCCGCCAATGGCACCATTAAAACCTCACCAGCCAGGACATGCTGGAAATCAGCATTAGCGACGAAGGTCCTGGTATGCCTTTCACGCCAGACCCGCATGCCATCAGCCCCGGGCCATCCACCAAGCGCTTTGGTACCGGGTTGGGCATCCCGTTCGCATTCAACGTATGTGAGGTTTTAAGCGGCAGCATTTCATTCAACCCGGCGAGCCCCAAAGGCACACAAATCGTCTGCAGCTGCCCCAATAACCCTTGGCGACAACTGCCAATGTGGTTGCTCCATCTAATTTAAAATTGCGCTTGCCAAAGCCACGATTTTTTACAACAATACGAAAAGACGTATGATGACACTCGCATTAAATCAGGCTGTTCCTGCATTCACGCTACCCGCCACCGGTAATGTCACTTTCAGTCTTTCCGATTACCTCGGCAAAACCCTGGTCATCTATTTTTATCCCAAAGATTCCACACCCGGCTGCACCACGCAAGGCGTACAGTTCCGTGATGCCTATGCCAGATTTCAGGCCGCAAATGCTGTGGTAGTGGGCGTTTCACGCGACAGCCTGAAATCACACGAAAACTTTAAATCCAAATTCAATTTCCCTTTTGCCTTGCTATCCGATGCAGACGAGACCGCTTGCAATCTGTTCGGTGTCATCAGAATGAAAAATATGTACGGCAAGCAGGTACGCGGTATTGAGCGCAGCACTTTCATCATCGACAAAACCGGCAAGCTGGTTCGCGAATGGCGTGGCGTCAAGGCAGACGGCCACGCACAAGAGGTTCTTTCCTACATACAAACACTAACCTGAATCTACGATATGACATCATCAGCACTATCCACCAAACTGTTTGTTCTTGATACCAATGTGCTGATGCACGATCCCTCTTGTCTGTTCCGATTCGAGGAGCACGACATCTTCCTGCCGATGGTAACGTTGGAAGAACTGGATAACAACAAGAAAGGCTTAACGGAAGTTGCCAGAAACGCTCGCCAAGCAAGCCGCTATATGGAAGAGATTGTTGGAACCGATTTGACCAACCTTGAGCTAGGGTCTCCTCTCAGCGTCAATAACAACAAACAAGCAACCGGGCGCTTGTTCATGCAAACCACGCAGATGCAAACGGAGCTGCCGGGGCTGGCTGTCGGCATCAAAGCGGATAACCAGATCATCGGCGTCGTACTCTCATTAAAAAAACAGCAGCCACAGCGTCAGGTTATTCTCGTCAGCAAGGACATCAATATCCGCATCAAAGCCCGTGCGATGGGTGTGTCGGCGGAAGATTACTTTAACGATAAGGTGCTGGAGGACAGCGACCTACTCTATACCGGCATCAGAGAACTGCCACAAGATTTCTGGGAAACGCACAGTAAGGAAATGGAGTCCTGGCAGGAAGCCGGGCGCATGTTCTATCGCATCAAAGGGCCTTTGGTCAAGGCTCTGGTACCAAATGAGTTTGTCTATTATGAATATGACAAGCCGTTTCATGCAATTGCACGCGATGTGAGCGGAGACACTGCCGTATTGGAAGTCTTGCAAGATCATGCCAATCCAAAACACAGCGTGTGGGGGATTATTGCACGTAACCGCGAGCAAAACTTTGCACTTAACTTGCTGATGGATCCGGAAATTGATTTTGTCACGCTACTCGGCCAAGCTGGCACTGGCAAAACCTTGCTGACGTTAGCTGCTGCGCTTACACAAACATTGGATAAGAAACTGTATTCGGAAATCATCATGACGCGCGTCACCGTGCCGGTAGGCGAAGATATTGGCTTTTTGCCAGGTACGGAAGAAGAGAAAATGGCGCCTTGGATGGGCGCGCTGGAAGACAACTTGGACGTGCTTAACAAAACAGATGAAGAGGCTGGCGAATGGGGACGTGCAGCCACGCAAGATTTGATCCGCACCCGCATCAAGGTCAAGTCCCTCAACTTCATGCGTGGGCGAACCTTCCTGCACAAATTCCTGATCATTGACGAAGCCCAGAACCTGACACCTAAGCAAATGAAAACACTCATCACCCGCGCTGGGCCAGGGACAAAAGTAGTATGTCTAGGCAATATCGGCCAGATCGACACGCCCTACCTGACCGAGGGCAGCTCCGGCCTCACCTATGTTGTGGATAGATTCAAAGGCTGGAAACATAACGGCCATGTTACCTTGTCCCGCGGTGAGCGCTCGCGCCTGGCAGATTTTGCGGCGGAAACGTTGTAATCAGAGGTATGGCAAAAGGATTTTATACCTTACTGATTGCACAATTCCTGTCTGCCATTGCAGATAATGCTTTACTGTTTGCAGCGATTGCCCTGCTCTCCAAACTAAATGCGCCGCATTGGCATGAACCCCTGTTGCGTGAGTTCTTCGTGATTTCCTATATCGTGCTTGCCCCGTTTGTTGGACCGTTCGCCGATGCGCTACCCAAAGGCAAAGTCATGTTCATCAGCAACGGCATCAAGTTTTTGGGCTGCCTGCTGGCGCTGCTAGGGGTACCCCCGTTATACGCTTATGCAGTGGTTGGCGTGGGCGCCGCAGCCTATTCACCTGCCAAATATGGCATATTGACAGAACTGCTACCCCCGAGCCAACTGATTAAAGCCAATGCGTGGATGGAAGGCACCACAGTCACTGCTATCATTCTGGGGCCGGTTTTTGGGGCGGACATTGCGGCAATCAGCACCTATGAAAAAGCCAACGCATTCTTTGGTATGCATTTCAATCCTGACATGGCACCCTATTACGGGATAGGCTTGATTACCTTGCTTTACCTGTTAGCAGCCTGGTTTAATGCCTATATCCCCAAGCTGCCACTTGACCACAAGATTCCGCAAAAAAGCCTAACTTTCTTAATCAAGGATTTCTGGCATGCTTTCTCTACATTGTGGCGCGACCCCCAAGGACAAGTTTCCCTAGCTGTCACTACCTTATTCTGGGGCGCAGGTGCAACCTTGCAATTTGTTGTGTTGCGTTGGGCATCAATCAAGCTGGGACTTGACGAACAAGCAGCGACCAAGTTGATTGCTATTCTGGCAATTGGCATTGCCGTAGGCTCGGTAGGGGCTTCCATGTTTGTTAAGCTGGAAAATGCCACGCGTGTACTGCCGGCCGGGATCATCATGGGAGTGCTTGTTGTTAGTATGGTTTTCGTCAAGACTAGCGAAACTGCCGCTGTAATATTGTTTTGTATTGGTGTACTGGCAGGCTATTTTCTGGTACCGCTCAACTCACTATTGCAACATCGCGGCCATGATTTATTAGGTGCAGGACACTCGATTGCCGTACAAAACTTTAACGAGAATATCGGCATTCTGCTCATGCTGGGTTGCTACACCCTGATGTTACATCAGGGTGTCTCTATCAACGCCATCATTACCATTTTTGGTGTCTTTGTCAGCTTAAGCATGATGATTATTTGTAAGCTATATCAAAGAAGCGTAAAACAGCCAATTAATGGAGCTTGACCTTAGCCTCGCTACGGCGGGTGATCAATCGCCCTAATGTTTGCAGAAAAACCGTTACGTATCCATGCAGCGCAATCAGATGCATCTTGTAAAGCGACTGATACATGGTACGTGCAATCAGACCTTCAATAAACATGCTGCTGCCTTCCAGCGAACCCATCAAATTACCCACTGTCGTATAGCGTCCTAGATTCACCAGAGATCCATAATCCCTGTACTGGAACTCCGGCATGTGCCGACTATTGGCTATACGCTTTTTTACAGACCTCACCAGCAAACTAGCTTGCTGGTGTGCGGCTTGCGCACGAGGAGGAACCGTACCGCCGTGTCCAATCCATTCACAGGCAGCGCAATCTCCAAATGCAAAGATACTATCGTCCAGCGTAGTCTGTAAGGTCGGTTTTACCAGAAGCTGATTGATTCGATTGGCCTCCAGCCCGTCCAGAGTGGCCAGAAAATCCGGTGCCTTGATTCCGGCAGACCATACTACCAAGGCAGATGGAATAAATCGCCCAGTGTGGGTGTAAACCCCCTTCTCGGATACTTCTGTCACACGTTCACCCAAATACAGATGTACTTTGAGCTTCCGCAATTCCGTTTCCACAGAATGCGACAAGCGCGGCGGCAAAGCGGGCAGTACGCGGTCACCTGCTTCGATAATCGAAATACGCACGTCTTTGTCAGGATCGATCTTATCCAGCCCATAAGCTGCTAGCTCACGTGTAGTATTGTGCAACTCGGCTGAAAGTTCTACACCTGTTGCGCCGGCTCCCACAATCACCACATCTAGCTGACCCGCCTGAACTGGACCAGACTGAGTGTGTGCCTTCAATAAGGCATTATGCAAACGACGATGGAAACGCTCCGCTTGCTCTTGCGTATCCAGCGCGATCGCATATTCTTTCGCGCCTTTCACCCCAAAATCATTGGTGGTGCTACCAACAGCAATAATTAATGTGTCATATTGAAAAGTGCGGCGTGGAATCACCTCAGCGCCATGTTCATCATAGGTAGCTGAGACATAAATCTCTTTTTTTGTCCGATTAAGCCCCTCCATATTGCCTAGTCTGAAACGGAAATTATGCCAATGCGCTTGTGCCAGATATTCCAATTCGTGCTTGTCCGGATTCATGCTGCCAGCGGCAATCTCATGTAACAACGGCTTCCATACATGCGTTTTGGTTTTGTCTATCAGTGTGATTTGTGCCTTCCCTCTGGCCCCCAGCGAATCACCTAACTTGGTCGCGAGCTCAAGCCCACCTGCGCCACCGCCTACAATCACAATATGATGCAGCTGATTAGTTTCTGCCATTTATGCTCACCTTCTCTAAGTTCCAATAAAAAACGCGCCTGGCTTAATCAGCACAAGCGCGTTTTTTTGAATAAAGATTACTCGTTACCTGTCAAACCATTGCTCATGCTGCGTACCCAAGCGATGACTTGCAAAATCTCATCCGGTTTGATCCCTTGAGTATTGTCACCAGGCACCATTAAACCTATACCTTTAGCCCCCATGCCACCGTTTGTCCCATTCCAGATCGTTTCAAACATCCCTTTATTAGTCGCATCTTTAGGGTATTTAAATGTAGGGCCTGTCAAGCCAGGGCCAACTTGGCCTTTAGCTTCTGGGCCATGACATTGTGTACAAGAATACAATTGGAAAACCTTTTTGCCTTTGGCTATCGCTTCCTCGTTACCCACATACGAATTCTTGCCAGTTGCCAAAAATTCCTTCGCTGCCGGAGTATCGAATAATGCAGCGTCAATTTTTAATGGTGAGCCATCTTGCGTGGTAACAAATTCGACCATTTTGCCATCCGCAGACGCCGCCGCTGGTGCGCCAGCTTCTGTCCCATTGCTTGATGTACTATCTCCTTGACCACAGCCAGCTAACGTAACCGCTAACAGCGCCACTCCGATTAAATATTTATCCATTTTAGCCTCTCCCCTCATATAGATTTATTGAATATAATAATAGCGCTAATTTCCGCTTTTACCAATAAAAAACGGCCACATATGTGACCGTTTTTTTACTATCAGCAACTACTCGTTACCTGTCATCTTTACATTACTGTTGCTACGAATAAAAGCAATCACTTTCAAGACTTCGTCTGGCTTCAACCCATCATCTGGAGCCATCAAACCAAAACCTTTGGCACCCATACCGCCATTAGTACCTTGCCAAATGGTTTCGAACATACCTTTATTGGTTGCGTTCTTAGCGTATTTGAAATTGGCACCAATCAGGCCAGGGCCCACAGCACCTTCACCATGACCCCCATGGCAAGCTACACAGGAAAACAGGTTGAATTTTTTCTTACCCATTTTAATTGCTTCCTCGTTACCAATGTATGGGTTCTTACCTGTTGCCAAAAACTCTTTGGCAGCAGGCGTGTCGAACATTTCTTTCTTAACATCTAGCGGGGAACCGTCCGTAGTTTTAGTCAGTGACACATCCGCAACAGCATTGCTTGCAACAACCATCATTGAAACAATTAATGCAGACTTAATTGTATTGCTTAACATGATATCTCCTAATCAAATCACAAGTATGAACTACGTCTTCTCTATGCTAAGCGCAATAATTCAACGTATGGTCATATTAACGAGGACATATTTGATTGGTTGACACAAAAAATCTGATTGCATTCTAACCTTCAAATAAGAACGTATATTCTACTCATTTTTTTTGACCACGTCACCTTTGGCGCGCAATTCTTTTGCTTTCTTCTCAATACTGTCGCCAGCTACAACCGGCACATGCGGGATACCATATTCATCTAATATTTTTTCGATCTTATCTTTGTTTCGTTCAATCGCAGCACTTATCATGGCTGCGCGATCTTTGTCTTTCTTACGCACCCCCATAGAGATGTTCCAGTATTCCTTGCCTTTTACGTTAACATTCTCGTACTCTGGAATTAGTCGCACTTCCAAAGGCTCTTTGGACTGCTTGGCAAAATAGCCCGCAATTGGCCCCCACATGACAGCCACATCAATATCCCCTTTTACCAGGTCGTCAATCATATGGCCGGTTGGCAAATTTAAGTCACGTTGCTGACGATATGGCCGGGAATTACCCATCAAATCATTCTCACTCAGTGGAATTGCCGCCGGACTTTTGTCCACGATACCAATTACAGCTTTTTTCAGATCTGGTGATGTCCAATCCTTAATGTCGTAATTGCTGCTTTTACGCCATACAAACACGTGACCAGAGCGGTAATAAGGAACTGTCGTTCTCAATGCATCGTTATCTGAGGTGGTGCCGATAATCACATCACAACGCATGGCATTAATGGTGTTACGCAAAAAACCTTGCCTATTGTAGGCGTACTGATAACTCAGTTTCTTACCCAAATCCTTAGCCAGTAACTCAGCAATCTTATCTTCAAAACCTTCCAGCTTCAGATTAGAGAACGGCATATTGTCCGGGTCAGCACACACCTTGAACTCCGACTCATCCACCACACGACGAATCTCACCGATCCTACCTTCATCCGGATTGATGGACGGAATCTCACTGTCCTCAATCGCCAATGCATTCAATGATGCCAATAACAGCAGCACACCCAAATTGTTTTTTTGCTTCAACATCACATTATCCCCGTCAGTTAGCGGCCCCCGCCGCACATGTTGTAAGAGCCAATCTACGCTCAAAAAGTTCTTGATAATAGCCTAAACCATGCTCAGTTGTATACAACACGCATAAAAAAACACCCTGCCGAAGCAGGGTGTTTTGTGAGTCAACTCGTATTAACGAGTAATTATCCGTCTTGCGACGTTTAATTACAGGCTGAATACAGTCAATGCACCGCCGCCAGGAGCAGCGTTGTATTTGGTCAACTCTTTGTAGCCACCAGCAGCACCCAGTGCGTCGGTGTCGTTGGTCATACCCAGGTTCATCGCAACGCCAGCCCAACCGCCGATACCGGACAGTACGCCAACGTATTGTTTGCCTTTTTGACCATAGGTGAATGCGTTACCGATCACACCGGAACCTACTTGGAATTTCCACAGTTCTTTACCGTTAGTTGCGTTCAAAGCTTTGAACCAACGATCCAGAGTACCGTAGAATACCAGGTTTGTAGAGGTTGTCAGAGCACCGCCCCAAGCAGAGAATTTCTCTTTGTTGTACCAAACTTTTTTGTTGGTCATTGGGTCGTAAGCACCGAAGCCACCCATCACGCCGTCTGGACCTGCAAACATGGTCAATGTAGCACCGACCCATGGTTGACCAGCCACGTATTTGGACTCAACTGGCTCGTAGGTCATACATACGTGGTTCAATGGTGTGTAGATCAAACCAGTTTTTGGAGAGTACGCAGCTGGTTGTTGGTCTTTAGTACCCAATGCAGCTGGGCAGATGCCTTTTGCATTGTAGTCTTGGTGAGTAGAGTACTTACCATCTTTTTGTGGAACACCAGTTTTCTTGTCAACGCCGGTTGCCCAGTTCACGAACGGATGCACTTTCTCAGCAGCAATCAGGGAACCGTCATGTGCGTTGAATGTGTATGCGAAACCGTTACGGTCATGGTGCCATGCGTAGGTTTTGCCGCCTTTGTCGAACAGGATGACTTCGTTGATGCCATCATAGTCCCACTCGTCGTGTGGCGTCATTTGATAACCCCATTTAGCAACACCAGTGTCCAAGTCACGTGCGAAAATTGTCATGGACCATTTGTTGTCACCTGGACGTACGTCTGGGTTCCAAACGGATGGGTTACCTGTACCGTAGTAAACCAGGTTGGTACGTGCATCATATGGCCACCAGCCCCATACAGAGCCACCACCATGTTGCCAGCCGTCTTTCACAGCTTGTGGTTTCAACCAGGTGCGTGTGCCCAGTTCTTTTTCACCGATTTTGATTTCGCCTTCTTTCATTGCTTCGAAAGAACCGCCTTGTTTGTTACCACCGTTTACATCTTTGTAAACAGACAGTGCGTTGTACTCTGGGTGAGCAGAGTTGAAGTCAGCACCGATCAGAACTTCAGCGTCAGGACCTGTGGAGTATGCTTTCCATGCCAGGGAGCCGTCTTTGATGTTGTATGCAGCCATGAAGCAGCGAACACCGAATTCAGCACCGGAACAACCGGTCAACACTTTGTCTTTGATCACGTGTGGAGCGTTGGTGTTAGTAGCACCTACTTTTGGATCGGTGTTACGAACTTCCCAAGCTTTAGCACCGGTTTTAGCATCTAATGCAACCAACATACCGTCGTTCTGTTGCAAGAAGATTTTGCCGTCACCAAAACCCAGACCACGGTTCACGTTGTCGCAGCACAATACTGCTTGTACGGACGGGTCTTGTTTAGGGAAATAGGACCAAACGATTTTTTGGTTGTCTGCCAAGTCCAAAGCGTATACGTTGTTTGGGAAAGCAGTGTGCACGTACATTGTGCTGCCGACAACCAAAGGAGAACCTTCGTGACCGCGGTTAACACCGGTAGCGAATGTCCATGCGGCTTTCAGGTTTTTAACGTTGCCTTGGTTGATTTGAGACAAGGTGCTGTAACCGTTGTTGTTGTGCTGACCACGTGGATGTGCCCAGTTGTTGGCATTGGCCATTGCTGCTTCTTGGTCAGCAGCTGCGGATGCTACCATTGGCATTGCAACGGTCATACCAGCAACCAAGCCCAAAGCTAACTTGATTTTGTTGATTTGCATATTGATCTCCAAAGTTATATTACTAAGGGTTAATTGTGAAAGTACACACAAATCTTATGAGAACACCATCAAAACCAATTAAGCCCCCAATGGTTTTTATCACAGATTTAGCGCATACTTTAATTCACATTTTCATGTGAGGATTGCAATATAAAACAAGTCAATTCCAATTGCAACACTTTAGTTACAATTTATTTACAAATATTCAAATTCTCCTTGCGCCCCATATAAGAGCCTCAAGGAAAATAAGATACATTTATAATAAAATCATATAGATATAAAAATATTAATGCGCTCATCGATAATGAACAACCTATATCCTGATATCGCCCCTTATAAAACTTCACGGCTAAATGTTTCCGATTTGCATCAAATCTATTATGAGGAATGTGGCAATCCGTCAGGCGTACCAGTCGTTTTTCTGCATGGTGGCCCAGGTAGTGGTTGCAATCCTGCACAAAGGCGTTTTTTTGATCCAACTTATTTTCGCATCGTGCTATTCGATCAACGCGGGTGCGGCCGCAGCACGCCACAGGGTGAAACAACTAACAACACCACACACGATCTGGTTACAGATATTGATGCATTGCGCAAACAGCTGGGTATCGCCAGGTGGCACGTATTTGGCGGCTCCTGGGGCAGCACACTGGCGCTTGCCTACGCCATCGCGTTTCCTAAAGATGTTTTCAGCCTGACTTTGCGTGGGATATTTCTGAGCAGGCAATCTGAACTGAATTGGTTTCTGGGTGAAGTTAACAACTTTTATCCGGAAGCATGGCAGCAGTTGTGCGACTATTTGCCACAATCAGAACGCACCCAGCCTTTAATGGCGTATGAAAAGCGGGTCTTCAATCCAAGCCTGGAAATCAGCATCCCTGCAGCCATCCGCTGGAATGCGTTTGAGAGCAACATTATGACGCTGTTGCCAAGACCCGCGCCCGCCGCACCCATTGACGGCAATATTGAACTGGCCAGAGCCAAAATACAAATTCACTTTATCCGTAACCAATGCTTTATTGGAGACCGAAATTTACTGAAAGAAGCACAGAATAAGTTACAAAGCATTCCAACCACCATCATTCAAGGCCGATATGATATGGTATGCCCGCCCATTACTGCATGGCAGCTACATCAATCTTTGCCACATGCGCAACTGGTGATGGTGCCGGATGCTGGGCATTCGGCCATGGAGACAGGTATCGCGGCTGCCTTGATTGCGGCAACGAACGCATTAAAGGTTTAACTTAAGCTTAACCGACAACATTGAACGCTCAACCAACACCGCCGCAAAAAACATCTGGGCTCAAAAAGCTAGCCTCACATCCGCAGGTACACAAATCACTAGATACGCTTGCCCGGCAATCTTACAGCACGCCATTGTTCATATTACGCGAAGCTTTTAGTGCTTTTACCAGACACAACGTATTCGGCTTGGCTGCAGGCTTGTCTTTTTATGCTTTGCTAGCGCTCATTCCGATGGTGCTGCTCATTTTCTTCCTGCTCAGCCATCTAGTATTTTCCAGCGACTATGCCATCGTAAAGTTGGCTATCCTGACCAGCAACCTGGTACCGCAACTCAGCAACACCATCATGACTGAGGTATACAATGCCACACAAACCAAGGCGGCCTGGGGCGTACTGGGTGTATTGCTTTTGTTATGGAGCGTAACACCGCTGGCCAGCGCGTTGCGCAGCACATTTTTTACTATTGCCAGTCTGGTTGAAGCTCCTTCATTCATTAAGCGCAAGCTTAAAGATGTTGTTTCAGTGGTCGGCATATTGGCACTTTTCTTTTTGTTTACCTCCGCAGGTTTTGTTATCGAGAAAGTGATTGTATTTTTGACACCCCATGTCCCAATCATCATGACCCGCATCTTTGCCTCCTTAGGGACTTTACTGCTTACCGTCGCGCTTATCACTTTATTTTACAAAGCATTTTTTCCGATACGCGTCGCACTTTCCCACCTATTGCTCGGTGCATTCCTAATCGCTGCCCTTTGGATACTCATGCGACCTGCATTTGGGCTGTTCCTATCCATGCACCATCATTACGGAGAGGTGTTCGGAAACCTGAAAAACATCTTTGTCTCCATTACCTGGCTTTACCTGAACTTTGCTGTATTTTTGCTGGGCACGGAGCTGATTGCCACCTTACATAAAAAAGATGTGCTCATGCTCAGAGGATTATTTGATGGGCTGCCTAACAAACAGCACTACATTCAAGCGTTGATGCAAAGATACGGCTTGACGCTGCATAAAGGAGACTACATATTCGAGCGCGGCAATACAGAGCGCAATTTATATTATCTGATCAGTGGGAAAGTGATCCTCTACAACCAAGGCAAAGTTGTGCGCGAACTCAATGCGGACGATTATTTCGGGGAACTCTCCATCCTGACCGCTCAGCCAACGACTGCTGATGCGGTTGTGACTTCCGATGAAGCGCAGTTAATCGTTATCTACGCCGAGCATATTGATACCATGCTAAACGACGACCCTAAAGTCGCCATGCAACTGCTTAAACATCTGGCGAATCGTTTCCAAAACAATTATGCTTGAAAAAATTTCGAGCAGGGCAACAACTAAGTGACTTAAAACTATGGCATCCAACCCCAGACCACAAGACGTTCAAGCTGCAATCCAGGCGCTCAACAACGGGCAGGCGGGTATCGCGGAAAACCTTGCAAAAAAACTCATCCAGCAACATGGGGATGTATTCGTTTTGTATCATATCTTCGCCCTGGCGCAAGACAGTCAACAGAAATATACCGAAGCTGCCGACAGCTACCGCAAAGCCCTCAAGCTACAACCTGGCATTCCAGATCTGCTGTTCAACCTTGGCATTGTACTTAGCCATCTTGAGCAATTTGACGAGGCGGAAAGAAGTTATCTGGAAGCAATCCGTCTAAACCCGCGCTTCTTCGAAGCCTACGGGAATCTGGGAACCCTTTACCAGCGTCAGGGCAAGCTGAATGACGCCATCCAGCACTACCAGAAAGGGTTGCAGATCAACCTGCAAGACCCGCGGGGGCACTTCAATCTGGGCACAGCACTGCGCGATCAAGGTAAACTAGATGACGCCATCTCGCATTTCCGCGAAGCCATAAGGCTATTTCCCAATTATGCCGATGCGTACAATTACTTGGGTGAATGTCTGCGCGATCAGGGCAATATGGAAGACGCCATCAAATATTATCAGGATACGCTAGCCATCGACCCGCAACACGCAGGTGCCAACTACAACATGGCCGAATTCCTTTATCTGGCGCAACACTTTGACGAAGCTATCCCGCATTTCGAGACTTCACGTCTGGATGACTGGCAGGAACGTAGCATGTACTGCCTGTATAAGGCGGAGCGTTTCGATGAGTTTAAAACAAAACTGGATGAAATAGTCAAAACCACAAAACATACCGCGCCTTTCATGGCGACGCTCTCCAGCCACTACGCCACAAACTTTGGTGTGGAAGACCCATATAATTTCTGCAAAAACGGTTTCGATTTCGTTTACCAGAAAGCCATTCCTGAGCTGGCAGAACCGAATAGCCCACTATTAGCACAGTTATTAGACGATATTGCCAATGTAGAGATTGAAGCGCGTGCACAAGCCATGATCATCAATGGCAAACAATCCGCAGGCAATCTGTTCAAACGGCCAGAAGCATCTTTTAGAACTTTGGGAGAATTGGTACGGCGTGAATTTCTAAATTACAAAGAGAAATATGCTGGTGCAGATTGTGAATTGATCAAATCCTTCCCTAACGAGCTGGAATTTACCAGCTCCTGGTACGTCAAATTGCGCAAAGGCGGTTACGTAGACAAACATATCCACGAGATTGGCTGGATTAGTGGCGCAGTTTACCTGCAAATACCCAAACATAGAAAAGACCCGACGGAAGCCTGTTTCGAATATGGGTTGCATGGGGATAATTATCCGAAGAAGCATGAAAACTTTCCTTCGGAAATCGTCTCACCTAAACCAGGTGACATTGTGTTGTTCCCTTCTTCACTCTTTCACCGGACGATTCCATTCAATTCGGAAGAAGAACGGATTTGCATAGCATTTGATTTAAAACCGGAAGGGGATATCTTCAGGCGATCATCTTATTAAGATGTTCAGATATTGAGTTATCCTGCTATGTTACAGAAATGCCAAAATGCCACTAGTTTTTTACCGGCAATGTGTCAAAATATGGCATATCGTTGACAAAGATTGGATATGTCGACATCAAACAATAAAAACACGCCACGCAAAATAACAATTAATTTAAAAAAATAAATTGCCTATCAATCAACGCACAAAGAATAGCAGTTAACAGGCACATGATTGGGCTTCATGTTAGGATTTTTCGTTAACCTTAACTTTAATTTTCGAGTAATCAACGTGAACCATATCTTAGTGGTCAGATTAGGAACCGAATGATCAATACGCAGTATTTTGATGATTGCACCGTGCTAGTGGTAGATGACCAATCTACAGGACGAACCATCCTGTCGCATATCATTAAAAGCATCAATCCCAAAATAAAAATCACCGAGAAGAACAACCCGGAACAAGCGCTGGAATGGGCCACACAGCATACGGCTGATCTGGTGTTCGTAGATTACGTGATGCCAGAAATGAACGGTGTAGATTTTGTGCGTTTGCTTAAAACTTTACCCAACTATGATACTGTACCGGTCGTCATGATTACTATCAAGAAAGACGCTGAAACCCGCTATGCATCACTAGATGCCGGTGTAGCAGACTTTCTTAATAAGCCCGTAGATGTCTATGAATGTACCGCACGCTGCAAGAATCTGCTGACAATGCGTTACCAGACCCTATCGCTGCAGAACAAAAGCAGCCTGCTTGAAGGATTAGTGCGCATCTCGACTGCGGAGATTCGCACACGAGAGAAAGAAACCCTGAAGCGGCTGGCACGTGCTGGCGAATATAAGGATTTCAACACCGCTACCCACTTGCAACGCATGGCGTTATACAGCCGGGCGATTGCCGCCGGAATGGGATTTAGCGAAGATGAAGCTGAAGCCGTTGAACTCTCGGCTCCGCTACATGACATTGGTAAAATCGGCATTCCGGATCATATCCTGCTTAAAAAGGAAACGCTCACCGATGAAGAACTGAAAATCATGCGCACACATCCCATCATCGGTTATGAAATTTTGCAAGACAGCCCTTCTAAATACCTGCAAATGGGAGGAGAAATCGCATTGGCACATCACGAAAATTATGACGGGACCGGCTATCCTTACGGGCTTAAAGGCCAGGAAATCCCTCTGGTTGCCCGCATCGTAGCGGTTGCTGACGTTTTTGACGCCTTGACTACGGTAAGGCCATACAAGCAAGCCTGGCCTATGGATCAAGCCTTCAGCCTGCTTGCTGAAGAATCCGGGAAAAAGTTTGACCCCGAGATTGTAACAATCATGCTATCTATCCGAGAAAAAATCGAACAAATCTATCATGCGCACGCCCCAGCTATCCACTAGGGCATGTTCACAGCATGAAAGTTACCAGCATACGCAACGCTGCCAGCTTTAAGCAAACCGTACTGCTTATTGATGACCAGCCCACCGTTCTGGATATTCATGCCGCCATCCTAAAATCTCTTAAGGCAAACCTGAGAATTGTCACCATGACCAACCCGGAGGAGGCATTGGCATGGATGAAAAACAAACAGGTTGACCTTGTCATTACTGACTACCGAATGCACCCTATGGACGGTGTTTCTTTTATCAAGGCGATCCGGCAACATTCAAACCAACCCCATACCTCAGTAATCGTAGTAACCGTCATTAAAGATAAAGTTGTGCTACAAGAATTAACTGCGGCAGGTGCTACCGCCTGCCTTGCAAAACCAGTCAAACCAGACGAACTTAGAAAGTTGGCGCAAAGTTTGCTTACAAAATACAGGCAATTAACAACTTTACCAACCGGACAAACGCAATGAATGTAGTAACTAAATTTCGCAGCTGGCTCAAAAGCACCATCAGCCAATGCGACAAAATCGAATTGGAGCAGGCCACCCTCCGGGTGGTGATCAGTTCCATATTCATGGCCTATGTGTTGTCCCATATGGCAACCAGTGACATAGTTACTCATGGTGAGAAAATTGGGCTTTATTACCTCATTACGTTCATCATTCTGGCGGGCATCATTCTCGGCTCAGTGATCTATCACAAGAATAAATCGATTATCCGCAGGTTGTTAGGTGCCTGGCTAGACGCTGGCGGAACGACATTATTTATGTCTTTAACATCTGACATCGGGGTCGTGCTAATTGGTGTTTACCTGTTTATTACATTTGGCAATGGCTTCCGTTATGGGAAAAAATATCTGTACCACGCTCAAATTCTATCCATTATCGGCTTCGCCATCACGCTAAAAGTAAGCCCATTCTGGTCAACGCACCACACAATTGGTCTCAGCCTGATGACCATGCTAGTTGTCCTGCCACTCTATGTTGCACAACTCATTACCCGTCTGAACGATGCAAAACAAAAAGCAGAAGAAGCTAGTATTCGTGCTGAGGAAGCCAATCACGCCAAGACGCGTTTTGTAGCCAACATGAGTCATGAGATTCGCACCCCACTTAATGGCATTATCGGCATTAGTACTTTGTTCAAATCCACACCCTTAAACTCAGACCAAAAAGATCTGCTCAAAACACTAGAAAGCTCCTCTAAACTGCTGTTATCGATCCTGAATAACGTGCTGGACTTTACCAAGATCGAAGAGCATAAGCTCAGCATCAACCTGGCACCCATGTCTGTCGAAGAAACTGTCCAGGACACGCTGGAGATTTTCAAATCTCAGGCCGAGGCTAAAGGCGTTAAGGTAAATGCAAACATTTCAGATTCTCTGGGACTACTCAAAGGCGACATCATAGTACTAAGGCAGGTGCTGGCAAATTTGATGGGTAATGCTATTAAGTTCACCGAGCAAGGAAGCGTCATTATTTCGGCAGTTTTGTTGCAAGGTGACGAAGAAAACTCAACCATTCGGTTCTCGGTTGAAGATACCGGGGTCGGGATTCCTGCTAACAAGCTAGATAGCATCTTCGAGAGTTTCACCCAGGCCGATGCATCTACCACTCGCAAATTCGGTGGCAGCGGCCTAGGCCTAACTATTGCAAAACACATGGTAGAGGCCTTGGGTAGCCAACTAAATGTCCAGAGCACCGAAGGTGTGGGCAGCCGCTTCTGGTTTGACCTCACCATGCCAAAAGAAATTGTACCCGCATCCGCACCTGGCCCCATTGCCGCTGTCGAACCTATTTCAAAAGCACGCGGTACACCTATCTCCAAACCGTTGGATATCCTGATTTGTGAAGATGAGAGCACCAATCAAAAAATCCTGACCCGCTTGCTCGAACTGCCCGGCCATCACGTGGATGTAGCCAGCAGCGCAGATCAAATGCTGGATATGCTGGAGCAACGTACGTTTGACTTGGTGATTACCGATCTGAATATGGCTGACATGAGCGGTACCGAGGCTATCAAGATTTATCGCTTTACCCGGCCAGATGACAAGTCCACACGGTTCATCCTCTTTACAGCAGACGCGACCCTGGCCGCCCGTCAAGAAGCAAGCAACGCCGGTTTCGATGCCTTCTTGACTAAGCCTGTTGATGCCGCCACTTTGTTTAATACCATTGAGAAAATATTGAATCTTGCGCCCAACACCGCCACCATGTGGATGAATGCCGCGCTGAATAACAACCCGGTCAACATCGAGACAGATTTGGATCCGGACAATGTTTCGCTGGATATTGAAACACTGATTGCGTTGGAAAGAATCGGCTCCAATGACCAACTCTTCATGCACCGGTTACTGAAAAATTATCTGGCCGATGCATTACAACTGATTTATAAGATTGAAACTGCCGCCAAAGAAAGGCATTACGGCGATTTGCAGGATTATTGCCACGCGCTCAAAGGTAACAGCCTCAGTGTTGGCGCATTACAAATGGCGCGCACTATGGAAGAACTTGGAAAAATATCCTCAAGCGTATCCGCAGCAGAGATTCAGGAAAAATTGAAACAACTGAACAGTCAGTTCGCTGATTTAACGCTTGCGGTAGAAGACTACCTCAGGCGGCCTGAGGCAGTCTCCCGATCCCATTAGGCAATCTGCTTTTGCGTGTGATGCTCGTCCATGTGCGATACGTCGCCACTCACTTTGGCGTTCTGCGCACGTACCAGACGCTCCATCACTTTGAGGTTGCGCTCATCCAGACGTAATGCTGCATCTACCCATACTTCCGTAATTCCATACAGTTCATCATACGTCAGCGGATTAATCATATGCTTGGCTCGGGTAATCGCCTGAGACGCATTCAATGACCGATGATGCTTTTTCACCCAGTGCGTCAAGGTCACTTCACCAAGACCATCCTCGGCCAGCACATCTACCACGCCCATCTGATAAAGCTCTTCCCCGCTATAAACCTTACCTGAACGAACCATTTCTTCTGCCAACTGCATCCCCACCTGCGTGACAAGAAACTCAGCGCACCCATACCAGGGAAGAGATTGAACAATACTTCTGGCAAACCCATCATGGCGCTCTTTTCTGCGATCAGCACATGTGCCGCCAGCGGATTCAAATCCACCTCCCATGGTTTGCCCTTGCACCAGTGCCACTGTAGTAACCGGGGCCTGCATATTGTAAAAAGTCCACACATTGTCCACGCATAGTTTTGCATACGCCAATAACGCATCTCTTTTCTTGGCTCTAATCAATTCTGCAAACGTATTCAAATCCCCACCCAGGTTAAAGATAGTACCGAACATCGGATGCCAACACCAGATAATCTACCTGCTTGATGGCGCCATTAATCACTACCTGGCCTTGCATGCTCTCCAACATGGATTGGTTTTTGTGCAGTTCTGCCATGCAAATTTTGTTAAAACACGGTCTTGGTTCGGGATTCATGTAATAAAACATCGTACGCAGTTCATCGTCAAACCGTGTACGTACTTGGTTATTGATTACGTTATTTTGGTAAAAATCCACTATACTGTTCATAACTTCCCTCGCTGGCTTGTTGTTAACTATTAAATTGCCGACACATGCTTGGCATGGGAATCACTATATGCTCATTAAATAAGCGCTGCAAGTGATTGATTTTTGATTGTTTTGTTTTTTTAATGCCAATTTGGCAGAATATTTTTGCTAGAAATACATAATTAATTTTACATTTCACAATAAGATTGAACTTCAACCTATTGACAATATTTGTTTTTTTAAATTACCAATAGTTATTACAGGGAGACGGGGCAATGTATAAAAAAATTTTAGTCTGTGTGATTTTTACAACACCTGTCGCTGCACAAGCCGCAGGTTTTGCATTGATCGAGCAAAGTGGCAGCGGCATGGGGAATGCCTATGCGGGCGCAGCTGCAGTTGCGGAAGATGCCAGCACGGTTTTTTTCAATCCGGCTGGCATGACATACATTCAGGGTACCCAAGCCGTTGGCGCTTTGCATTTGATCAAGCCAAACGCGGAGTTTAACAACAAAGGATCTGTTGCCGGACTTGGTAAGCCGCTAGGTGGTGAAGGCCCTGATGCTGGCGATTTGGCTTTCGTCCCAAACTTATACTTTAAAATGGACATTAACGACAATGTGAAATTTGGCGTTGGTGTGAATGCACCATTTGGTCTAAAAACAGAATATGACGACAAATGGATGGGGCGCTTTCAAGCGGATAAATCCGAAGTTAAAACCATCAACATCAACCCTTCACTTGCCTTCAAAGTAAATGACCAGCTATCATTGGGCGTTGGTGTCTCCGCTATGTGGGCAGAGGCCGAACTTAGCAAAGCTGTCAACGCAGGGGCTTTAGGCGAGAAACATGTTACTGTAAAAGGTGACGACTGGGGGTTCGGCGTCAATCTTGGTGCCATTTACCAAATCACCCCAGACACTCGTGTGGGAATCGCATACCGCTCCAAAGTAGAACAACATTTGGATGGTGATTCAAAATCGAATCTAACTGCGCTAAACGCGATACCAAGCCGCACTCTGAATACCGATGTGAAAGCTGATGTCACGTTACCAGAAAACTTTTCTGTCAGCGCATTCAGCCATCTGAACGATACTTGGGATTTGATGGGAGACGTCACTTGGACTCGCTGGAGCCAGTTTAAGGAATTAAAAATCGTACGTGACAATGGCACCAATCTTGGCGTTCCCACCCAAGAACACTGGCATAACACACTTCGTTACTCCGTAGGTGTCAACTATCATTACAGCGACACTATCAAACTGCGTGCGGGCTTGGCTTACGATGAAGAAGCCATCAGTAACAAATATCGCACAGCACGCATCCCAGGCAATGATAGGAAATGGCTGTCATTGGGTGTAGGCTGGCAAGCCACACCCACTTCTAAAGTAGATGTGGGTTACGCGCATTTGTTTATCAGCGATGCCAAAATTGATGATAATCAAAACACTGTGGCATTAGGCGCAGCAGGTAGAGTTCGTGGTGATTATGATGGCAGCGTGGACATTCTCAGCTTCCAATACACACACAACTTCTAAACCATTCTAAAAACACATGCCCTGAGAGCCGCATAGATATTGGCTTCCATGGTATGCTAAAAGACAAAACGGCTTGCAAATCGCAAGCCGTTTTATTTTGGTGGCCCCTCTGTGAGTCGAACACAGCACCAACGGATTATGAGTCCGCTGCTCTAACCAAGCATGAGCTAAGGGGCCATAAACCGCTTTAATCTTGCCCGGATTCGAGGAAGCTACGCAGGCGCTCGGAACGCGTCGGGTGGCGTAACTTGCGCAAAGCTTTCGCTTCTATCTGGCGAATACGCTCACGCGTCACATCAAACTGCTTGCCTACTTCTTCCAATGTATGGTCGGTATTCATCTCAATACCAAAGCGCATGCGCAGCACTTTTGCCTCGCGCGGTGTCAGCGATTCCAGCACTTCGCTGGTCGCATCACGCAGGCTGGCGTAAACCGCAGCGTCCATCGGTGCCAAGGTAGCTGTATCCTCGATGAAATCGCCCAAATGCGAATCTTCGTCATCTCCAATCGGCGTTTCCATGGAGATCGGCTCTTTGCTGATTTTAAGAATCTTACGGATTTTATCTTCCGGCATATCCATTTTCTCAGCCAATGTCGCCGGGTCAGGCTCCAGGCCGGTCTCCTGCAGAATCTGACGGCTAATCCGGTTCATTTTGTTGATGGTTTCGATCATGTGCACCGGAATACGGATAGTACGCGCCTGGTCTGCAATCGAGCGGGTGATCGCCTGGCGAATCCACCAGGTTGCATAGGTGGAAAATTTGAATCCGCGACGGTATTCAAACTTATCTACCGCTTTCATCAAGCCGATATTGCCTTCCTGGATCAAATCCAGAAATTGCAAACCGCGGTTGGTGTATTTTTTTGCGATAGAGATCACCAGACGCAGGTTAGCCTCGATCATCTCGCGTTTCGCACGGCGGGCACGCGCCTCACCCGTGGTCATCTGCTTGTTGATGTCTTTCAGCTCCTTGATGGGAATACCCACTTTGTTCTGAATGGTTTGCAAGCGATCTTGCTGGTCTACGATCGAGTGACGCATGCGGGCAAGTTTTTCGTTATAGCTATTCGGCGTCTGCAATTCCTGATCCAGCCAATTCTGGTTGATCTCGTTACCAGGGAAGCTCTTGATAAAGTGCGCACGCGGCATACCTGCCTTGTCTACACAAAAATCCATGATCTTGCGCTCATGACCACGAATCTCTTCCACCATATCGCGCACCTGGTCACACAAGGCCTCAACCTGTTTTGCCGAGAACCGGAATGCTGTCAACTCTTGCAGCACAATCTCGTGCAGGCGCTTATATTCAGGGTCTTGCGAACCTTTGATTTCGCGGATCGCGTTCATTTCCGTATTCGCCTTGCGAATCACCGCAAAGCGCGCCAACACTTCTTCTTTCAGCTTAGCCAGCGCCTCGGCCGAGATGGCAGAAGCTTTGGCGCCATCATCATCCTCATCTTCCTCTTCATCCGCACCAAGCGCATCTTCCTCTTCAGATTCTGCAGCCATGGCCTCGTCCAGCCCGATGTCGCTGTCGATCAGACCATCCACCAGCTCATCTACGCTGATTTCGTCCTTCTCTACCTGATCCACCAGCTTCAGCAACTCCGCCACCGTAGTCGGGCAGGCGGCAATCGCCTGCACCATATGCTTGAGGCCATCCTCGATGCGGCGTGCAATCTCGATTTCGCTCTCGCGGGTCAGCAAATCCACCGTGCCCATCTCACGCATATACATACGCACCGGGTCGGTTGTACGACCAAATTCACTATCCACAGTCGCCAATGCCTGCTCAGCCTCTTCTGCAGCGTCTTCGTCGGTCACAGGCGGGGGCACGTCAGACATTAGCAACACTTCGGCATCCGGCGCTTCTTCGTACACCTGAATACCCATGTCATTGATCATGCCAATGATGCTGTCGATCTGCTCGGAATCCTGCACATCATCCGGCAAATGGTCATTGATTTCGGCATAAGTCAGGTAGCCACGCTCCTTACCCAGCATAATCAAGGATTTCAAGCGCGTGCGACGCGCCTCTGCGTCAAGTACAGGCGCGCCTAAATCAAGCGCGGCTACATTCACGGGCGTCTGATTCTCTTTTACGAGTGTTTTATCTGACTTCGGTCTAGCCATGTGCGTCCTCTGGTCTCGTCATTTCTTGCAAAATCAGCTATTTGACTGATGCGGAAAACCCTAAATTATATCACTTTCCAAACATGTTTTGATGAAAAAAGCCGCAAAAAATTGCAGCTTCAATTCGATTTTTGTGTCAATCGCTTCAACTGCTCCCGTTCTTGCTCGGTCAACGCAGCAAAGGACTTTTCTTTTAGTGCCTCCAGTACCTGCTTGCCCTGACGCGCCTGCGTCGCCCCTTTGAGCTGAGTGCGCATACCGGCCAATTCAAGCCCAATATCCAGACTTTCGTCCAGTATCAACAGTTCGCGCGAGACTTCTTGAACCAGGCGCTCATCCTGCTGCTGCGAGGCAGCGCGCAGCAGGGCTGCCGGCTTAGCCTGCGGCTGCGCCAACGCTGCCTGGATAACCGCGCGCAGCAATCGGCTTTCGGCATCGTCATCCGCAATCAAATCCAGATCGCTTTCCAGCATCTGGGCAGGCTGCATCAGAGCAGCCAATATCAAGCGCTTTTTAATCGAAAGTGGCGCCCGGCCTTGCTTCTGTCGCGCCTGTTGCGGCGTATTGCTAGGTGCTGGCAGCTTGAGCAGACCTTGCACCTCATCCTCGGAAATCTGCGCCAACTCGGCAATCTTTTTGCGCATGAACAGAGCACTACGCGGCGCCACAATCTGACGCAAAATCGGCTCTGCATCGTTCAGCAGCTTTACCCGATCCTCATGGGATGCTAACGGATTCTCTGCAGTTAACCGTTGAATCAAATACTGCGAAAGTGGTATCGCTTTGTCCATTTCCGCCTCAAATCGTTCCCGCCCAAATTCACGCACATAACTATCCGGGTCATGCTCCTTGGGTAAAAACAGGAATCGCAGTTTCAGGCCATCCGTCAGCGCTGGCAGCGCATTCATCGCTGCGCGCCAGGCCGCCGTGCGGCCTGCATTGTCACCGTCGAAACTGAATACTATCTCGTCGGTTTGGCGCATCAGCTTGGTAATATGGAATGGCGTAGTCGCCGTACCCAGCGCGGCGACTGCGTATTCAATGCCATATTGCGCCAGTGCTACCACGTCCATATAGCCCTCCACCACCAGTACACGGCCAGCATCACGAATCGCCCGCCGCGCCTGGAACAAGCCATACAGCTCATGGCCTTTCTGGAATAGCGGTGTTTCCGGCGAGTTGTAATATTTCGGCGTATCTTCCGGGTTAATCACACGCCCGCCAAACCCAATCACCTCGCCCTTCTGGTTGTGTATCGGGAACATGATGCGGTCGCGAAAACGGTCATAGCGACGCCCTTCATCATTCGCCACCACCAGGCCGGCGATAGATAAGGCCTCGCTGTCATATTGCGGAAACACGCTTTGTAGATTCTGCCAGCCCGCGGGCGCATAACCCATCTGGAACTTGGCCGCCACCTGCCCGCTCAAGCCGCGCGCTTTCAGGTATTCGATCGCCCGCGGCGACTTTTTCAACTCGTCCTTATAGTAATTGGCGGCTTGCTGTAGCACCTCGTGCAAGCCCATCGCCACCTTCTGCTGTGCGCGTTGCGCATCACGCTCCGCCGGAGTGCGCTCCTCCTGCGGCACAATCATGCCCACACCCTTGGCCAAGTCGTGAATGGCATCCACAAAGCTCATGCCCGCATATTCCATCAAAAAACCAATAGCCGTGCCGTGCGCGCCGCAACCAAAGCAATGGTAAAACTGCTTGGTGGGGCTAACCGTGAAACTAGGGGATTTCTCGTTATGGAAAGGGCAGCATGCCTGATAATTGGCGCCGGCTTTTTTGAGCGGAACAGATTTATCGATGACGTCGACAATATCGACTCTGTTCAATAAGTCTTGGATAAATTGTTCCGGAATCATATAACTGTGACTATAAAACAAAAAAGCCGCGTTTGCGCGGCTTTGTTTTCATTATCAAACTAACTGCCCTGAAAGCCGCATGCAGATTAGCTTGCAGGGCGACAGTGTGCGCAATGAAACACGCGCGTGAGGGCTTAGCCCAGCTTGGTTTTGATTAAGCCGGAAACCTTGCCCATGTCCGCCTTGCCAGCCACCAGCGGCTTCACCGCACCAACTACCTTACCCATATCCTTGGCACTAGCAGCGCCGGTCTCTGCTATAACCTTCTCGACAATCGCAGCAATTTCGGCCTCGCTCAATTGCTGCGGCATGTAGGCTTGCAGCACGCTGACTTCAAATTTTTCCGCATCGGCCAAATCGTTACGGCCTGCACCTTCGTATGCAGTGATGGAATCGCGGCGTTGTTTGAGCATCTTCTCGATCACGCTAACCACCGCAGCATCATCCAGCTCAATACGCTCATCCACCT